>JAXGQG010000019.1:0-29528 GCA_040766535.1 Dehalococcoidia bacterium | reverse complement strand
ACTTCTTCGGAGCGGGCTCCTCCACCGGCTCGGTCAGCCCGGCGAGTCGTCGCGCGTAGTTGATGGACTGGTCCAGTCCCATGTTGAGCCGCACCATCAGCTTGGCGCCCTCAGGGGAACCACCGCCATGCATGCACCCTGGCACTCCTGCGCCCAGCGTCAGCCACTCGATGAGCCGGGCGATCCTCGCCCTCGACTCAGCGCTGGAGGCCGCCTTCAGGTACTTCTGCACCAGGTGGCCGTACTTGGGGTCGTTGAAGTCCACGTACGAGGGCAGACATCCCGTCTCGCCGATGCCGCCGGCTATCTCCTGTGTCAGGCGCTTCGTCTCGTACGGCAGCGTGCCCACGTGCACCTTGTTTACATTGGACAACATGGCGTTGGTGAGCCAGGCACCCGAAGGATGCTTCTTGCCCAGGGCGGATGCGGCGACACCCATGCCGAAGGTTGTCTCGTTGTTGATCTGCATCTGAACCAGTTTGTCGTTGAAGGCCTTGGAGGAGAGGCCGTTCGCCCGGGCGATGAGTGCCGCGGCTCCACACATGACGTCTCCCTGCCCGGCAACGCAGCCACCGATGGCGGCGCGGTAGGGCATGATGAAGTTCATCACGGCCGCGCCGGAGTACTTGAACTCTCCAGCGAGGAAGACGCGCTCCTTCGGCACGAAGACATCTTCAAAGAAGAGGTAGGCCTGGGTGATTCCGCCGAGTTCGTTGGGGATGTCGAAGCCCTCTTCAAGCTCGCGCGTGTCACTGGGCCGGCGTGCTTCCACGATGGTGAGACCCTGTGTGTCCTTCGGAATCACGAAGGAAACCGCATAGTCCTTATCGGACTCCTTGTAGCCGGAACCGGGCAGTATGAACAACTCCTGCGCGGCGGCGGTGCCGCAGATCATGACCTTGGCGCCGCGAACGACGATGCCGTTGTCTTTGACCTCGACGATATGCAAGTTCATGTCGGGGTCTTCCTGTTGCGAGGGGGGAAGCGATCTGTTGCCCTTCGGGTCGGTGAGCGCGCCCGAGACGGTGATGTCATTGTCCTGCGCGTAGCGGAGCCAGTCGGCAAGGCGCTTGTGGTAATCCGTGCCGTACTCCTGATCCATCTCATACGTGGTGATCCACATGGAGTTCAGGGCGTTGTAGCCGGCGCAGCGGCCTCCGGTACAGGTTCCCGTCAGGTGGTAGGCCGCTCGCTTCATCTTGCAGTTCGCGATCATATCGTCGGCGGACTGATTGATGGAGAGGTAGCGGGAGACCTTGTCTCCGGTGAGGTGGGATGTGGTTGAGAACAGATCCGCGTACTGAGGATCAAGCGCGGCGGCGTAGAGCTGCGAATGCCCCTCGACAGTTCTCTTTGTGTTGGGATCCGTGGTGACGTCCTCGATCAACTTGCCGAACTTATACATGTTCGGCCGCAGCTTCTTCAGAGCCTGCTTGTACTGTTCGGGGGTCTTCAGCGCCATGTTCCCTCCTCGTATTATGTTCTATCGGCCGCGCCGCATTGTAGCACAGGCGCACATGACTATCGAGGGGAAGGACGGTCGGGAATAGGGGGCAGATAGAGGGGATAGAAAGCACTCGGGGCGAGAGGACTCGAACCTCCGGCCTCAGCGTCCCGAACGCTGCGCGCTACCAGACTGCGCTACGCCCCGTTTGCCCGTGCTATTATAAAGTGCTTCAATACCCGCTGCAAATATGAAGTACCTGGTTCTGATAACCGACGGCGCCGCAGGCTGGTCATTGCCCGATCATGAAGGTAAGACCTGTCTTGAGCTGGCACGCACGCCAAATCTGGACGCGCTGGCGCGCGGGGGAATGGCCGGCATGGTGCGCACCGTGCCCGAGGGCATGGAGCCCAGCAGTGCGTGCGCCTGCATGTCTCTGCTTGGCTATGATCCCCGCGTGTACTACAAAGGCCGTGGGTCCATCGAAGCACGAAGCATGGAACTCCCCGTCGGGCCGGGAGAGGTTGTGTTCCGCTGCAATCTGGTCAGCGTCCGGGATGGCCGGATGGACAGCTACAGTTGCGGCTACATCGGCAATGATGAAGCCCGCGAGTTGATCGCCTCCCTGAACGACGCCCTTGGCGATGCCGAAGTGAGCTTTCACCCGGGCATCAGCTATCGTCACATATGCAAGATACGCGGACACGAAGAGACACTGAGCGCCCGGTGCACTCCGGCACACGATATCCCCGGGGGAGTTGTCCGGGAGTATCTGCCGGCGGGCGAAGGGAGCGACTACCTGCGCCGCCTGATGGCCCGCTCTCAGGATGTACTGGCCGATCATCCTGTTAATCGACGTCGCCGAGAGCGAGGAGAGCCTGAGGCGACCACGATCTGGCTCTTCTGGGGCAGCGGCCAGATCCCTCCGATGCCGGCGTTCCACGAGACGTATGGATTGCGTGCGGCGATGACCTCGGGGGTGGACCTCCTGCTGGGTCTGGCGAAAATGGTGGGCATGCGAGTGCTGTCCATTCCCGGCGTGACCGGAGACATTCTGAACGACTACGAGGCGCAGATCCAGGGTTCTCTGAAGGCGCTGCAGCGGGAAGACCTCGTGGTTGTCCATGTCGAAGCGCCCGACGAGGCGGGACATGACGGTTCCGTGAAGGATAAGATCGAGGCCATCGAACGAATCGACCGCCTCATGGTGGCGCCGTTGCGGCGGCTTGGGCAGGAGAACGTGCGGCTCCTCGTGGCGCCGGATCACCCGACGCCGATCAAGGTTCAGACGCATGTCGCTGAGCGGGTGCCGTTTGTGATCTGGGGTTCTGGAGTGACACCGAACGGCGCCGTGCGTTTCACCGAGAAGGAAGGGGCTGGAACAGGCCTCGTTGTTGAAGAAGGACACAACCTTATGCGGGTGTTCACCGCCTGAGAGGATCGGCTATGGCTCTAGTAGTCCAGAAATACGGTGGCAGTTCTGTTGCAAATGCGGGGCGCATCCGCAACGTCGCCTCGCGCATCGCGCGAGGCCGTCAGGCCGGTAACGACATGGTAGTGGTCGTCTCTGCCATGGGTGATACGACGGACGAACTCATCTCGCTGGCGCACCAGCTGGTTGAGCGACCCGATGAGCGGGAGATGGATGTATTGCTCTCCACCGGAGAGATCGTGTCCAGCACGCTGCTGGCGATGACACTCAAGGAGATGGGGCAGAGTGCCGTGAGCCTGACCGGCCTCCAGGCGGGAATCCACACGGACACGCGCTACAACAAGGCGCGTATCACCTCGATCGACCCTCAACGCATTCGAGAGGAATTGACGCGAGGCAACGCGGTGATCGTTGCGGGGTTTCAGGGAGTGACGCCGGACATGGACACGACCACGCTCGGCCGCGGCGGCTCCGATACGACGGCCGTGGCTCTTGCCATCAGCCTGGGGGCGAGCGTCTGTGAGATATACACCGATGTGGAAGGCGTGTACACGGCGGACCCTCGTGTGGTGGCGGACGCGGTGAAGCTGAAAGCGATCAGCTACGAGGAGATGCTGGAGTTGGCCACCTACGGCGCCGCCGTCATGGCCCCGCGGGCGGTTGAGTTGGGACAGGTGTACGGCATGCCGATCCTGGTCGCGTCCAGCAGCAGCGATGCCCCCGGCACTCTCATCTGCAAGGAGGACTCCATGGAACTGCGCAACAAAGTGAGTGGGATAGCGCAAGACACGAACGTGGCCAAGATAATGGTGGTGGGTGTGGCCGACCATCCGGGAACAGCCAAGGACATATTCGAGCCGCTTGCGCGGGCCAATATCAGCGTTGATACTATTGTGCAGAACGCTGGCACGGACAGCGTGACCGATGTCACCTTCACGGTAGCGCGCACGGATGTGCTCAAGGCGCTCTCCATTGTCGAGCCGGTGGCCAGGGAGATCGGTGCTCAGAGGATCACGAGCGACAAGACGCTGGCGAAGGTGAGCATCGTCGGAACAGGGATGCAGAACGCCCCGGGGTACGCTGCCCGGATGTTCCGTGCGCTGGCTGATGCAAACATAAACATCCAGCTCATCACTACTTCCGAGATACGTATCACGTGCATCATCGATGAAGTGCACGTCAAGGAAGCGGTGAGGGCATTGCACAAGGCTTTTGAGGTAGAGTTCAGGCAGGCAGAGTAGTCCTTGAGAGGACTGCGGCCAGGAGTTGGCATTGGAGCAGGACGAAGAACGCACGCGACTCAGTCGCAAGCTGTCTCAAGAGGCGATCGCGCTGGCTGTGCAGGGCAGATGGGAAGAGGCGGTCGCTTCGAATCGCGCCATCATCGCGAGGTTCCCGGATGATGTGGCCGCGTTCAATCGATTGGGCCGGGCCCTCATCGAGCTGGGACGTTTCGTCGAGGCCGAGGAGGCGTACCGCAAGACACTGGAGCTGGAGCCGGGAAACGGCATCGCTACGAAGAACCTCGAACGGTTGAAGTCGTGGAACGGCATCGGCAAGCTTGAGCCGGACAAGGCGCGCTCGCTGGGCAAGGACTTCTTCGCTTCCACTGTTGGCAAGACCGGGGTCGTTGCACTGACCGGAATCACGTCTGTGGAACGCCTTGGAGAGATCGGCATCGGTGGGGCGGTGACGCTGAGGCGGCGCGGCCAGCAGGTGCTGGCGGAAGATGGAGAAGGTGGCGTCCTGGGAGAACTGGAGTCGAAGTACGGACTCCGGCTTGCAAAGCTGATGCAGGGAGGCAACCAGTACAGCGCCACCATTCTCGGGACGGATGAGGGAGGTACGCAGCTGCTCGTGAGGGAAGACTACCAGCATCCGTCGCTTGCCGGACAGGCGTCGTTCCCGCCGCCGCAGGCGGACAGGCTCTATGGTCACCCCGGCAGGGTTTCACCCATCGAGACGCCGCCCATCGTTGACGAGGGCCGGAAGTCGGCGGCGTTGCGGGGACTGGGCCATGGCGACTATGAAGAGCCGTACGGGGAAGAAGATGACAGGGGATTCCTTGAAGGCTTCACACTGGTGGATGAGCCTCAGGAACGAGAGGGGAGTCTGGATTGACAGGAATAGGACTCGTCAAGCCGATTGATATCGAACAGGAGATGAGGCGCTCCTACCTCGATTACGCCATGAGCGTGATCGTGGCCCGGGCGTTGCCCGATGCGCGGGATGGACTCAAACCGGTCCAGCGCCGCGTCCTGTTCGCGATGGATGATCTGGGGATGCGCCCGGGCACCGCGTACAAGAAGAGCGCTCGACTCGTTGGAGAGGTGCTCGGCAAGTACCATCCGCACGGCGACTCTTCGGTGTACGAAGCCATGGTGCGCATGGCGCAGGATTTCTCGCTGCGGCATCCTCTGGTTGACGGCCAGGGCAACTTCGGCAGCCTTGACGGAGATCCGCCAGCGGCCATGCGCTACACGGAGGCGCGACTGGCCCCCATCGCCATGGAGATGCTGGTCGACATCGATAAGAACACGGTCGACTTCATCCCCAACTTCGATGATTCACTGCAGGAGCCTTCGGTCCTGCCGGCGAGATTGCCGAACCTGCTGGTGAATGGCGCCTCGGGCATCGCCGTCGGCATGGCCACCAACATACCGCCGCACAATCTCGGCGAGGTATGCGACGCTATCGCGCATCTCATCGAGAGCCCTCTTGCCACCAGCGAGGAGTTGCTGAATTTCGTGAAGGGGCCGGATTTCCCCACCGGAGCCATCATCCTGGGCTCCGAGGGCATTCGTAGCGCCTACACCACCGGCCGCGGCCGGATCGTGCTGCGGGGCCGTGCGGAGGAGATCACCACCAAGTCCGGAAAGCGGCAGATCGTCATCAGTGAAATCCCCTTCCAGGTCAACAAGGCGCAACTGGTTGAACGCATCGCCGTGCTGACGAAGGAGAAGCGGATCACCGGCATCGCCGAGGTTCGCGATGAGTCCGATCGTGAAGGCCTCAGGATCGTCATCGACCTGAAGAGGGAAGCCCAGGTCGGCCGCATCATGAACAACCTGTATCAGCATACAGGGATGCAGACCACCTACTTCGTCAACATGGTCGCTCTGGTCAACGGAAAGCCGAAGACCATCGATCTGCGCGAGGCGTTGACGTGCTACATCGACTTCCGCACCGACGTGATAACCCGCCGATCCGGATTTGAACTTGACAAGGCCACGAAGCGCGCGCACATCCTCGAAGGACTACAGATCGCACTGGACCATCTCGACGAGGTCATCGCGATCATCCGTGGCTCCGATACGGTTGAGAACGCGCGCAAGAACCTGATGTCGCGTTTCGAGCTGTCCCAGGAGCAGGCACAGGCAATCCTGGATATGCCGTTGAGGCGTCTGGCGGGACTGGAACGGGAGAAGCTGGCGGAGGAGTACGCGGAGCTGGTCAAGACGATCAACTACCTCGAAGATCTGCTGGCGAATCCGCAGAAGATACTCTACCTCATCAGAGACGACGTCAACGAGCTGAAGGCGAAGTACGCGGACAAGCGGCGCACGCAGATATGGGAGGAGGAGGCCACCCAGTTCAGTAACGAAGACCTCATTCCGCACCAGAAGATGATCGTGACGCTGAGCGCCAACGGCTTCGTCAAGCGGCTGCCCGCTTCAACGTACCGCGTGCAGCACCGGGGTGGCCGGGGTGTGACGGGCATGGTGACCCGGGAGAACGATTCCGTTCGTCACATACTGGCGGCGGATACGCACGATACCATCCTGTTCTTCACCGGACGCGGCCGTGTCTACAGTGTGAAGTGCTACCAGATACCGGAGGAGTCCTCCAGGACAGCCAAGGGCACGGCGCTCGTGAACGTCGTGCCGGTGGACCTCAGGGACGACATCACGGCACTTCTGTCCATTCCCAAGTTCGAAGAGCAGCGGTTCCTGGTCATGGCCAGCCGGCGCGGAGTGGTGAAGAAGACGCCGCTTGAGGCGTTCTCCAGCATACGAAAGACGGGTGTCATCGCCATCAATCTGAGAGATGATGACCATCTCGTGTCCGCACAGGTGGTCAGTGATAGCGATCAGCTCGTGATGGTGAGCCGCAACGGACTGGCCAACCGCTTCACCGTTGAGGACCTCAGAACCGCGTCTCGGAGCAGCGGAGGAGTGCGGGGGCTCAGGGTGGCCGATGATGATCTTGTGGGAATGGACCGCGTCCATATCGACGTGTACCTGCTCACCGTGACCGAGAAGGGCTTTGGCAAGCTGACCCGGGTGGACAGCATTCCGGTGCACAAACGTGGAGGCAAGGGACTGCGCGTACACCGGGTGGGATTTGAGACGGGCAAACTGTCTGTGGCTCGCCTTGTGCCGCCGCAGGGTTCCCTCGTGCTGCTCTCTTCCGCCGCAAACGTTGTGGTGATTCCGATGGAACAGATATCCGTGCAGAGCAGGAACGCGCGCGGTGTTCACCTGATGGCTCTGGAAGAAGGGGACACCGTGGTGTCGGTCACCGCGACCGGTGAAGTGGACCTGGCTGCCGAAGAGTGACGCGTGGAAGTGTGCGTCAACTCAGACCCCGGGAGGCACAGTCACATGAAACTGGTATTTGTGCATGGCTCCGGCGGCACAGGGATCGTCTGGAAGCATCAGACCGAGTTCTTCCGGGACGCGGATGCGCTGAACCTGCCGGGCCACCTCGCGCCCGGAGAGGCCTGTTCCAGCGTCGAAGACTATGCCCGGTGGCTGCACGACTACGTCCTGGCGAAAGGATACAAACGCCCCATCCTCGCAGGTCATTCCCTCGGGGGGGCCATCGTGCTCCAGTACGCCCTGGACTACCCCGATGACGTTGGTGGGCTAATCCTGGTGGGAACGGGCGCCAAACTGCGGGTTGCGCCACATGTTCTCGAGGCGATTGAGAAAGGCATCGAGAGCCCGAAGTCATGGTTGAGTGAGTTTGTGGAGGCGCAGTTGACCGCGGTCACCGATGTGGCCTTCGATGCGGTGGCGCGTGAGGCCGGCATGGATAAGAGCCTGCGTGAACAGATCGCCGCGCAGATGGCCCAGGTCGGGGCCCGCGTGCAACTGAACGATTTCGTCTGCTGCGACCGCTTCAATGTAATGGCGCGGCTCCCCGAGATCAAGACGCCCACGCTGGTGCTGGCAGGGAGCCTCGACGTACTGACGCCGCCCAAGTACGGCGCATATCTGGCGGAACATATCGACGGAGCGAAGATGGTGGTGATAGACGGTGGCACTCACCATTTCTTCGCCGAGAAGCCCGAACAGACGAACCGGGCGATCAGCCACTTCCTCAAGTCGATCTAGTCGCCTGCTCGCATCCACCCTCGCGGTTCTGAAGACCGCATGCGTTGCAGTCCGCTACACGGCAATCCGGCGTTGGCCGGCCTTCCTGTATCCTCTGGTGCTCGGCGGTGAGGTAGTCGAGAGAGACGCCGGTGCTGATATGCGACCATGGCAGCGGCTCACCGCACTGGCGTGGCCGATTGGCGAAGTCCTCGATGCGAAGTCCGCAGCATGCGAACGCCTGCAGCCAGTTGTCAAATGTAAAACACTCGCCCCAGGCATCGAATCTGCTGCCCATTTGCCACGCGTGGAGGATGACCGCTCCGAGACGGCGGTCGCCCCGCGATAACGCCGCCTCAAGCTGGCTGATCCTGGTGTCCGGCCAGGAGAGCTTGACCCGGTCGTTGCGCAGGCCTTTCTTCAGGATGGCGACCTTGGCATCGACCACCTCGGCGAGGTCCTGCGCGTCCGACTGGCACGGGGTATGCGGTTTCGGCACGAGCAGTGAGACGCTGACGTTGAGGCGGAGGCGGGGATCGAACGCCGCCACTCGACGCACAAGTGAGGCGATGCCGGCCACGTCCTCCTCGGTCTCGGTGGGCAGCCCTATCATGAAGTAGAGCTTGAGCTTGCTCCAGCCGCCGTCGCGAAGGGCCTCCAGCGTAGTGAATATGTCTTCCTCGGTGACGTTCTTGTTGATGGCGCGCCTCAGCCGCTCGGTGCCTGCCTCGGGAGCAAACGTGAACGAACTGCCGCGGCGCCCTGGCAGCGCTTCGAGCAGGCGGACCGATTCAGGCCCCAGCCGCAGGCTCGGCAGCGAAAGCGAGATGTTCTCCCGGCGGCACAGTGGACCGAGGTCCGCCACCAGTTCCTCCACCTGAGGGTAGTCGCTGCTGCTGAGTGAGAGCAGCGACAGCTCGCTGTAGCCGCAATTACGTGCCAGTCGTTCGCAGGCGTCCACCACTTCCTGCCGGCTGCGCGTGCGCACCGGGCGGTACAGCATGCCGGCCTGGCAGAAGCGGCAGCCGCGCGTGCAACCGCGCTGGATCTCGATGCTGCCGTAGTCGTGAACCGCCTCCAGGAACGGTACTATGGGACGCGTGGGCGGTGGGGGCAGCTGTGTGACTATCTGCCGGGAGATGATGGCGGGCGCGGCGCCCTCCGTTCTCTCCATTCCGGCGAACAACCCGGCGCTGTCGTAGCGGGGCTCGTAGAACGCCGGTACATAGACTCCATTGACGGCGCACACCGCTTCGAGCAGCCGTGCCCGGTCATGCTTGAATTCCTGCAGCACGCGCACCAGGTCCGGAAGACGTTCCTCCGCTTCTCCCACGAAGAACATGTCGACGAAATCGGACATCGGCTCCGGATTCGAGGCGCAGCTGCCGCCTGCAAGCACCAACGGGTGCGCTGATGTTCGGTCGCGCCGCAACAGTGGGATGCCTCCAAGGTCGAGCACCGTCAGTACGTTGGTGTACGTCAACTCGTAGCCGAGTGAGAACGCGACGACGTCGAAGTCTGCCAGCGTGTGCCGCGACTCGAGCGAGAACAGACTGAGACCTGCTGACCTCAGCGCCTGCTCCATGTCGGCCCACGGCGCGAAGACCCTTTCGGCCAGCACGCCGGGGATCGCATTCAGGCATTCGTAGAGTATCGGCAGGGCGAGATTGGATATGCCGACCTCGTACACATCCGGATAGCAGAGGGCGAAGCGCAGGGAGGCGCTGTCCCAGGGCTTTGTGGCGCTGTTCCACTCGTTGCCGGTGTATCTGGCCGGGCGGGTGACGCCACGGAAGATGGAATCAGGGATGCTCACGGTTGTGGTTGCATTATAGATGCTGGACACGGTCCGCCTCAATCACGAAGCAGACACACGTTGACCGTTCAGCAGATGCAGCCTAGAATAGCAGTTCTCACGCATGAAAGCTCTGGTACAGCGGGCAAAGTCAGCTTCAGTAACGGTGGATGGGACGACGGTGGGTTCGATCGACGCCGGACTGGTAGTCTTTCTCGGCGTCGGCCGGGATGACACTACGGAAGATGCCGTCTATCTGGCGCAGAAGGTGGCGGGCCTGAGGGTGTTCCCGCATGAGAACGCGGAGTTTGACCGGTCCGTGCAGGAGGCCGGCGGCGCCGTGCTGGCGGTGAGCCAGTTCACGCTGATGGCGGATACCAGGAAAGGCAGGAGACCCAGCTTCATCGACGCGGCTCCCCCTGAGATGGCGCTGCCGCTCTACGAGCATTTCGTCAGGGCGCTGCGGGAACTGGGACTCACGGTCGCCACCGGCGTGTTTCAGGCGTACATGCAGGTGGCACTGGTGAATGACGGGCCGGTGACGGTCCTGCTGGAAAGCAAACGGCACCCGTAGGCGGTTTGTGGCGGCGTCACGTTCATCCCTCGTTTGCGCTTCGAAAAAACTACGCTGCTATAATCGGTTCATGATAAGCAAGAGCAGAATCGCATGGGGGTTGTTGTGCGGTCTTCTGGTCATTGATTTCCTCGTCCCCTGGTTCGTTCTTCGCGGGTGGGAGAGCTTCACCGGAGCATTCCTCTTCTGGGTGATCTGGCCTGCGGTCGCCATTGCCGGTATGTTCTTCTTCTTCCTGAGGTGGCGGGAATGAGTGGTACAGCGTGGGCCTGGCTGGCCGTCGGTCTGTACGTGGTGCTTGGCTTCGCCATCGCCATAGCCGCCCGCCGGCACGTGGGCATTGGCATGAGTGACTTCTTCCTCGCGGACCGGCGTGTTGGAGGGGTGATCTCCGCGCTCACGTACAGCGCAACGACGTACAGCGCGTTCATGCTCGTGGGCCTTGCTGGCTTGAGCTACACAGGGGGGGTGGGAGCGCTGGGGTTCGAGATGACCTATCTCTGTGGCCTGTTCCTGGCCGTGTTCTTCCTGCCGAGATTCTGGCTTGCGGGAAGACGGTACGGCTACATCACACCCATGGATCTGCTCACGGACAGATACCAGAGCAAGGCGGTGGGCGCTGTTGCCGCCATACTCGCCCTGGTGTTCCTGGTGCCGTACAGTGCCGCGCAGCTTCTTGGCATCGGGCTCCTGATGAGCGGGATGAGCGAAGGCGGCATCCCCGTACTTGCCGGCATCCTGGTGGCCACCCTTCTGGCCGTTGCGTGGTCGAGGATCGCGGGACTCCGCTCCATCGCCTGGACCGACGCATTCCAGGCGGTGGTGATGATGTTGAGCGCGATCCTGCTGCTGGTGCTGATCATGTCTGAACTCGGCGGTCTGGGTGCATTTCTGTCCCGTTTTGAAGCCGAACACGCCGGTCTGCTGACCGTTCCTTCGGGCTCCGGCATGTGGAGCATCAACATGTTCATCGGGTTGACGCTGCCGTGGTTCTTCTTCTGCATCAGTAATCCTCAGGTGAGCCAGCGGTTCTTCATCCCCGAGTCGGTGAAGGCCATGCGCCAGATGATGGGCGGCTTCCTCGTCTTCGGCTTCTTCTACACGCTCATCGCCGTGCTGTGGGGCTTCGGTGCGAAGATGCTGGTTCCCGGCCTGACGAACGCGGACATGGCTACCCCCACACT
Organism: Dehalococcoidia bacterium; assembly: GCA_040766535.1. Taxonomy (GTDB): domain Bacteria; phylum Chloroflexota; class Dehalococcoidia; order GIF9; family AB-539-J10; genus SKVJ01. Next base: position 17,781 of record JAXGQG010000019.1, on the reverse strand, counting down.
GCTGGCGCTGCCCTTCGTGCCAAGGGCGCTGGCGCTCGTGGCCATGGTAGGCATCCTTGCGGCGGCGGTGTCCACTATCGACTCGATCCTGCTCACGCTGTCGTCCGTGTGGGCGAGGGACATCTACCGCGGGGTGCTGAACCGGAGCGCCACGGAGGCGCAGGAGCTTCGGATGGGACAATGGGTCATACCGGCCATGGCAGTGATCGCTCTCATCTTCGCGTGGCAGGCATCCACCAAGTCGGGGCTGGATTTCATGATCGCGCCGCTCTCGGCGGCCGCATCCGCGGGGCTGCTGATGGTCGTCCCCAGCATATTCGGGGCGTTCTACTGGCGCCGGGCGACGGCGGCCGGTTCGATAGCCAGCATCGTATCAGGCGCCGTGGTGGTCCTGGTGCTCCGTGACCGGGCGAAGCCGCTTGGTTGGTGCTCCGGCGTCTGGGGATCGTTGCCGTGCACGGTGGTGTTCGTTGCCGCCGCTTCGCGACGCGTGCTCCGGTGCCGGGCGCCGATGAGTTCCTCGGATCATCTGGCCGATGTGGCGCCCTGTTCCGGCAACTACGTCTGATGACGGGGTGGAGGAGTGACCGTGGCAGCTCCTACGACTGTCGGCTGACCACGCTCAGTTTCGCTTAGCTACGCAGAGAGCGCCGGACTCGGTCTTGATGATCACAGTGGTGTCCTCGACTGTCTCTACTACGCCGTAGATGCCACCGCTGGTGACGACCTTCGATCCCTTCTTGAGGCTGAGGATGAGTTCCTCCTGCTCCTTCTGGCGCTTCCGCTGGGGCCGGATGGTGAAGAAGTACATGGCGCCGAACATCAGTACGAAGAAGAACAGAAGCGGCAGCAGGCCGGCGAGTTGCTCATTCATGACGCGGAATCCTCCTTAACTCAGACGGTGCTATTGTAAACAAGATTGCCCTGCAGTGCCCAGGGGCTGGTCTTCGATATGGTCACTCGCACGGTCTGCCCGAGGCAGTCCCCTCCGCTCTCAAAGAACACGAGCTTCATGGGTTCGCGTGCGGCCGAACCACTTCCTCTCCGTGACCCTTCACCAGCACCTCGGCATCGGTATTGAGATAGCGGGCGTTGATGTCCGCGGCGATGGTTTCCTGCAACTCGATCCTGCAGGCGCTCACGCTTCGACGGACTCAGGGACCGAGTCGTCGTGTTCGCCGCGCGGCCGCGGTGCCCGGCCGAGGCGAATACGCGGCCATGTGCACCACGTCGAATCGCAATCGCTGCAGCATCGAGAAGGTACTCCTTGAACTGCTGGTCGCTTTCCCTGGGAAGCCGACGATGATATCGGTGGCGATGGACACGCCGGGCATGGCCTCTCGTATCTCGCTCACGAGACGATCAGTCGGCTGCAGTGTAGCCACGCCCCATGGCCCTGAGGATGTCGTCGTCCCCCGACTGCAGTGCCAGATCGAGGTGTTCGCAGACCTTGTCCAGGGAGGCCATGGTTCGTATCAACCTGAGGCTCATGTCCTTGGGATGGTTGGTGAGGAAGCGGAGCCGCCGCAGGCCGTCGATGGGGTGAAGGCGTTCCAGCAGATCGGCCAGCACGGGCGTGCCCGGCAGGTCGTGGCCGTACGAGTCCACGTTCTGTCCCGTGAGGACTACCCCTCCCACTCCTTGGGCGACAAGGGCGATGACCTCGGACTCTATGTCCTCCGGTGTTCCGCCTGCCTCGCGGCTCCTCGTGTACGGCACGATGCAGTACGTGCAGAAGTTGTTGCAGCCTCGATGATGGGGATGCAGGCCGAGATCGCCGCGGAAGCACCCCATCGGTGGCGCAGCACGAGGCCGAATCACGGCCGCGCTGTGTGGTTGACGAAGGCAGGCCTAGCCACGAGGCAAGCGGGCCGAATACCCCCGGAACCAAGAACAGATCGACATGCGGAAAGCGCCTGCGCAATGCGTTCCTGTCCTGCGCGCGGTGAAACAGCCGGTGACGGCGATGAGCAGGTCCGGCCGTTCTCGCTTCATGCCGGCCAGCAGTCCGAGGGTACCCATGATCCCGTCCTCAGCATCACCTCATCACGCAGGTGTTGAGGACAACGAGATCGGCCGCTTCAAGATGGGGCACGGATTCGTATCCGGCAGTGACAAGCAGCCCGTCGATACGGCGGGATTCCCCGCCTGGTTCATCTGGCAGCCAATTGTCCAGAGGTGGTAGTGCGGCATGACCGGCTCTGTTCCTGAGGGCTTGGCATAGTAAAGTATGTGCTCGTATTGAGCAAACTCAGTGTACAGCAGGATAACGCCGGGCACCGCGAGCGGCTGCGTGAGCGATTCGCTCAGGGCGGCCTCGAAGGGTTTCATGGCTACGAAGTCATCGAGTTCCTGCTCACGCTTGCTCATCCGCGCGGGACTGTAAGGTCATCGCCAAGCAGGCTATCAAGGAATTCGGCAGCGTTCGCGGCGTGCTCGATGCCTCAGATGGCCAACTCATGGCATCGAGGGCATCGGTGACATAACCGCCAGCACCATCAAGTTCGCGCGAGCGCTCATCGACTGGTACTACCACGAACAGGCGTTTGGCAAGGATGCGCCCCTCGGGTGTTCACGCGCCGTGGTGGACTACCTGAGGGTGTTCATGGGAGCGCTGACCGAGAACGCTTCAGCATGGTGTATCCGGACGCGCAGAACCAGCCGAGTGGCGTGGAGAAGCTCCTTGAGGGGACGCTGACATCGAGCGTGGTCTACCCGCGCGAGGTTTTCAAGGCAGCCCTGGCGCATAAGGCCAAGTCGGTCATCTTCGTGCGCACAATCACCCCTCGGGTGCGTCGATCCGAGCGAACAGGACCGCCAGATCACACGCGATCTGGTGCTTGCGTCCAGCTACATGGATGCGACCGTGCTGGACCACATAATCGTGGGCGCGGCTGGAAGCATACAGCTTCGCGGACCACGGACTGGTCTGTGAGTACCGGCGGCAGGCAGCGGAGTTTCAGGAGAGCCGGCGACGGCTCTCCTGAAACCACGTATTCGCGGGACTGGCGGCTAGCCCCCTGTCGAAGTAGATGCCCTTCCCGTCGCGCTCAACGGGATGGCGATAATCACGTCCGCGTCCATCCAGTTCAGCTTCTTCGCTGCGATCCCCTGATGGTGTACATCAAGCGGTTGTCCACGTTGTGGTTCGAAGCCACTTTCGCGGCCGAGCCCAGCGCCACACCCAGATCGATGGTTGTGAACACACAGGATGGACCGGAGTAGTCTCCGGACTGCGCTGCCTTTGCGCGCGCGTTGATGAGGTTGGCGCACGTCTTGAAGCCGCACGCACCGCAGTCCAGCGGGTTTTCCGGCTTCTTGGCGCGCCTTTGACTCCTATCAGGACCACACAGCCCGAGGTGCGCAGATTGCGGGCGTCTCTGCGAATCGAGTTGGCGACCACGTCGGGCCGGCCGGGTGCGAGTTCTTCCATAGTGCGGGCGAGCGCCTCGATGTCGTCTCCGTCCACCACCAAGCTGAGCTGATGCTGTCCACGCCTCTGGTTTTGGCGCGGTACGCGCCGCGGCTGCCATGAGCGAGGCAACGGTGCGCAGTGCCTCGCGTTCGGCTTCTCTGACGGTATACGAGTCGGCGTCTTCCCTCCTGATTCCCGAGATTTGTCTGCGGGTGAACGCCGCGTATTGTAGGCGAGAGCGCCTCCGTCGTCCAAACCAGCCTTTCTGTGAAAAAGGGTTGGTGATGGTACAATGGGTCATGGTGATCGATACAGGTTCGGGTGCGACAGGACTGAGACCGGCGTGTCGCGGCCCGCGCGTCGCCGCCCTGCTGTGTTCGCTGGCGCTCCTCGTAGACGACGGCGTGTGAGAGCAAGGTGTACCGGAGACGATACGTGACGGCCGAGCGCATGAACGAGAACGGGCTGTTCTCCGGGAAGTGGAGTACCTTCTGCAATGGGAAGGTGGCGAACTCCGTATCTGGTGGATGATGAGGATGGCATCATCGACGGGAAGTCGGGACCAAAATCCGAGGCACGGCTCCGCAGGCTGGGAATGGTTCGACGATATGTACACGGATACCGTCGTGGGTGAGATAACGATCACCTTCGATCAACACAAGGTGGTGGTCACCGCCACCAAGAGCTACGAGTTCATCGTTGGCGAGTACGAGGTTCGTTCCTCAAGCTAGCCGACCCGCCGACGCCGTATCTGGAGGGGAGAGATGCCGGACACCTGCCTGTTCTGCCGCATAGTTGCCGGGGAGATCCCCGGTGATTTCGTGTACCGCGACGATGAGATGGTCGCATTTCGTGATATCCATCCGGTGGCCTCGACGCACATCCTGCTGGTTCCGCGCGAGCACATAGGGTCGATGAGCGAACTAACGGCACAGCATGAAGGTCTCATGGGCCGGATGATGCTTCGACTCCGAGCACTGGCAGAGACGGAAGGAATCGTTGAAAGCGGATTCCGGGTGGTGGTCAACAACGGGCCAGATGGCGGCCAGGTGGTTCCTCACCTGCACCTGCATCTCATCGGTGGCCGGCGGTTGAAGGATCGCATGGGCTAGAGCCCGCGCAGCCGGTTTTCCACTTCGTCGATGCTGGAGTCCGGCGTGGATGCCCCGGCGGTTACGCCGATACGGCGCTTGCCCCGCAACAACTCATCGCCCAGTTCGGCCGCCGTCTCTACGTGGTGCGTCTCCACGAGCGCCTGGCACGTCTCCACCAGGCGCCGCGTGTTGGCGCTGGTGCGCCCGCCGATAACCACCATGGCGTCGACCGTGCGGGCCAGCTCGGCCGCGGCTTCCTGGCGTTTGCGCGTGGCGTCGCACAGCGTGTTGACCGCCCGTATCTCGTGACCAAAGGTGAGGACACTGGCGGCAAGCCGTTGCACGAACGCGATGTAGTCCTCCATCCGTTGCGTGGTCTGAGAGATGATGCCGATCCGCGACGACGCGGAGGCGCCGCACCTGACTGCGTCAGCATCCAGTGTGGCGAGGCCCTTCTCACCCGCCCAGCCCAGCAGGCCGCGCACCTCCGTGTGCTGCGCGTCGCCGAAGATTACAATTGTCAATCCCTTGCGAGCCATCTCCGCCGCGATGCGTTGAGCCCGTGCGACGTTGGGGCAGGTGGTATCGATGATGGTGAAGCCACGCCGGCGAATCTGTTCGACCACATGCGGCGCCACTCCGTGAGCCGAGATGACGACCGTAGGGCCGGACAACTCATCTGGTGTAGTGACGGTGGCGATTCCCAGCCGTTCGAGTTCCTGCAGCAGCACGCGGTTGTGAGCCAGAGGGCCCAGCGTCTGGATCGCTCCGTGCTGCGTCGCGGCCTCACGGAGCATGGTTACGGCCCGGCGGACGCCGAAACAGAGGCCGAGTTCGCGGGCTCTCTCAATCTGCATAGGGACCCCTCCGCTCGGGCGGCAGCAGCCGCGCGATACTCAACATCAACTGCGTGGTGAGGCGCGCCGACTCGGAGCGCCCCGGGCGCTCCGATGCGCGTTCTATGTGCAACGGGATTCCAATGGTCACGGCCACCCGTGGCCTCTTGAGCCACCACCACCGGCCGACTATCTGCTCAGTGCCGGCGATGGCCACGGGGACGACGGGTGCGCCGGTGTGGATCGAGAGCATGGCGGCTCCCGCCTTCGCGGGAAGGAGCACGCCAGAAGGCGAGCGCTTGCCCTCGGGGAAGATGGCCAGAACGCGACCGTCCTCGAGCAGATTCTGCGCCTGGCGCATCACATCCCGCATCTGCTGGATGGTTCCGGTGCGGACCACCGGGAACATGCCCGCGTCCCGCATCAGCATGCCGATGAAAGGTACACGGAACAACTCCTCCTTGGCGAGGAAGGTGACGGCTCGTGGAAAGGCCAGCATCAGCAGTATCGGGTCCGCGAGGTGGACGTGGTTGGCGATGAGCACAAGCGGGCCGTCTTTGGGGACGTGTTCCCGTCCGGTCACGCTCCAGCGCAGCAGCAGCCAGTACACCACGCGCATGACAGCGACTGCGATGCGGGCATCAAGCTTCATCAGGCGTTCTCCCTTGAAGGGGCGGATCGGAGGTATCGCTCAGGCGGAGTAGCCACGCTCGCGCACAAGCTCAAGGATGCGTTCAACGACCTGTGACAGGCTGAGTCCATCGGTCTTGATGCTGACGGCGTCATCGGCGGGCTTCAGCGGGGACACCGTCCTCGTTATGTCATTGTGGTCCCTCTGCTGCAACTCGGCAAGCACTGTTTCATAGGCAATGCCGACTCCGCGAGCCTGCAACTCGCTGTAGCGCCTGCGGGCGCGCTCCTCCACGGACGCTTCGAGGAATACCTTCAGGTCCGCCCAGGGCAGTACGACGGTACCGATATCGCGTCCCGCCATGACCAGCCGCATGTCCGCAGCCATCCTGCGCTGCTCCGCCACCATGCGCTCGCGCACTCGTGGGATCTTGGCGATCAACGCGACATTCCGTTCCACTTCGGGCGCTCCCACCAGCCGTGAGACATCATGTCCGTCCACCAGCACGATCAAGCGCGACCCGGCGCCCTGTACGAACTGAAAGGTGGTCGCACCGGCCAGCTGAGCGAGGGCCTCGGTATCGGTGGTGGGGAGTCCGGCGGAGAGTGCCTTCCAGGTGAAGGTGCGATAGATGACCCCGGTGTCAAAGAACTGGAAATGGAGCTTCTCAGCCAGCAGCAGTCCCACGCTGCTCTTGCCGACCGCGACCGGTCCGTCGATGGTGATAAGCCGTAGTTCCAAACTGGGTAGAGAGTATACCAGACGGGGGTGTGTGTTTGCGTGCGAGCCCGTTCCTGCAGCGATATGGTATAGTGGGGCCGCTGTTCGTGAACGACGTCTCTTCTCGGATGGAGGTATCGATGCGCACCAGGATTGCAGTGATCGGGGCCGGCATGGTGGGAGGCACGTGCGCCCAGCGGCTGGCCGAACGCGGCTACGCGGATGTGGTGCTGCTGGACATTGTGGAGGGACTGGCCCGTGGCAAGGCCCTGGATATCCAGGAATCTCTGCCGGTGGCGGGTTCCGATGCGAAGGTGATCGGCACGTCATCCTACGACGACGTGCGTGGAGCCGCGGTAGTGGTCGTCACTTCCGGCATAGCCCGGAAGCCTGGCATGACGAGGGAAGACCTCGTGATGACCAATGCGAAGGTGGTGCGGGACGTGTGTGAGAACGTCGCACGGATGGCGCCGGACAGCATCATCGTGATGGTGACGAACCCGCTGGATGCCATGGTGCAGCTGGCGCAGCAGGTAACGGGCATGGACCGTACCCGCGTTATCGGCCAGTCCGGTGTGCTTGACTCCGCCCGTTTGCGGACCTTCATCGCAGAGGAACTGAACGTCTCCGTCTCGAGCGTCAGCGCGTACATACTGGGAGGACATGGCAACACGATGGTGGCCTTGCCCCGCCTGAGTTCGGTGGGGGGAGTGCCGCTGGTGGACCTCCTGCCCCGGGAGCGCATCGTTGCCCTGGTGGACAGGGCTGTCAACGGCGGCGCCGAGGTGGTCCAGCTTCTAAAAACGGGAAGCGCCTTCTATGCGCCCGCGGCCTCGGCCGTGAGCATGGTGGATGCGATAGTCCTGGACAAGAAGGAGATACTGCCGTGCGCCATCCGGCTCGAGGGAGAGTACGGCATACGCGGCACGGTGGTTGGCGTTCCCGTGAAGCTTGGAGCCGCGGGCGTCGAGCAGGTGCTGCAACTGGAGCTTACGCCGGAGGAGCAGGACGCGTTGTTGAAATCCGCCGCGGCCGTACGTGAGACGGTGGCGATAATGGGCATCTAGCCACGCCTGGGACGTGGAACGAATCGTTCGAGAGGACATGATGACAGCAGTGCGCGAGATCGATGTGAATGACATCACCCGGACCATATCCACTCTGTTCCAGGACGCGTGCCACAATCTGCCCGGTGACGTGGTTGCGGCGCTGCGCCGCGCGAAGGAGAGGGAGGCATCGCCCGCCTCGCGTGACATCCTGGAGAAGCTGCTGCTGAACGCGGACATGGCGCCGCGTGAGATGATCCCGCTGTGCCAGGATACGGGGCTTGCGGTTGTCTTCATCGAACTGGGACAGGACGTACACCTCGTGGGAGGCGACCTCCGCGATGCGGTGAACGAGGGCGTGCGGCAGGGATACCGCGACGGCTACTTGCGCAAGTCGGTGGTCCGCAAACCGTTCACTGACAGGGTGAACACCGGCGACAACACGCCTGCCGACATGTGGGTCGAGATCGTTCCCGGCGACAGGGTGAAGGTCTCGGTGTTGCCCAAGGGCGCTGGTTCGGAGAACATGAGCCGGTTGACCGTGCTCACCCCGGCGGCGGGCAGGAAGGGCATCATCGATTTCGTGACGTCGGTGGTGGATGAGGCGGGGGGCAATCCGTGTCCTCCGCTGGTGGTGGGTGTGGGCATCGGCGGGACGACGGAGAAGACGATGATGCTGGCCAAGAAATCGCTCCTTCGGCCGGTGGGCGAGCCCAGCCCCGATGCGGACAACGCGGCGCTGGAGCGGGACCTGCTGGAGCGCATCAACGCGCTCGGCATCGGCACGCTCGGCTATGGCGGTTCCGTGACGGCGCTGGCGGTGCACGTGGAGTCGTATCCGTGCCACATCGCGAGCCTGCCGGTGGCAGTCAATCTACAGTGCCACAGCGCTCGCAGGGGCACCGCAACCATTTAGTCATAGAGAGGCAGCAGGCATGGCAGAAGAGAGACATATCACGCTTCCATTCACCGATGATGTGGTCCGCGAGCTTCGGGCGGGCGACCGGCTGCTGTTGAGCGGCATTCTCTACGTGGCCCGCGATGCCGCACACAAGCGGATGGTTGAGGCGCTGGACCGGGGGGAACCGTTGCCCATCGATATCAAAGGGGCGACCATCTACTTCATGGGCCCCTCGCCGGCCCGTCCCGGGCGGCCGATGGGGGCGGGCGGCCCTACCACCGCGAGCAGGATGGATCCGTACTCCCCGCGCCTGGTGGCGCTCGGCCTCAAGGCGATGATAGGCAAGGGCAAGAGGTCGCTCGAAGTCCGCAAGTCGCTCCAGGAGCATAACGCGGTGTTCTTGGGCGGTGTCGGTGGAGCGGGAGCGCTCCTCTCCAAGGCTGTGGTCAGTGCTGAGGTGGTCGCGTACGACGACCTCGGACCGGAGGCGCTCAGGCGCCTGGAGGTGAAGGACCTTCCGGTCACGGTGGTCGACGATGCCACCGGACGGGATCTGTACGAAGAGGGGCGTGCTCAGTACCGCAGGGACGCGCGGACCGTCTAGTCGGCGCGCAGGCCGCGTTCTTCGAGGATCTTTCGAGTCGCTGAGCCGATATCGGCGGGGTTGTCCACCACGAACGCTCCGGCGGCACTGAGGGCTGCCTTCTTGCTGGCCGCCGTGCTGTCCTGTCCCGATATGATGGCCCCGGCATGGCCCATGCGGCGGCCGGGTGGGGCACTGGAACCCGCTACGAACGCCACGACGGGTTTGCTCATGGTCTGGATGTACGCCGCGGCGGCCTGTTCCATGGCGCCGCCTATCTCGCCGACCATTACCACTGCGCGCGTATCCGGATCTGCCTCGAAGAGGCGTAATGCCCGCACGAAATCGGTTCCCGGCAGAGGGTCGCCGCCGATGCCGATACAGGTGGACTGGCCGATTCCCTCCGACGTGAGCTGGCCGACCACTTCGTAGGTGAGTGTGCCGCTGCGCGAGATGACTCCTACCGGGCCGGGCTTGTGTATCGAGCCGGGCATGATACCCACTTTGCAGTGTGCCGCGGGAGAGATCAGCCCGGGACAGTTGGGTCCGACGACAGTGATATCCCTGCCACGCAGATACCGGTGCCATGTGACCTCATCCAGCAGCGGAATCAGTTCGGTGATGCACACGATCAGTGGGAGCCCGGCGTCCGCCGCCTCCATGATGGCGTCCGAGGCGAATTGCGCCGGGACGAAGATAAGGCTGGTGTTCGCGCCCGTTTCCTTCGCCGCCCGATCCACGTTGTCGAACACCGGGACCTGCCCTTCCCACGTAGAGCCGCCCTTCCTGGGGGTGACGCCGGCGACGACCGAGGTGCCGTATTCAAGACAGCGAAGGGTGTGAAACGTCGCTTCCCTGCCGGTGATTCCCTGCACCAGTAGGCGAGTCCGCTGGTCGACCAGAATCATGCGCTGCGCTCCTTCGGCCTTCGGGATGGCTTCCCGGTTGCCGCCACAGCGAGGCGGGCGGCCCTGGTGAGGTCCGGTTCGAGCATGAGACTCATGGGCCCCGACATCAGGAGTTCGCGCGCCTCGGCGGCGTTCGTTCCCTGTAGCCGCACCACGAAAGGTACGTTCGTGCGGCGCTGTGCGAGCACGCGCAACAGGGCGCGGGCCACCAGGTCGCAGCGCAGGATGCCACCGAAGATGTTGATCCATGCCACCTTGACGCCGGGGTCATCCAGCAGCAATTCGATGGCACGGCAGATCCGCTCTTCATCGGCCGCTCCGCCAACGTCGAGAAAATTGGCCGGTTGGCTCCCCAGCAGAGTCACCATGTCCATGGTGGCCATAGCCAGCCCCGCGCCGTTCACAAGGCAGCCGATGGAACCGCCCATCTTCACATAGCTCACTCCCACCTTCGCCGCCTCCTGTTCAAGGGGGTCGATCTGAGAGTCGTCCCTCAGGGCAGCAAGCGCGGGCTGGCGGAACAGCGCGTTGTCGTCGATGGAGACCTTCGCGTCAAGCGCCAGCAGTGTTCCACCGCTGGTGACGACGAGCGGGTTGATTTCCACGAGACTGCAGTCTTTCTCGGCGAAGAGCCGGTGCAGCGCGCGCGCGTACTGGCCGGCCTGTGCTGGCAGGTCGCCGGAGAGTCCGAGGGCGCGGGCAAGCGCGGGCCTGGTACTGCAGCAGTCCGGTGACGGGATCGATGACCACCGTGGTCAATTCGTCCGGGTGCTCGGACGCAAGCTGTTCGTCCATACCGCCGCGGGCGCTGACAATGAACACCGGCTGCCGCCGCGCCGGATCGACGAGGAAGCCCCAGGTACAGTTCCCGCCGCGTCGGTGTGCTGTTCGACAAGCACGGTGTTCACCGGCAGTCCATGGGGCCCGCTCTGTGCGGTTACCAGCCGGGCGCCCAGCAGGCGCGAGCAGGCTTCCGCCGCGGCTTCGGGCTGGTGACAACGGCGATGCCGCCAGCCTTGCCACGGCCCTGGTGAACCTGCGCCTTCACCACGGCGGGAAAGCCGACTGACCTGACGGCGTCGAGGACCTCCTCCCGTGACGAGGCGGGCGCGCCGGCCGGAACCGGGATGCCGAACTCGGCCAGCAACCGCTTGGCCTGATACTCGTGCAGCTTCATCCTCGTCCTTCACTGCTGAACCGGAGTGTCCTGTGGGGAGGGGGCCGGAGAACTCCTGGCGGAGGGAGTGGGATTCGAACCCACGTTCGCTTGCGCGAAAACGGTTTTCAAGACCGTCGCCATCAACCGCTCGGCCATCCCTCCGCGTTGGCGCCAGTCAGTATAGCATTGCGCGCTACCAGCAATCAGCCTGTGGCGTTTGGCGTTGCGTGGTGGGCAGCCGTTGACACCGCGGTGAGCCGTGCCTAGAATGGAACTGGACGATGGTGGGTGGGGGCTGCATGAGGCTGCGTGGTTCGGCAGTGCCTGTCCTGCTCAGAGCGGGACGTACCGCCGCAGTGGAGTACGGCGGGTTCTTCATAGCAGGCGATCGGGGGGAGCGTTCCGGGGGCTGGTCAGCCTCAGCCCCGCTTCTTTTCGGCGGATGGCAGGTCATCGCAGCGGAGACTCGTTGTACGTGGGAGATGCCGGCCTCGCCGTAGCAGAAGGAGGTGGGCGTATGGGGGCGGAGACTGAGATATTCGGGTATGCAGATGACCTTGGACCGGAGAAGGTTGTGCACTTCTACCAGCCGCGCGCCTGAACCTTAGGGCCATCTGGTGGTGGGGTCTTGCAGTTGTCGGTCAAGCGATAGGCGGCATCCGCATGGCGACGGATGTGTCGACGCACGAGGTGTTCCGTCTCGCCAGGGCGATGACCTTGAAGACTCGGCAGCCCGGCATTTCCCATGCGGCGGAGCCAAGTCAGCCATTCTGAGCAACCCCGGTGCGGAAACAAGGACCGACGGTAGGCTTTCGCGCACCTGTTGCGACTGAGTTGTTCAGGGCCGGATAGGTACGGACAGGCACAGTATGGCGATCGTACTGGATGAGATCGGGCGCGCGGTGGGACTGCACCGTGAGCTTGGAGGCATCCCACTGGATGAGATCGGTGTGACCGGCCACGGGGCGGTGGAGGCCGCAGACGTCGCCGCACGGTTCATAGGCAGGGCCTGCAGGGAGCGACCGTGGCCATCGAAGGGTTGGCATGCCGGTCAGGCCTGCTTCCGCGCGCATCGCAGCCAAGCCCGAAGAGGTCGTTGCGCTGTCGGACATCGCTGGGGCCGTCTACAATCCGGATGGACTGGATTACCACGTACTCAATCACCGTCGGTCAAAGTCGCGGAGCAAGCCTCGCAAATTGTGGAACCGCGACTATGTCCAGGGGGAGCGCATCGATGGCGCGGAACCGTTTCGGACTTGACGTGGACATCTGGTTCCGGGTGCGCGGCCTGATGTCATCACTATGTCGGGCAGTAAAGAACAGATACGGGCGTGGCTGGTGGTGGAGCGGCGAATATCCCGATCGCGTTGACGCAGAGACCTATCTGGGTCGGAAGGGTGTGCTGGTGATTCCGGACTTCATCGCCAACGCCGGAGGCGTCATCAGGGCCGTGGAACTGCGTCGGGGGACTCCGGAGGAGAGCGGCCTCCTCGGTGCCACCGGCAGATTCGCGGCAACGTCCAGGCGATGCTGGAAAGAAGCGAAGAGTGAAGGCATACTGCCGCGACTTGAACTTGCAGAGAACAACTGGCACGCCGTCGAGTGCTGGCGGCGATGAAGGATGGGGTTGGCTGTGATGCGCGGGCGCCGCTTTCGTACGCAAAGCTATTGACAATCTGACACACGTGTGGATAATGGCTACATCCGCGGCAGAGCCCCCGTGTTTCGGGGCTCGGCGGCTGGACGGTGTTTGTTCCGCGAGTGGAGGTAGGGTAGAGATGGGGGGGCTCTCTTCGCACACGCACTGGTAACGGCGTGCTGCTTTCTAAGCGGGAACTCCTGTTTCGTTGTGGGGGGCAACTGTCCCTGAGGGCCAGGGCAAAAGGTCGAGTTGCCTGACGTCCAGCAGTCGATGAATAGCACATACTAGGAGGTGAATCGTTGGCTGAATTGACAAGGGAAAGCTGGAGCAAGCGCAGCTACTTCATCTTTGCCGCGCTCGGTTCCGCTGTAGGCCTGGGCAACCTGTGGCGCTTTCCGTACCTGTGCTACGCCAATGGCGGCGGAGCTTTCATCGTTGCCTATGTAATCGGACTCTTTGTCATCGGTATCCCGTGGCTCGTCGTTGAGTTCGGGATGGGCAAGTACTTTGCGTCAAGCGCGCCCGGCGTGTTTGGCGGAATCGGCAAGAAGTGGGAGTGGCTGGGCTGGTGGCCTGTGTGGGTGGCCTTCCTGATCAACACGTACTACACCGTGGTTATGGCGTGGACGTTGCGCTATGCCATCGCCTCGGCGACGGTTGAATGGGGCATCGGCAAGGCCGGTGCGGAGGGCGCGAGCGACTTCTTCTTCGGCAAGGTGCTGCAACTGTCCGGCGGCCCCGCCGAAATCGGTGCACCGTTCCATCGCTGCTCATCGGCCTCGCCATCATCTGGGTCGTTGTCTTCTGGTTTGCCTTTAAAGGACGCCAAGGTAATCGGTCCCGTGTCCCAGGTGGTGATGATAGTCGCGTGGACGTTCCTTGCCATCCTGGTGGTGAGGGGTATCACCCTGCCCGGAGCAGCTCAGGGACTGAACAACTACCTTGAGACCGACTGGAGCAAACTGGCCAGCCCTGACATCTGGTTCGGCGCGTTCAGTCAGATCGCGTTCTCTCTCTCCGTCGGCATGGCCGGCATGTACGCGTATGGCAGCTTCATCAAGAAGAACGCCGACGTGAACAACAGTGCGTTCATCACCGGCTTCGGCGACGCGGCAACCAGCTTCTTCGCCGGATTCGCCGTGTTCAGCACTGTGGGCTTCATCATGCAGGCCCTCTCGATCCCGATCGGAGATGTCGCGACCAGGAGCGTCGGCCTCGCCTTCATCACCTGGCCGGTAGCCGTGTCGATGATGCCGGGCGCGAACGCATTCTTCGGGCTTGTCTTCTTCACCTGTCTATTCCTGGTGGGGCTTTCCTCAGCGTACTTCCTGGCCTATGGCGGCACCATTGCCCCGCTGGTGGACAAGTTCGGCTGGAGCCGGACGAAGACGACGGCCGGCGTGTGTATCGTCGGTTTCGCCATCGGCATCCTGTTCACCACCAATGGTAGGCTCTACTGGGGCCCTGACATCCTTGACCGGGCGGTCTCCTTCTATGGACTGTTGCTGACCGGCGCGCTGGCGTGTCTCGTGGTTGGCTGGGTCTTCCCCGCCAGCAGACTGCGCGAGTACGTCAACAGCACGTCCGAATTCCACATCGGCCCGTGGTTCGACGTGATGGTGAAGTTCGTTGTGCCCATCGGTCTGCTATTTGTGGCTATCTATGGTGGCTTCATGCAGGACATCCCTGAGTCCTATGGTGGCTACCCCCGCTGGGCCAGCAATGCCATCTGGGGGACGCTCGTCGTCACGTTGATACTCAGCTTCGTCCTGGGGGCCATGAAGACCCGTGGGCGTCAGGACTAGAGAGGAGGTGCACAGGCTATGACGACAGAAGCGATAATCACTGCAGTGGTGGTGTGGGTCATCTATCTTGGTGCCCTCGGATGGTGTTTCTCCAAGCTCCGCAGTAGCGGCAGGGGCTGGAAAGACTAGGACGCCAATCAGACGATCCCTTGATCCTTCCCGATGGTGGTGGGCGGTGCTATCGCCCACCACCATCGCGTTTGTCAGCCTTCATTGCCACTTCCGCACTCGGGCGTTCTGCCACCCCGCACGAGAGGGTATCTGTTCCTGACTGCTGTGGTAGAATGGCGCGCCGATGTCTGGAGAGGTGACTCGACTCGTTGATGCCAACCTCAACCGCGCCTCCGAGGGGTTGCGGGTTCTGGAGGATGTAGCCCGCTTTGCGGGCAACGACGCCACGCTGAGCCGCGAACTCAGGCGTACGCGGCACGCACTGGCGGAACTGGTCGTGGGCGCCGGTGTCCGGCTGCTGTCAGCCCGAGACTCGGTCTCGGATGTCGGCAGGGAGTCCGGCCTGAGGGTTGGCGGCGAGAGAGACCTGCTGTCCGTGATACGTGCTAATGCCAAGCGGGTCCAGGAGTCTCTCAGGGTCCTCGAAGAGGTTGCGCGGCTTTCACAGAGTGAAGTAGAGATGGACGTGGCCGTGGCCGAGAGGCTGCGCTATGGCATGTACGATATCGAGAAACGCCTGTGCGGACGAGTGATTCGCGTGAACCGGGCCACGAGGGTCAATGGGCTCTACGTGGTGATCGACCGCCAGGCAGCGGGAGACCGGTCTCTGGCGGATCTCGCCCGGGCCTCCATCGATGGGGGCGCCGCGGTGATTCAACTGCGCGACAAGACGAGTGAACGAGGCCAGGTCTACCGGGAAGCAGTGGAACTGAGCGTGCTCTGCCGTGAGCGGGGCGCACTCTTCGTGATGAATGATTACTGTGACGTGGCTGCGGCCGTGGGAGCCGAAGGGCTTCATATCGGACAGAACGACATGCCGCTCGAAGCGGTGCGCAAGGTGGTGCCCATCGACTGCGTCGTCGGCATCTCCTGTGAGACCGTGGACGACGTGCGTTGCGCGGTTGCCGGCGGGGCCGACTACGTGGCGGTGGGAGCCGTCTTCCCCACGCGGCAGAAGGCGGACCATGTACTGGCCGGGATGGATGTGCTGCGACACGCGCGCCGGCTGACTGGACTGGTTCCCCTGGTGGCCATCGGGGGCATCGATCTACGGAATGTGGCCTCCGTGGTGCGTGCGGGTGCCGATTCCGTCGCGGTCATCGGGGCAGTGATACTTCAACCCGATGTCACCCGGGCTGCGGCTGACATGGTGGTGGCGATCGATGAAGCCGTGAAGGAGCGAGAGCATCATGATCAGAGTCAGCTGGATGAGATAACGGCCTCGGCGCACTTTTACTTCTCCGTGCAGAACCGGGCGCGCGAGCGCGCCCTGCCGCTGTGCCGCCAGATGATACAGAACAGCGGAACCGCGATTCGGGCGGCGCACCGCCAGGACCCCGAAGCGGCACAGCGCTTGCTGGACGCCAACAGAGCGGTGAACAAGGAGCTTCTCGACGCGGTTGCTGACAGTGATGAGATGCGACAGGCGGGCTTCATGCATGACGCCCAGAAGGAGTATGCCGAGGCCTGCATCACGTTTGCTCTGATCCAGGGGACGGCCGTACCTACGGCGGAAGAACTGGTTGTCCCGATGCCCGCGTATTTGAACGGCCTGGGCGAAGCGGTGGGGGAGCTGCGGCGGTACGTGCTTGACAGCCTGCGAAGAGGCGATACGTCCCGCTGTGAGGCGCTGCTGGAGACGATGGATGATATCTACGGCGTCATCATGGCGATGGATTATCCGGATACCGTGACTCATGGGCTCAGGCGCAATTCCGATGCGGCCAGGGGCCTGATCGAACGGACGCGAGGGGATCTCACGAACGCCTTGAGGCAAGATGCTCTTGAGCAGAGACTGGCGGCATTCGAGAAGCGAATCTGTTGACAAATCGAAGTGCTCTACCTAAAGTGTACGAACGTAATGCTATTCACGAAGCTATGGGGAAGGCGCTAGGGTCGATAAGGCGCCTTCTCTCATGTAGGTAAGGAGGACAAGAAGATGAATCTCATGTGGGTGAGCGTTGTTGCCGGAGTGATCGGCTTCGGCGTCGTCGCGTACTTCGCGCGCTACGTCCTGGCCCAGGACGAAGGGTCAAAGGCGGTGCGCGAGACATCTGCGGCGATTCGGGAAGGTGCGATGGCGTTTATCAGCCGGGAGTACCGCACTCTGTCGATCGTCGTTGTAATCATCACCATCATCCTCGCCGTGGTACCCGGACTGGGCTGGAAGGTGGCCGCAGCATTCGTATTCGGCGCGGCCTGTTCCATGGCCGCAGGCTACGCGGGTATGAACATGGCGACTCGTGCCAATGGGCGAACCTGTGCTGCTGCCCAACACAGCGTCAACCAGGGACTGCGCGTCGCGTTCCGCGGTGGAGCGGTCATGGGTATGACGGTGGTCAGCATCGGCATCCTCGGGATCGCCATTCTGTACTTCCTCTGGCACAATGATCCGAACTTCCTGGGTGTGATTCCGGCCTATGGCACGGGCGCATCTCTGGTGGCGCTCTTCGCCAGGGTCGGTGGCGGTATCTTCACCAAAGGTGCGGATGCCGGTTCCGACCTCGTCGGTAAGGTCGAGGCGGGCATTCCCGAGGACGATCCGCGCAACGCCGCGGTTGTCGCCGACAACGTGGGTGACAATGTGGGCGATGTGGCCGGCATGGGCGCCGACCTGTTCGAATCGTACGTGGAAGCCATTATCGCTACGATGACGCTGTCGATAGTCGTCGTCGGCCTCGGCATCGTCGGGGACAATGAGACTGCTTGGCTCATCCCCATGCTCATCGCGGCGGGCGGCCTGTTTGCATCCATCATCGGCTGCTTCATGGTTCGCGTGGGAGAGACGGTGGAGATGGGCAAGTTGCTCGGCGCACTGCGCCGGGGCACACTGACCGCGTCGATTCTGAGCGCGGTCTTCGCCTTCCTGA
>JAXGQG010000018.1:0-34939 GCA_040766535.1 Dehalococcoidia bacterium | reverse complement strand
GTGGCCACCTCTCCAGAATCAAGAATGGGCAGCTGGCCGCGCAGTTGCGCGGGGCAACCGCCATCACCCTGGCCGTATCAGACGAGAAGACGGACTCGCTCATGTGGAACACGGACTGGATGAGTCCAAACGGCACCAGTCCCGCGGACGCGGTACGCATTGCGCAGGCGTATGGCGTGTGGAAACACATGCCCGAATCCGTCCGGCGCTACCTGTCGTCTCACCGGGTCTCCGCACCGCCGCCCGCCACAACACCCCTCGTGCACCGGTACATGGTCGTAAAGACGAGAGAGCTGTTCGATGCCGCCGCCGGCCGCGCAGCCGAACTCGGCCTGAGGCCGTTGCCGCTCACCTCTGTCCTGAGCGGCGAGAGTCGTGAGGCAGGGCGCGTGCTGGCCGCCGTCGCGCGCGAAGTCGCCCGAAGCGGTCAGCCTGTAGCTCCGCCCTGTGCGCTCATCGCCACCGGGGAAACCTCGGTGCGGCTGACGAACGGCGGTGCGGGAGAGGGCGGCCCCAATCAGGAACTGGCCGCCGGAGCCTGTCTCGAACTCGAGGCCGATGGCAACATCGCGGTCCTGGCGCTCGATACCGATGGCTCCGACGGACCGACGGATATCGCCGGCGCGTTGACCGATGGGACCACGCCGCTACGCGCCACACGGGCGGGAGTGGACCTTCCGGCCTGTCTGAATGAGCACAACGTGTCACGAGCGCTGCGCGCCGCGGGCGACGCCGTCATAACCGGCCCCACGGGAACGAACGTGAACGACCTCGTGGTGATGGTCGTGCTGCCGGACGAGGCGTAGCCGCATGACGCGGTCAGTGCCCGCGTGTGGCCTCGCGCTGCCCCTCCGCATCCGACACAGGCATCTCGGACCACCATCGGCGACCGAGCAGGCGCCACTGTCGGCCTATCGCGTACACTCGAGGCTCAAACCGCATGGTCGCCCGGTGAGAGACGGTGTTGCCGGTCTCCACGGCCGCACGGGACACCATCCAGCCGGACCTGAGGAGGTACTCGAAACGCCGTCTGCAGCTATGGGTGAGCAGTCCGCGGTTGCGGAAGGCCGGCACCGTCCACGCACCACCCGTCCATGCCTCTCCCGCCTCGAAGCGAACCGCATATCCCAGGTGGTCGAGGCACTCCCGCGCAGCGGCTGAGGTAGCCAGCCACGCCACGTGCGCCACCTCGATGCCCGAGTAGACGCAGAATGCCATGGCGCCACAGTCAAGCGCGTGGCGCGACCGTGGCAGCAGCAGGCGGAAATCCTCGTGCTCAACCGCAATTGAGTCCGCTTCGCGGTTATCGGACACGAAGCGCTCTTCAAACTCGTCGGCAAGAGGGCAAAACGCTGCCTCCGGCCACTCGCGATGGCGGTGCTCGTAGAGATAGAAGTGCCGCTGGTCCACCAGGTATCTCCGCGCGGCGCCTGCCACGAGGCGAACGGGCCCATCACGCTTCAGCACAGCCCAGGCGTGGCGGAGTACCGGCCAACGAGGCTGCTGCGGCGCCTGCGACGGTGCGCGGGGCTCCGGAGGGCGAATCACAGCCGCAACGATAGCACCGGAGAGTGTCGGGCGCCACGGGTTGCCTCTCCCACAGCGCTTGCGCCACCTGAGTCTCGGCGTTAGACTGAGAATCGCGTGGCGGCACTGCCATGGTACATGGGAGAACGAAGCGCATGGGATGGATGAAGACGGCACTCGCACTGGGCCCACTCCTGCTGTTCGCCGGCGCGTGTTCGCCACAGCCCGCCGGGGATGTGGTGGTGGAGATTCCGTGCGACCGGTTCTCGGCGGAGGCTGGAGACCAGATCACGATAACGAGAACCGCCTCGGTAGCACGAGGCGGACACGTCGTCGTGAGGCTGTGCTCCAACCCGAGCACGGGCTTCTCGTGGGAGGATGCACACATCTCACAGCCGTCCGTCCTGACGGAGCGGTCGCGCACGTCCCTTCCTCCCGCCGTTACCATGCCCGGCGCCCCGGGATTGGAGGAGTGGACGTTTGAGGCGACGAACAAAGGGGAATGCACCGTGAGCTTCAGCTACAGCCGCCCGTGGGACGGCGGAGAGAAGGGCGCCTGGAAGTTCCTGCTCGACGTCACGGTGACGTAGCCGCTTGGCGGCACCCGGAAGGCAGCGTTCATGCCGGCACGGATACGCATCGGCACCTGTTCCTGGACTGATCCCAGCCTCATCCGGGCCGGGACGTTCTACCCTGCTGGAGCACAGACGGCGGAGGCCCGCCTGAATCACTATGCCAGCCAGTTCGACCTGGTGGAGGTCGACAGTAGCTACTACGCCATGCCGTCCCGGCGGAATGCCACCCTGTGGGCGGAGAGGACGCCGCCGGACTTCCTGTTCGATGTAAAGGCCTTCCGGCTCTTCACCGGCCACCCGACACAGCCACAGGCGCTGCCCGCCGACATCCGCGGAGCGCTGCCGCCACAGATTGCACAGAAGAAGAACCTGTACTACCGGGACGTCCCCGGTGAGATGCTCCAGCACCTCTGGAGCCGCTTCGCAGACGCGCTGATGCCGCTTGATTCGGGCGGGAAGCTCGGCGTGGTGCTGCTGCAGTTCCCACCGTGGTTCCACCCAGGAGTAGCCCAGATGGACCACATACTTGCTTGCAGGGAACAGCTCGCGCAGCACGATGTGGCGGTGGAGTTCCGCAACAACCACTGGCTTTCGGAGCACGGCCGGGAGGCAACGCTGTCATTCCTGAGACAGCATCAACTGGCATTCGTATGCGTTGATGAACCCCAGGGGTTTGCGTCGAGCGTGCCGCCGCTCGCGGAGACCACCGCGGAAACGGCGATCATCCGGTTTCATGGCAGGAAAGCTTCAGCATGGGAGGCGAAGAACACGTCGCCGAGCGACCGCTTCGACTACTACTACGCGGAAGAAGAACTGCGCCCGTGGGTAGACCGCGTCAGGAACTGCGCGGGAAACACGTCCGAGGTCCACATCCTCTTCAACACCAACAACGGCGATCAGGGCGTGGTCAACGCCAGGCTGATGGCGCAACTGCTGCTGTGAAGCATCGGGGTCCTCGCACGACGGGCGGCTGAGTTCAGTCGCTGCCTGAGCCGGACGCCGACTCGCCACCCGGGCTTCCGTTCCTGCCCTGCGGTCTGCGCCGTCGCGGCCGGCGACGCCTGGGGCGGTCTTCACTATCGGAAGCTACCGGAGCAGGTTCTCGTGCCGGAGAGGGTTCCCTTTCCGGCCTCTCTTCCTGAGGTGCTTCGCCCTCGGGAACGTCAAGCCACGGGAAGTGACGCGCCAGCTCCTTCACGTCGAACGGTCCGCCATGTCCCGCCAGGATGGTCCTGGCGCCGGCGTTCACAACCTTCTGCAGGCTCGCTCGCGCCTCGGCCACGCTCTCCGCGTACCACGGTAGTGACGGAGTCGTCGCGGACAACCCGCGCATGACCAGATCTCCCACGATACAGTTGCCGTCGGGGAGCAATATGGAGATGGATCCGGCCGTGTGTCCGGGCGTCTGAATCACCCTTCCCCGGCCGGCGTACCGGCCCAACTTGTCTCCGTCATGAAGAATGATGTCCGGCTCAACCGGCTCGCACTTCATAGAGAACAGCGACTTGAGGAGGCTTCCCAGCCGGTTCACCGGCTTGAGCACGGGCACGCTGCCGAAGTTCACGTACTCGGCGTCCAGCTCGTGCACCGCAAGGGGGGCACGCGTCCATTCCTTCAATTGATTCGCGCTGCCGAAATGGTCCGGGTGGCCGTGCGTGAGGACGATGAGGCCGATCTCGCTCAGCGGGATGCGGTGCCGCGACAGCTGTTCCAGCAGTTCCCCGGCCGTGCCCGGAGGCCCCGGATCAACCAGTATGTGCCTGGCGCCGGTGATGAGATATGCGTTGTAGCACCGGAACGGGTTCCGTCCACCGAGGTGGAGGGTAATGACACTGACATCAGGCCGTTGTTCTGCGTTCTCGGCGTGTCCCGGCTGGCCCTGTTGCTGCTCCTGCGGCTGCACTGCAGCGGCATCCTGAGGTCTTCTGAATCTATTGCGTCTGCTCATCGCTCCCGCCATTCACCTGAACTGGAACCGAGTATCCTGCCTTCCATGCCGTACCTGCGCCCCAATGTCGATTACGGCTGAATCATACCCGCGTGGCGTCATCCTCTGACGTCGACTCGGCACGTCGCATGACACAAGAAGCGTTTCAGGGATTCTGCCGAGTGGGGACCTTCCAACGGAACAGCATACTCTGAGCACCAGCTGCGTAACTGAACCACCGTGTTCAAGCGGCACGTGACCGCACGAGAAAGCATATGTCAGCCTGTGTGCAGTGTCAAGCAAGCACGAACACGGCGGCGTGCATCCGCCCGGCGGACGAGACGGCCGCCATTGACGGGCCGACTTGACGATGGTAGCCTGTGGCCATGAGGCGCCATCCCTCCGCTGGGCGGAGGATCGACTCACCGAGTCGACGGGCACTTCTGAGCCCATCCCCATCTGACCGGATTCGGCATCTCCCGCGTTCACCGATTGCCGTGCTCGTTTGTAGCCCCGTACCCTTCGTCCCCTTGCCAGGAAGCACACAAGGAGGTGGATATGAAACGAGTGTTGCTGTTGCTGGCGGACGGCTTCGAGGCATATGAGGCCGCCGCATTCACCGATGTCATGGGATTCGCCGGCGCCTTTGGCGACGAGGAGATCGAAGTCGTCACCGTGGGGCTGCATCCCGAGATTCGCTGCACGTTCGGCTTCACCGTCAAACCTGAGTTGCTGCTTGGCGATGCCATGGACGAGGAGTTCGATGCGGTGGCGGTACCTGGTGGGTTCGAACGCGCAGGGTTCTACAATGATGCGTATTCCGACGCATTCGTCGATGTCTTCCGGCGCTTCGCAGCGGAAGGCAAACCGATCGCTGCCGTCTGTACTGGCGCGCTTCCGGTGGCACGCAGCGGCGTTCTCTGTGGCCGGCGCGCCACCACCTACCACCTGTTGGAGGGAAAACGCCGGCAACAGCTCGCGGAGATGGGCGCGGTGGTCGTGGACCAGCCACTGGTTCGCGACGGAACGATCATAACCTCTACCTCTCCCGCTACCGCCGCGGACGTGGCGTTCGCGCTGCTGGAGTTGCTCACATCTGCTGCAAACGTCCAGTCCACCCGTGAGGCCATGGGATTCGTCGAGGTTCCACCTCGTGACATCCCCCGCACGGCGTTCATGCCGGACCCGCTACGACAGTGACGTGACGATCTTCTCGCGGCTGAGGAAGCGCGTACCCCACGCCAGCAGCAGCATCAGGCCTATGGCCGCGAGCGCTATGATGCCGACGTGCGACCAGCCAATGGCAAGCGTCCCCGTCGCGCTATAGCCGATGCCATACAGCCCCGCGAAGATAGGGATGAACAGGGCCATCGAGATGATGCGGTTCTCCTTCATGCCCAGCAACAACTGTGCGAAACCCAGCATGCCCACGAGAAACGCGATGAGCAGTGGCAGGACGAACAGCAGGTGGACCACCACCGGAGGATTCGGCACGGCGAGCGTTCCCATCCGGGCGCTCGTGACGCCGGCCGTCAGAACCCCTGCCCCCAGCGCCAGCACGTGGGAGAACAACGTCACGGCAAGAGTCTTTCCCAACCATATCTGCCTGAGGTCGGCAGGACTACACAGCAAAGTCTCTATCACCTGATCCATCTTCTCTCGAATGAACACCTGGCTCGCATTGGAATAGCCCAGGAACACTCCGATCATCATCGAGAGGAAGAACATCAGGCTGCCCAGCGACAGATCCAGCGCAATCGGCATGTCCGCCGTCAATCTCAGCGAGTACATGCCGCCAAAGAACAGCGCGAACAACACGCCGGTAATCACGCTTTGCTTGCTGCCAAACAGTTCACGCAGCTCTTTTCGAAAGACCACACGCGTGCTATTCACTCTCCTTCTCCTCATGCACGATTTCCAGGTATACCTCCTCCAGCGAACGACGCGCTCTCCTCACTTCCTCAACTCCGATCCCCTGCGCTTCGAGCACGGCGGCCACTGACGCTGCTCCATGCGCGTTACGCAGCGTAACGGACAGCGCCGCATCGCCGGCCGCCACCGCGGCGACCTCGGGCTGTGCCTGGAGCAGCCTCACCGCATCATCCGTCCGGCCCGGATCCGTGAGCACGATGTCCACTCCGGCCTTGCCGGCTGAAGCCTGCAACGCCTTCAGCGTGTCACACACTCGTATCTTCCCGCGCTGCAGGATAGCCACCCTGCCGCAGATGCGCTGCACCTCATCCAGGTCGTGCGAACTGAGAAACACGGTGATCTGCGCCTCGCTCGAGAGGGTGACTATCAGATCACGCACCATCTTCTGGGCCTCGGGATCGAGCCCGGCGGATGGTTCATCCAGCATCAGCAGGTCCGGCGAGTGCAGCAGCGACCGCACCAGTCCGAGCTTTCTGCGCATGCCACGCGAGAACGAACCGACCCTGTCACTGGACCGCGCCGTGAGTCCGGCGAAATCGAGCAGCCGCGCGATGCGCGCCTCACGGTCGGGCACATCGTACAGGCGTGCGAAGTAGTCCAGGTTGGCATAGGCGCTCAATCGCGGATAGAGTCCGTCGGATTCCAGCAGTACTCCCGTGCGGCGCCTGACGTCCTGGCTCTCCGACGCACGTTGTCCCCACAGCAACGCCTCACCAGAGGTCGGCTGCATGAGCCCGAGAAGCACGCGCATCGTGGTCGTCTTGCCGGCGCCATTCGGGCCCAGATACCCGAACACTTCCCCTTCGCCGACGCGCAGGCTGATTCCATCAAGCGCGATGGCCTCTTTGAATCGTTTCGTCAGATCCCTCACCTCAATCATGTGTACCTCCGGCCCGCCGGACAGCAGGCGTCAGGAAAGGATACATCAGCTTCGGCTATGCAGGGAACCCTCCCGGCGGGAGGTGCGACTGCATCACAGTCGACGAGGGGCATTCCGCACCTGCGCGGAATCCCGGGGCCGCCGTTTCACAGCGCATGGCGTGGGGCACGGACAGATTCTCATTGCTCGAACTCGAACACTTCTTCGACGCGGGCGCCGAAGGCGGAACAGATGCGGAAGGCCAGTTCCAGCGACGGCAGGTACTTGCCCTGTTCGAGCGCGATTATCGTCTGCCGTGTGCAACCAGCGCGCCGGGCGAGTTCCTCCTGCGTCATCTCACCGTTCTCGAAGCGCAGGCGCCTGATGTTGTTGCGTATGACAGGGCCGCTCATATCTCGCTCCGCCAGTACCCGATCAGCACTCCGAGCGACTGGGCCAACGTGATCGCGATGAGGACGGACCACATCATGAGATACGGCCAGTGGATCGGGATGACGCCCTGCTCCCAGTAGTACTCGGTCAGCCCGATAGTCCAGACCGCCAGCGTGAGCATCACAGCGACCAACTGCACCTGTGGCGCGCGCCTCAGGATCGCCAGGTCCCGTTCATCCACCTCCGAGTCCGGGCCCCGGCGCGCCTTCAATGGCGTACCAAACACGCCTACCGCCACCACCGTCACAACGAACAGCGCTGACAGCACCATCCTGGTGTTGGTATCTTGTGAAAACGATTCTATGCCACCCCACGTCACGAAGAGCAGCACCAGCACTGCCGTCAGAACAATTCCGATTGCCAGCGATACGAGCGCACTTTTCTGTAGCGGCGCCATGTCGCACCTCCTGCCAAATGCATATGACAATTTGTACCATATATCTTACTTCATGTCAAGTGTAGCTTACATCACTCCCCGTCTTCGTCCCACGTTGTGGTGCAGCAGGAGGCGCCGATCCTCGGCGAACGGACCGGAGCATGTATGCTAGAATGATACGAAAACTAAGTGCCGATGAACGACAATACGCAGGGTTTTCGCTACAAAGAGTTCGGCGAACTGGTGCGGCAATGGCGGCAGGCCGTCCGGCCTCCGATGACGCAGCGCGAACTCGCCGAGAAGATCGAGGTCACCAGCGGGTTCCTGGCGCACGTCGAGACAGGCCGTACGCTCCCGGGTGTGCGCACGCTCGTTGCGATCTCGCGGGCTCTCGGGGTTCCACTCCACGATGTTTTGAGAGCGGCAGGCTACCTGCCGCCTTCGGCGGAACAGCACGACGAAACGCTGCTTGAACCGGAGCTACGAGTGTTCTTCGCCGATGACTGGCCTGATCTGAGTGAAGACGAGCGGGAACTGTTGCGGGACTTCGTACGCATGCTCAAGACCCGCCTCAAGCGCCGCCAATCCCACGCGGGCGAAAAGATGGGCTACGCTCCCGAACTCAAGTAGCGGCGCCGCTATCCAGCCCGCCCCAACTCGCCGATCGCCAGCCTCGCCAGTTCGTCAGCGCGCTCGTTCTGCTCGACCCCGGAATGACCGGCCACTTTCCTGAAGACCACGTGGTGCCGCCGCACCAGCTTCAGAAGCCTCTCCCACAGGTCACGGTTCTCCACCGGTTTGCGGCTGTAGTTCAGCCACCCGTTCTTCTCCCAGCGTTCATACCACTTCTGCTGCATGCCGTTGACCACGTAGGCGCTGTCGGAATAGACCACAACGTCCAGTCCCTCGCCCTTCAGGCACTGCAACGCCTCGATACATCCGGTCAGCTCCATCCGCTGATTGGTGGTATTCCGCTCACCACCCCGCATCTCCTTCGTAGCCCCCTTATACAGCAGGATGGCTCCCCATCCTCCCCGGTTCCCCTTGAACTGGTTGCCGGAGCATGCTCCATCGCAGTAGATGGTAACGGTCTCTTTCTCGGCTGACACGATAGCGTCTTCTCCCTTCGTTATGGTACACCGGGGTGGACACTCGTGAGTGTCCACCCCGAATCAACGGCACGCTCAATAGCGAAGCAGCGCGGCAACCGGGCCGCCTTCCGGCACCTGGTCCGCAGCCACCACATACACCGCAGCCCCGGTGAGCAGCGCTCGCGCCACGGCGGCATCCACCAGGTCCTCGTCGCCCGGTTCATACTCGCCGTGGATCTCCGCGCGCCTCTCTTGCACCAGGTACTGCCCCCACACGTGTATGCCCAGTGCGACAAACAGCACCGCTATCCGACCGTCGAACGCCGCGGTGAGAACGGCCTCCATCTGCGTCAGGGTCAAGCCGCGGGCCTTGCCTTCGCCGAATCGGGCGAGCGCTACCTGGCGCTCGGCGGCGAAGTAGGCCTCGGCGATCGGCCTCGCACGCGCGTGCAACTCGGCGGGAGCGAAGGTGTCGGGATTTCCGTCGATGCCCTCAGGCAGGAGCAACGGATAGGTATTGACCTCGCCATACAATGCGCGCAGGTAGCCGACTCCGGCGAGTATCAACGGCGCCTGCGTTTCTTTCAACGTGTCCCGAAGCCCCTGGTCGACCTCGCGCAGGTAGCGCACGATGTTGTCCTTGGCCACGTCCTTCCCTTCTCCGTGCCCGTGGTACATCGCGGTTCCTCTTCCCGCGGCACCCTGCGACGGACCGCTGCGGAACTGGAGGTTGCGGCTGAACTCGTCGTACTGCAACACATCGGCCATGCTGCCAGGCAGATTGTCCGGTGTCACCTCACGCGCACCATCCCGTCCGCACTGTATCAGGCGGACCTTGTTCTGGCTTATGGCAAGCACGTAGTAGATGCCATCGGCCGCAAACAGCGGCAGCAGCGGGCCCAGATAGAACCGCTGAGCCACCACCACCGTCTCATCGAGGCGGTAGGGCAAGCGGTAGTACGTGAGCCTCTCCCGGGAGACGAACAGGGCCAGTCCATCCGACTGGTGATGCCAGAACAGCGTATCGTCCACCAGCGCGCGAGCCTGCTCCAGCATCCCTGCGGCTTCAGGCTGCCGCAACCCCGCCACCAGCAGCTTCTCCTCCGCTTCGCGCAGCAGGTTCTTCAACCGGATGCCTCCCTGCTCCACATCGCCGGTTCTCTGCGTGGGCAGATAGATGGAGACCGTGATGTCATCCGAGTTGGCCAGGAGAGCTTCGAGTTCGCCACGTCCAGGCAGTCTCATCTTTCACCTCCCCGATCCGTTCTCAGCTGCACGTCTGTGCCGATCCAGCTCCGTGAAGGCGGCATGGTAGCACACCGTCGGGGCGCTACAGTAACTCCGGCACGCAGAGCGGCGATGCGGCGGGCTGTTCCCCCCCCATACACAGATTCCCGACGGTGGCCGGCAGTCCGCCACTGCTTCAAGGATAGCATCCATGCCGTTCTACAGGCGCATCCGCGGACTGCCCGGACAGCAGTCCGCCGGCCATGCATTCGACACGAACGGAGGGAGGCGCGGAGTCCCACGCCTCCCTCGTTACTCGCCATCGCTGTACGTCAGCCTACACCGCCGCCGCTCCACGTTCACCGGTGCGGATGCGGATGACATCTTCGACCGGGTAGACGAATATCTTGCCGTCTCCCGCTTCGCCTGTCCTCGCGTTCTCGATGATGGCTTCCACCGCCGGCCCCACGGAGTCGCCATTCTCGACCACGATCTCGACCTTCACCTTAGGCAGAAACTCGATGCGGTACTGGCTGCCACGCCACTGTTGCACCAGTCCCTTCTGCTTTCCGTGCCCCTTGACCTCGGTGAGCGTCATTCCGGCGAAGCCGAGCCGTTCCAGCGCTTCCTTCACCGCTGAGACGCGTTCCGGTCGTACGATAGCCTCGATCTTCTTCATTTCACGTCGCCTCCGTTGCTGTCGATTCTGCCGCCTCAGCGGTATGGCAGCTCGTCCACCACCGTGAAGTTGGGGTAGGCTTTGCCGCCGTGTTCACCGATGTCGAGTCCTTCTATCTCCTCCTGCGGCGGCACCCGGATGCCGCCGAGGGCGATGTCCAGCAGCTTGAACAGTCCGTACCCGCTCAGGAAGGCCCACGAGGCAGCTACGAGGGCTCCAAGCGCCTGGGCAATGAGCTGGCCGGCTCCGCCTCCGTAGAACAACCCCGTCACCATGGGTCCGGTGGTGCTGTACAGTCCATACGTGCCGTCCGCAAACAGTCCGACAGCGAGGAGTCCCCAGATGCCGTTCAAACCATGCACGCTGACCGCCCCCACCGGGTCGTCCACGCCCGTTCGGTCGAAGAAGAGCACGCCAAGGACGACGATGGCGCCCGCCACCGCTCCGATGATGACCGACGCCCAGGCTTCCACCCATGCACACGGAGCGGTGATGCCAACGAGGCCGGCGATGGCGCCGTTCAGCGCCATGCCGACATCGAGCTTCTTGGTCATGCGATAGATGACGACCAGCGACGAGACGGCGCCGGCCGAGGCCGCCAGCGTGGTATTGACCGCGATCACCGCGCTCCTCAACTCCAGGGCGGACAACGTGCTGCCCGCGTTGAAGCCGTACCAGCCGAACCAGAGGATGAAGACACCCAGGGCTGCGAAGGTCATGCTGTGTCCCGGAATGGCATGCGGCCTGCCGTGCCGGTCGAACTTGCCTATGCGCGGTCCCAGAACCAGCGCCCCGGCAAGCCCCACGAAGCCTCCCACGGTGTGAACAACGCCGGAACCGGCGAAGTCCACGTGCCCCACCCCAAACGGCAGCGTGGAAAGCCAGCCACCGCCCCAGACCCAGTGGCCATATATCGGGTAGATGAGCGCGCAGATGGCGATGCTGTACAGGAAGTAGGCCCTCACCTTCAGCCGTTCCGCCACTGCCCCGGCCACGATCGTTGCCGCTGTGGCGGCGAACATCATCTGGAACAGGAACAGCAGGTAGCGGCCGACATCGTACTCATCGCCACCGAGAAACCATCCCGTCGTGCCGAACAGTCCCGCCTTGCTGGCGCCGAACATGAGCGCGTAGCCGACGGCGAAGAACGCCAGGGAGCCTATCGCGAAGTCCATGAGGTTCTTCATCATCAGATTGACGACGTTCTTCGCCCTGCAGAGTCCGGCTGTGAGCATTGCGAACCCGCCCTGCATGACGAAGACAAGCGCCGCGGCGAGAATGATCCAGATGTAGTCCAGCGGGGCATCGGGATTATCGAGCAACGTTGCCGCACCGGACGGGTCCGATGCGAGGGCCGTTGATGGCAGCAGCAGCAGCGACAGGGCCACTGAGAGCGCCGCAACGGCCACGTACGCACGCCTCGATACTGAGAGTATGTTCATTGCCGTGTACCTCCTGCACGTGCAGATCGAGGCGCAGTGTGCCGCATCCAGATTGCGGCGAGGTTGCCGTCACATTTCGTCCACGTTAAACGGCGCCGTACGTGGCGGTGCTCATGCGATGGTACAATGCGGAAGAAGGAGGCTCTGAACTTGTCGCAGCCGTGGCGCCCCGGGCTGACTGTCCGCATCGTGCTCTTCATCGCGGCACTCGTTGCGCTGTTCGGCGTCCTCACCGTACTCATCGTGAGCGACATCGTGACGACGCAGCTCCGTGAGCGCTACGCATCTGACAGGCAGACATCCATCGACTTCCTCACCGCATCCCTCGTTCCGATGGTGCAGCTTGGCGACTACACCCGTCTGGAGCGGACCATCGATGCCGTGCTCGTGTACGAGAACATCGTGTCCCTCGCCGTCTACGATAGCGAGGGCCGGTTGATACGCGCGGCAAGCGAGACCGGCGAGGGGAGCCTGCCCACCGACACCATCAGCCACATCCTCACTCACGACAACGACCTCGTCGGACGCGTGGACATCGGTTTCTCACGCGCGTACATCGATGTACAGGTGAGCGAACTCACCCGCATCCTTGTCCTGGCGGTGACGGCCATACTGCTGGCCACGGCGGGCGCGCTGCTCTGGTACTTCACCCGGTCGGTTGTACGGCCTCTCAATATATTCACGCGGACCGTGCGCTCGATGACATCGGACAACCTTGGGCTGCGCGTCCCCCTCAAGGGCTCGGACGAGATCGGCGTCCTCGCCGGCAGTTTCAACGCGATGGCGCGGGAACTGGAGCAATCGAATCTGCAGTTGAGAGAGGCACACAACCGCCTGGAAGAGCGCTACCGGGAACGCGCCACGCGGGAGGAGCGCCGCACCGAACAAGTGCGCCGCATCTTCGAGATGCGCCAGGAGATCATCCGCATTTCCGAATTGCCGCAGATGCTGCGCTACGTGGTTCAGGCGCTACAGCAATCATTCTCCTATCACCGCGTGAACGTGTACCTGGTGGAGCCCGATTCCACCGAACTGCATCTCTCCGCCAGCGCCGGCGAGAGCGGCGAGGACGAGATCGGGGTACCGGACGATGACGCCGAAGACATCGTCAACAGCGTGCTCCAGTCATGCAGGCCGCGGCTGGTCACGGACGTTGGCCGCCAGGAGGAAACGAATGAGCCGCGAGGAGGCAATAGCGCTGAGGCCGAGTTGGCGGTCCCCATCGCCATCGGAAGCCTGAGGCTGGGCGTGCTGGATATTCGAGCCGACCGCGCCGGAGGACTCGACGAGATGGACCTGTTCACCGCTCAGACGGTGGCAGACCAGATCGCCAGCGTGGTAGAAAGCGCCAGAGTGGCCAAGGAGACCCGCGAGTTGACCATGCTGGATGAGCGGAACCGCATGGCGCGCGAGATTCACGACACGCTCGCGCAGGGCTTCACCGGGATAGTGCTCCAACTGGAGGCCGCGGAGCAGAGTCTCGGCGATGCGCCTGAGAACGCGTCGCGCCATATCGACCGCGCCCGCGCGCTCGCCCGAGCCAGCCTGGCAGAGGCTCGCCGCTCCGTCTGGGCGCTTCGGCCCACGGCGCTGGAGAACGGGCGGCTTGCCGACGCACTGCGCGGCGAGGTCCGCGCGCTGTCCGAGGATGGCCAAATCGAGGTTACCTGCCACATCTCCGGAGACTCCAGGCGGCTTCAACCCGAGGTGGAGGACTCTCTGTTCCGCATCTGCCAGGAGGCCCTGGCGAATATTCGAAGACACTCCCGCGCCGGCACAGCACAGGTGCATTTGACGTGCGACGCGGGCACCGCCAGGCTGCTGGTTCGGGACGATGGCATCGGATTCGATCCGGGGGCGCCTCGCGAGGGCTCCTTCGGCCTCATCGGCATCGAGGAGCGCGCACACCGCTGCGGCGGCACAGTGCGCATTACCAGCAAGCCCGGACAGGGCACCATCATCGACGTGGAGATACCCGTCGAAAGGAGCCTTGGCGATGAGTAAGATCCGTGTTCTCATAGTGGATGATCACCCGGTGGTTAGAGAGGGTCTGGCTGCGATGCTTGAGCGTCAGGACGATATCACCGTGGTCGGCGAAGCCGCCGACGGCGCAGCAGCCATCCAGAAGGCCCTCGATACATCGCCCGATGTGATACTCATGGATCTGCGCATGCCGGTCATGGATGGGGTCGAGGCCATGCGCAGAATCGGTGCACAGGTGCCGTCCGCGCACGTCATCGTGCTGACGACCTACGACAACGACGAGTACATCTTCAGGGGCATTGAGGCAGGGGCGCGGGCGTACCTGCTCAAGGATGCGCCACGCGACGAGCTGTTCCAGGCCATCCGCGCGGTGCACCAGGGCAAGTCCCTGATCGACCCTTCCGTGGTTGACAAGGTGTTCGAGCGCTTCGCCTCTCAGTCGAAGGTGATATCGGGCCAGGACGCGCTGTCCGAACGGGAGAAGGGCATCCTGCGACTGATGGCCACCGGCGCACCAAACAAGGCGATCGCGGCACAGCTCTACATCAGCGAGAGCACGGTCAAGACCCACGTCCAATCCATCTTTCAGAAGCTGGGGGTGAACGACCGCACCGAAGCGGTGACCCGCGCATTGCAGATGGGTATCATCTCCCTCTAGCCTGCACACATCTGCACCGCCGGGGCTTTGGGGTCGCCGCCAAAGACTGCTACTATTGGCACCACCTGACACGCCACGGTACAGTGCCCACGCGCTGCTCCGCGCGTCGTCCTCGGACCTCAGCGCCCCGGGATCACGCCGGTTCTTCAGTAGAGAAATGGGGGTTCAAGTTGACTAAGGACATGACTGGCTGGCTCCTCCCCTCCGTACTCGCAGTTGCGCTCGTGATGGTCGCACTGCTGGCGGCGCCCACGGCGCCCCAGACCTCGCCGGGCAAGCCGGCGGCACCACTCGGCGACTCGGATCAGTTTGTGCGAGCAGCGGCGTATGAGGTGGGCGAGGACCTGTTTGCGGTAGTGACGGGTGATATGAACGGGGATTCACTCCCTGATATCGTGGTGACGGGCTACCGCAGCGGCACGGTCAGCATGCTCCTTAACAAGGGCAACGGCGTGTTTGCCGAGACACCCCGCTATCCCTCGGGTCAGGGCTCGTTCGGACTCGCGCTCGAGGACATGGATGGTGACGCGGACCTCGATGTGCTGGTCGCCAATCAGGCAACCGGAATCCTGAGCATCCTCTACAACCGCGGCGACGGGATGCTCGAGACGAGGACAGACGTGTCCGCGGGGGGCTCGCCACACACAGTCGCAGTGGCAGATTTCAACGGCGATTCACTGCCTGACCTCGCGCTCCCGGCGTACCAGGTCGGAGCCGCGAGTGTGTACCTCAACCTCGGGAATGGCAGCTTCTCCGAGAGAGCCGTGCACGGCACGCACGAGGCGCCGTTCTGGGCTCTCGCGGTGGACATCGACGGGAACAACCGGCCCGCGATCGTGACGACCTCATACAGCCAGGGCTTCCTGGACGTCCTCTGGAACAATGGAAAGGGTGAATTCGGCATCCTCTCCAGCTACGAGGTAGGCGAGAGCCTCTGGTCGCTGTCGGCCGCTGACGTCGATGGCAACGGGACCCAGGACATCATCGTCACGCAATACACGAACGGAACGGTCTCGGTGGTTCCGAATACCGGCAACGGCACCCTTGGTGCGCCGGTGGAGTACGCCACGAGCGGCGCCGGCCCCTCCTGGGCCACGCCATTCGATATGAACGGTGACGGAGCGCCTGATATCGCGGTTGTCGATGCCCAGACCCATGCCCTCACCGTACTGGCAAATAAGGGCGACGGCACGTTCCAGATCGCCGATGAATTCAACATCGGCAGTCTGGGCGCCAGCACCGTGGCGGCAGCGGACTTCGATGGCGATGGCCGTGAAGACCTCGCCGTGGCCTGCTGGGAGACCAACGACGTGGTGGTGTTCCTGAACCGGACAGCCTGACGCGAATCAGTCGGGATCCGTCACGCCAAGAAGCCGGCGAGGATTCGTCTTCACCATCAGCTCGATCTCGTGCTCGGTGATGCCGCGTTTCAGCAGGGAACTCATGAACATCCGCAGCCCCTCGGCAATGGTGGGGTGAGGCGTGCCACCGAAGTCGGTGGTCAGGATGCAGTTCTCCGCCCCCTGCGCGCGGATGGCTTCAACGAACATGGCCGGGTCGCGGTGTTCACCGGTCGGTGACACGGTCTGGGCACAGTGCTCCATCGTGAATCCCGCGTGCGCCAACTCGACAAGCTCGCCGGGCGACAGGAACTCCTCACAGACGAACTCAGCCATCGGGTGCGTGAGTACAACCTTGTTCAGGCCGACGCCCGTGCATCGATCGGCAAGCACCTTCACTTCACGCGGCGAGATGTGGCCGGTGCACAGCACCATGTCATAGTCCTTCACCACACGCAGGATGTCATCGATTACGGGCACGAGGTGGCCGCTCGCATCCAGCACGCTGATGGGCTCACCGCCGATCTTGACGCTGAACAGCCGTTTCACCACGGGCATCGAGTTGCCGCTGTAGAACACCGGCATGTAGAGCACTTTGGTGCCGATCTCGGCCGCGGCCTTCACCGCGTGGTAATTCAGACCGCCGACCTCGCCATCCAGCACCAGGCAGCCGAAGACACGTATCTCGGGAACGAGCCGCTGCACCAGCATCGCCAGCGGCTGGGTGCAGTATGTCCGGTTCTTCAACACAAAGCCCGCAAACTCGTTCTCACGAAGATGCAGCGCCGTCTCGAGTGCGTCGAAGCGCCGTGTCATCCACGCTTCCGGACCGAAGTGGAGGTGCATCTCATAGGCGCCGCGCAGCAGCCTCCCCAGTGCGGAATCGTCACGCATCGCCGTCACCTGCAACTCGTAATCCCATCCATCTATTTCATACATGCCTATTCCCTCTCTTGCGGCTCACGCACATCGGCGCACTCTGCTAGCTGCCGATGAGATCTCGCGTCTCCTGCAGCAAAGCCCCCGCTTTCTCGACGTTCCCATCGCGTACGTACCCCAGCGTGAAGAACTGAAAACCCTCGTGCGCCCACTTGGCATAGCCCTTGGGACCGAAGCCTCCCATTCCCGCCACCTTTCCGGCGGCCTTGCACGCCGCCAGCACCTCCCGCAGTCTCGATTCGATGAAAGGCCTGCTGTTGATCTCCCCGCGAAGCATTCCGGGCTCGTAATCGCCGATATCCATGGCGAGATCATGCGTGCCGACCACGGTTCCGGTCACCCCCTCAAGCGCCAGTGTGCGCGGCAGCTCCCTGACGGCCGCAAGGCTCTCCGTCTGGGGCAGGAGGACGACATTCCTATTGACGTAATCCTGCATCGTGGACAACGGAGTCGTCGCAGCGTCCATCCCGTCCAGGAGGTACGGGCTCATGCCGATACCTGAACCCCTGCGGCCCTTCGGAGGGAAGTAGCACTGGTTGATCGCGAACAGGGCCTGTTCCGCCGAATCGACCTGGGGAACCATCAGTCCCTGGATGCCTGAATCGAGGTACGGCCGAAAGTTGTCGTTGTTCTCTTCCGGCCGCATCAGGATGGGCAGTTCGTATTCGCGGGCATACCTGATGTACTGGTAGATGGCATCCTTGCCCACCAGGCTGTGCTCATTCTCGATCATGAAGTAGTCGAAACCCATGCGCTTGATAGCGGCGACCGTTGCCGCCGGTTCATTGGCCGGACCGATGAGCGGACCAAATACCCTGGCTCCAGCCGCCATCTTCTGCTTGAACTCCAGTGCGATATCCTGTTTCAAGTTCGCCCTCCTTCGGCTGCAATGACGCAACGGGACTACGGGATACTGTCCACGTTAACCAGAGACGGCTCATGGTTCGGGATGACTATGTCAGCCATGCCCTTCACCTTGAGTGCGCTGTTGAACGCCTCCACCGCGTCAAGGTGGATCCCGGGCGGGATCACCGGCATGATCTCCCGGACTCCCTCAGGCGGCTCGTAGTTCTCCTTGAGCGTGCACATGCCCGAGATGACTGCCTTGCCCCTTTCCGTGTTGACGCTGACTGCCTGGCAACCGGGACTGTGCCCCGGCACGGGGATGAGTTCTATGCCGGGGAGTATCTCCGCGTACCCATCGACGAGATGAAAGGCCAATCCCATGAACAGCTCCCGGATATACGTGGCCGCAAGGATGGGATGCGGACAGAGTGCGAACTCCAGCTCCTTCTGTTGCACCACAACCCGTGCGTTGCTGCATTTTCTTGTGTTCGAGCAGTGATCCATCATGAGGTGGGTCTGGATCACCAGGTCGATATCCTCGGGTTTCAGGCCCACCTTCATGAGCGCGTCCTCAAAGGTATTGATGTCCCTGCCGTCGAATCCTCGGTACTTCTTCATGTGGAAGGCGTTCGCCCCGGTGTCGACGAGCACCCGCTTGCCCCCGCCTTCGATGTACCAGCAAAAGACAGGTAGGTCGATGCTGGTCCCATTCTTGTAGCGGTAGGTGAAGTTGCCCATATCCTGGGTCACGTAGCAGAGTGGCAGAGGACGGATACGGTGAACAGGCAACAGAGAGACAGTACTACTGGACACGCTCATTCATACACCTCCGGGTTGACCGGATAGAGAGGCCGCTCCCCGCTGAGCACACGCACGATCTCCTCGGCAAGGTCGGTCGCCATGCGCTTCATCGCCTCCCTCGTTGCGCCCGCTACATGCGGCGTGGCGATGAAGTTGTCCAGGCTCAGCAGCGGATTGTCCGGGCCGGGGGGCTCTTTCACAAACGCATCCATGGCTGCCCCGGCAATCCTTCCTTCGGACAGTGCGGCATGCAACGCGGCTTCATCTACGAGTCCGCCGCGGGACGTATTGATGAGATAGGCCGATGACTTCATCCAGCCCAGTTCCTTGGCGCCGATCATGTTGGCGGTCTGCGGCGTCAACGGCACACAGAGCACAACGAAGTCGGCCTCTTCGAGCAGCGGCCCAAGCGTGTCCGTCCTCTTGTAGCCGGTGAGTTCGAACGTTTCGGGGGAGAGGAGAGGGTCATACGCGACCACGTTCATGCCGAAGCCAGACCTGCACTTTCGCGCCGTCTCAGAGCCGATCCGGCCCAGACCAACTACCCCCAGCGTCTTGCCCTTCAGTTCGACGCCAACGTAATCCTCACGTTGTTTGAACCGGCCTGCTTTGAGGTCGGAGTTCGCGGCACAGATGCGGTTGGCCAGGCAGAGCATGAGGGAGACGATGTGTTCGGCCACTGATACCGCATTGGCCTTCGGCGTGGTCACCACCACGATGCGCCTGGATGTGGCTGCTGACACGTCGATGTTGTCATAGCCGACGCCATGCTTCGCCACGACTTTCAGATGGGGGGCCCGCGCCATCAGCTCGGCGGTGATGGGAGCCAGCCTGACACCGAGGCCCTGCGCTTCCCCGATGACATCATCGAGTTTGACCTTCCGGGTGCTGGGTAGATACACGAGGTCGAAGTACCGCGACAGTATCTCGATCCCGGCCGGGTCGATGTACTCGGTGATAATGACTCTCTTCCGTTCCATTGTCCGCCCTCCAGAGACGTACGTTTCCGAGAATCGTCCGACTATGATAGCACGAGGGACTCGGATGCAACGCTGAACGGCGGTTTGAATACGGGCTGGCCGTTCGATTTGCGGCATACCGCGAGGCCACGTAGAATTGTGGTAAGCACCCGTGATCCATTGGCCACAGGTGTGTGCCGGACACGGACATAGTCATCACGTTAAGAGGAGTATTCACACGACATGGACAGCCTCCTGACCGAGAATGAACTCAGCTTCAAGAAGGACGTGCGCGACTTCGTCAAACAGGAACTGATGCCTCACGTGGAAGAGTGGGAACGCCGCAAGCAGTACGCAGTGGAATCCGTCAAGAAGTTCGCAGACTACGGCCTGTTCGGGATACTGGTCCCGCCGGAGTACGGCGGTCTGGGCGGCACGGTTATGGAGTACCTCATCGCCTCCATCGAAGTCGCCCGCGCCAGCGTCTCCCTCGCCGCGGTGTTCGGCTCGCCGGCGGGCATCTTCACCGACGCGATACTCAAGTACGGCACCGAGGAACAGAAGCAGAAGTACGTGCCGCCGGCGATCTCCGGCGACAAGATCGCCTGTTTCGCTCTCACCGAACCCGGAGCGGGCAGCGACGCCGCCGCCATGGCGACGACTGCGACGAAGGCAGGTGACGACTGGATTCTGAACGGCGCCAAGCAGTTCATCACGGCAGCGGATGTCGGTGATGTGGCGATAATCTTCGCCTCCGTAGACCGCTCACTGGGCGCCAAGGGCATCACGGCGTTCGTCGTCGAAAAAGGGACGCCCGGCTTCACCGTGGGCAAAGTGGAGGAGATGCTCGGACTCAATGCCAGCAGCGCCGGTGAACTCTTCTTGAGGGATTGCCGCGTACCCGGCTCGGCCCTGCTCGGCGAGGTTGGTAAGGGACTGCGGATTGCCTTCTCGTCGCTTGACCTCGGCCGCATCCATGTCGCAGGACAGGCAGTCGGCCTTGCCCAGGCAGCGCTGGACGCTACTCTGACCTACACGGCGGACAGGGAGCAGTTCGGCCGCCCCATCGGCGATTTCCAGGGCGTGCAGTGGATGCTTGCCGATATGTCCATCGCGGTTGATGCGGCGGCTCTCCTCTCGTACAGAGCGGCCCGCATCGCCGACTCCGGCAAAAACTACTCGGCCGCGGCCGCCAAGGCGAAACTCTATGCCTCAAAGGTCGCCGCCGACGTGGCGCGCGATGCCGTCGAGCTTCACGGTGGCTATGGCTGCACGAAGGACATGCCGGTGGAGCGGTACTACCGCGACGCCAAACTCGTCGAGATCTACGAAGGCACCGCGGAGATCCACCGCACCGTCGTGGCCCGCAGCCTCCGCGCCTAGTCCCACGCAGACAACGCATCTCTACGCCGCCCCGGAGATTCCGGGGCGGCGTTCTCATGTGCGCCCTCTTGACAACCCGATATACTCCGCTTACAATCTTGTAGATAACTCTATATAAATAGTCGATAATGTAAATAGAGCACACTCAATGTCAAGCCTCAGGGACAGGCAGAAGGAGCGGAGACGCCGGGACATCATGGATGCCGCCTGGGCGCTCATCGGCGAGAAGGGGCTTGACGCTGCTTCGATAGAGGAAATCGCCACGAAGGCGGAGGTCGGACCAGCGACCGTCTACAACTACTTCGGCTCCAAGAACGATCTCTTCGAAGCGCTCTTCGTGCGCTACATCGAACGCGAGGTTGAGGCCGGGGAAGCGTCCCTCGTCGACCCGCCTGAGGATATGGCTGAAGGAATGGCGGCTCTCTTCGAGACGTATCTGGTCCGTGCCGCCGAGTCCTGCACCCCCCTCATCATGCGCGAGTTCTACATGCTCTCGATGAGCAAGCAGTTCGATTACGGACGCGAGACCTACCGCCTCAAGCAGCGCTTCATGGAGCAGGCGGTTCGACTGGCCACGCACTACAAGGAGCGCGGGCAAGTGCGGGAGGATGTGAGCGCCGCGGATGCCGCCGTGATGTGCTACTCAGCGGTCACCTTCCCCTTCCTGCTCTCATTTTTAGGAATGGGCATGGACCTGGACACCGCGAGGGGGCTGGTTCACCGCTACGTTCGTTTCGCCATCGACGGCATCGGGCGACAGCACGCGGCCCCAGGTGCCGGAACCGACTCCTCCAGTCAATCCGCCACGAGTCACCAATAGATGTATCCGAGGTGCGCAATGGAAACCACTGTGAGATACCACAACAGAACAGGTCGTGTTTCGCTACACTGTCAGGTCGTGGCGCCGCATACGGCCGCCGTTGCATCATGCGTGGCACAGTCACCGGTCAAAGGAGGCCCATGGTGGTGAGCCTGAGTGAAGAGACGCGCCTGCAGCATCAGGCGAAGAAGCCGACGATCCGACTCGAGCACGTATCCAAGGTCTATCAGATGGGCAAGGTCGAGGTCAGGGCGCTTGACGACGTCAGTCTTGACATCTGGCCCGGCGAGTTCATCGTCTTCCTCGGCCCCAGCGGTTCGGGCAAGACCACGCTGCTGAATCTTATCGGCGGACTGGACTCACCCACCTCGGGCCGCATCGTGGTGAACGGCATCGACGTCACCTCGCTCTCCGCGAAGAAGCTCACGCTGTTCCGTAGGACGGAGATCGGCTTCGTCTTCCAGTTCTTCAACCTGATACCAACGCTCACCGCGAGGGAGAACGTGGAGTTCGCGGCCGACCTGGTGAACGACCACCCGCAGGCCGACGCGCTGCTGGACGCGGTCGGGCTGGGCGAGCGGAAGAAGCACTTCCCGGCCGAGCTGTCCGGTGGAGAGAACCAGCGCGTCGCGATAGCCCGCGCGCTGGCCACGGACCCCGCCGTCATGCTCTGCGATGAGCCGTCCGGCAGCCTCGATTTCGAGACCGGCAAGCACATCTTCAAGCTGCTGCGCGATCTGAACCGGCAGAACAGCAAGGTGATGTGCGTGGTGACACACAATGCCCCTATCGGCGAGATCGCGGACCGCGTCATCCGGCTGCGCGATGGCAAGATCGCGGATATCACGGTGAACGAGCACCCGCTCGATCCGGACCAACTGAGATGGTAGCAATCAACAACCTGCAGCGAAAGCTGCTGCGCGACATGGGGCACTCGAAGGCGCAGTTCGGCGCAGTGGCGGTGGTCATCGCGCTCGGCATCGCCACCTTCGCGGGCGTCTACGCCTCGTATCTGAACCTGCACGTATCGTATGAATACACGTACGACACGCTGCGCATGGGAGACTACTTCATCACCGTCGACTACCTGCCGGAACGAGCCGTCCGGGAAATGGATGAGCTGCCCGGAGTGCACGCCGAGGGCCAGGTGGTCGGCAATGTGAAACTGGACATACAGACGGCGGGTGGGCAGCGGGTGGAGGCGCGCGTGGTGTCGCTGCCGTCGGACGCACGTCCGCAGGTGAGCGACGTGAAGCTGGTGGACGGGGATTACTTCAGCCCCGGCGACAAGCGCGAGGTGCTGCTCCCGCCCCTGTTTGCCGAGTACCACACGCTCGAGCCGGGTGATCTTCTGGTCATCGAACACGGCGGCAGCAAGACATCCTACCGCGTCGCGGGTATCGCCACCCACCCCGAGTACCTCTGGGTGTCGAAGAGCGCCGAGGAGCTGGTCGCCACCGCGAAGACGTTCGGCGTCATCTTCATGCCCCGGCAGCGGGCCGAGGAGCTCTTCGGCATGCAGGGCATGGTGAACCAGATCGGACTGGCGTTCGACGATGGCGTGGCGGTCGACGAGACCATCGAGCAGATCAAGCGCATCCTGACGCGCCACGGCATCAAGCGGTTCACCTCGAAGGACGACGAGGTCAGCGTGGCCGCACGGAAGATCGACATCGTGCAGGGCGTGCGCACGGCGTACATGGTGCCCCGCGAGGACCAGCTGAGCTACAACCTGCTGAAGGCCGACCTCGAAGGGCTGCGCGGCATGGCGGTCATGCTGCCCATGCTGTTCCTGGGACTGGCGGCGCTCGCCATCTACATCCTGCTCGGGCGGCTGGTCGAGTCACAGCGGGTGCAGATCGGACTGATGCGAGCCCTGGGCTACACGAAGGCGCAGGTGCTGTGGCACTTCATCGGCTTTGCCCTGGTCATGGGCCTGCTGGGCTCCGCGACCGGCGTCCTGCTGGGCCACGTGATGGCCACTGCGCTGACCACCTACTATGCCGGATTCCTGCGCCTGCCTGACGTCCAGGTGGCGCTGCAATGGGGTGTGCTCGCGGTAGGAGTCGGTGTCGGCACGGTCGTGCCGGTCATGGCCAGCGTCCTGCCAGCGTGGGCGTCCGCCAGGATGCAGCCTGCCGAGGCCATGCGGCCCCCGGCGCCGCCGGCCGGCCACCGCACCTTCGTGGAGGTCCTGCTGCCCTTCATCCCAAGGCTGCACAGCATCTTCAAGCTGCCACTGCGCAACATGTTTCGACATCCACGCCGGACTCTGTTCATGGCCACCGGAGTGATGTCGGCGGCGGTGCTGATCCTTGTCTCGCTGTCCATGCTGGACATGGTGCAGGACATGACCGGGAACCTGCTGGACAAGACACAGCACTACCATGCCCGCGTCATCCTCCAGGGCATCGGCAGCGCCTCGACCGCAACGCATATCGCGCATCTCGAAGGGGTCGAGGCGGCGGAGCCGCTGCTGGACCAGCCGTACCGCGTGAAGCTCGGAGATGTCTCCCAGGCGGCGTCGATCCGGGGCATCGTGCCGGATTCCATCATGTACAGCCTCATCACGCCGGACGGCAGCACCACCTCCGTATCGCAGGCCGGCATCATCCTGCCCACGTACATCAGCGAGAAGCTGGGCGTGGAGATCGGCGACACGGTGTACCTCGAACCGCTGGTGGGCACCGTGGGCGAATCCGAGGCGATGGTCGCAGGACTGATCAGTGAACCCATGGGCGGCCGGCCGTATCTGCCGCTGCGCAAGGCCCAGGAGCTGTTCAATCTGCCGGGGGCGGCCACCAGCGTGTTCGTCAGGTTCTACGGGGAGCCCTCGCCGGAGCTGCTGGAACGCATCTACAGCATGCCGGAGGTCGCCTCCATCGAGCAGGGTTCGGACTTCCGGGACTACATGGATGAGTCCATGGGCGCGATGTACGCCATGGTGGGCGTCGTGCTGGCAATGAGCTTCGGACTGGGCATGGCCATAGTCTTCAACGGAGTCACCGTCAACGTGCTCGACCGCAGGCGGGAGATCGCCATCATGCGGGCCATCGGCATGAGCGACCGCCAGCTCGCATCGATAATCACCATGGAGAACCTCGGCACCGCCTTCATCGGCATACTGCTGGGCCTGCCCGCGGGCTACCGGGTGGCCAACTTCATCATGGAGGTACAGCAGGCGAGCATGGAGAACATGTCCTTCACGGCCGTCATCTATCCCCGGTCGTACGTGATCGCCGCGGTCCTCAGCGTCATCATCATGCTGTTGTCACAGATGCCCGCCATCAGGCGGCTGACCACGATGAGCCTGCCCACGGTTACCAAGGGGTGGGCCGAGTAGAGCGTGGACAGGAGAGCAGTGCAGTGTTTCGACTTAATGGCGAGTATAATGAGCCGCGACGGACAGGGCCCCTCATGCCCTCACCCGTCAGGAGACAAGGAGGCCTGGTGATGAGAAGTAGTGCAGCCGTGTTCCTCGCGTTGAGCCTGGTCATGGCCACCCTGGTGGGGTGCAGCGGAGAGAAGACCCAGACGCCTACCGCGCAGGTGTCGCGGGGCGATGTCACGTCTTCGGTCTCGGTCAGCGGTAACCTCGAGGCGCCGGACAACCGAACGGTGTCGTTCACGATGCCAGGTACGGTGGAGAAGGTCCTCGTCAAGAAGGGCGATACAGTCAAGCGCGGCGACGTTCTCGCGCAACTCGATGCCACTGACCTGCAGCGCAACGTTGAACTCGCCAGGACTCAGGTCGACCAGGCCCGCACGCAGTACAACATCGCGGACCAGCAACTCCGCGCCACCATCTACCCCAACTACTACGGCAGCTACGTGGTCGATGTCCCCGGCGTCTGGTCGGCGCTGGACAATGCGACCGACAGGGTTGAGCAGGTGAAAGCGTACCTTGCGAAGGGCGATGTCACCGAGGCCAATGCGGTCCTCACGCGGTTGCTCGACGACATAGACCACGCACGGGAGAGTTCACAGGCGCGTGATTGGGACCTGCCGGCCCAGATCAAGGCCATGGAGTACCAGCGGGAAGCGGCCTCGATAGCCATCACCGCGGCGGAACTGAGCCTCCAGGCGGCCAAGGATATGCTGGACGATGCCACCCTGACGGCGCCGGCCGACGGCGTGGTGGCTGCGGTGAACGTCAAAGAGGGCGATGTATTGAGTGCGGCCGGCCTTGCCATGCCCGCGTTCCAGGTGATAGACCCCTCTCATCTGGAGATGACCGGTCTCATCGATGAGATGGACGTCGCGGACATCTCGCTGGGCCAGGAGGTGATCGTCACCCTGGATGCGTTACCGGGCGTGGAAGTCGCCGGTAAAGTGTCGTTCATCTCCGACGCCGCCTTCATCCAGGCGGGAGTGGTCCTGTATCCGGCCACCATCACCCTCAAGAGCCCTGATTCCCGGGTGAAGGACGGCATGAGCGCCACGGCGGACATCATCGTTGAGAAG
This sequence comes from Dehalococcoidia bacterium, assembly GCA_040766535.1. Taxonomy (GTDB): domain Bacteria; phylum Chloroflexota; class Dehalococcoidia; order GIF9; family AB-539-J10; genus SKVJ01. The sequence goes on along the minus strand of JAXGQG010000018.1, from coordinate 8,658 downwards.
CATGAGAACGTCCTCGTGCTGCCGGTGACGGCCGTGTTCAGCGACGCCGGCTCCAACATCGTGTACCTCGTCGGCAGCGACGGCACGCTCACGCCACAACAGGTGACCACGGGCCTCCGCAGCGGACGGCTGGTGGAGATAGTGAGCGGACTCCAGGAAGGAGCCACGGTCTCTCTGGAGGCGCCAAAGAAGTAGCGGTCTGGCCACGAACGAAGTCCTCGCGCGGGCGGGTCCAGTGGATCCGCCCGCAGTCATGTCCACAATTGCGGTGTTCGATCCCATGACTTCTGGACACCTGATGCACCCCTGTGCGGGAGGGTTTGAAACCCTCCCCTGCACACGATAGGTAGGCCCTCTTGCGGTGTCTGAACATGCCGGTGACTCACACGCGTCTCATGCCGTCGTGACAGCTGAGACAGTTGGGTGGGAGGCCCCCCGCAACCCGCGCAGGGTGCTATCATGTCCACCTCATCACCCCCCAGAGGAACAGAATGAAGAAACGCCAGTTCGAGCAGGCTGTGGACCAGGCCATGGAGAGCCTGCCCCCGGAGTTCCAGCAATTGCTGGACAACGTGGCCATCTTCATCGAGGACCGCCCCTCCCGCTCCCTCCTCCGCGAACTCGGCATGTCGCCGCATGACACCCTGCTGGGACTGTACGAGGGCATCCCACAGACGGAGCGGACCACTTCCTACGACCTCGTGGCGCCGGACCGGATAACGCTGTTCCAGCGGCCGATAGAGGAGAGCTGCCGTACGGACGCAGAGGTGGCCGAGCAGATTCGGCGCACCATCCTCCATGAGGTGGGCCACCATTTCGGCATCGACGACGACCGGATGGACGAGATAGAGGCGGGCTGGGATGCCAGGGACGCATAGCCGGCGGTCCCATCACCGCGGCATGGCCGGGGCGTGGACAACGGCGCCGGGGAGCGGGAGATGATCGACAACACCGGCCTCCTGCAGGACTGCATCGCCAATAGCCTTATCCGGCTGCACGATGCCGACATACTCCACCGTGCACCCGCACCCCTCCCCACGGAATTCGATTTCCAGAAGGTGGAGGGCATGCTCCTCGGGCTCGCCATCGGCGATGCACTGGGCGCACCGACTGAGGGGATGCTGCCGGACGAGCGGCACAGGCATTATGGAGAGATTCGCGACTTCCTACCGTCGCGCAACCCCGATCTCGGCGCACTTGGCGCCGTGACGGACGACTCCCAGCTCGCCTTCTGGACGCTGGAACAGCTCCTCGCCGACGGCGGACTCGTACCGGAGAATCTCGCCGACAAGTTCTGCTCCGGCCATATCCACGGCATCGGCAACACCGTGCGCCAGTTCATCGTGCGGCACAAGGACCAGGGCCTCCCGTGGCACCTCGCGGCGATAGACTCGCTCGGCAACGGAGCGCTCATGCGCATCGCTCCCACGGTGATACCCCATCTCCAGATGCCACACGCATCGCTGTACGCGGATGCCGCGCTCAACGCGATGGTGACGCACAATGCGTACGGCAACACCGCCGCCTGCGTTGCGTTCGTCGACATGCTGTGGCAACTGCTCGCCATGCGCGCCGCGCCATCTCCGGACTGGTGGATGGAGTCTTTTATCTCAGTTGCACGGGAACTCGAGGGCGAGACGGCCTACGTGCCCAATATGCCGGGAGTTGCCGGCTACCGCGGCCCCCTGTGGCGATTCGCCGAGATGATGTGTCTCGGAGCGTTCGAGACACACGCGCCCGTGGTGGAGGCGTGCAATCACTGGGGCTCCGGGGCGAGTCTGCTGGAGACCGTTCCATCCGTGCTCTACATCCTCAGTCTGTATGGACACGATCCCGAGGCGGCCATCGTGAGAGCGGTCAACGATACGAAGGATAACGACACCGTCGCCGCCATCGTCGGCGCCGCCGTTGGCGCGTTGCACGGGCTGGCCGGGTTGCCGTCGCGCTGGGTCAGGGACCTGGATGGGCGTGTCCGCAAGGGCGGCAGGTCAGCCGTATTCCGCCTTACGCTCCAGGCGAAACAGGCCTTCTGGCTGCAACATTCGCCGCAGTGAGTCCGTGCCCGTCAACACACCTGCTGGTTCACCAGCCCCGACCGTCATACGTGTGTTGTCAATTGACCACAACCGACGCCACCGCATGCCGACGCATCTCAAACCGGTGCAGTTCAGTGCTGGTGGGCCGGATATATGTGGTCCCTACAGGCCAATCCCCGCCGCGTCCACGGGTTGGGGCGGCGGATATGCGTAGGGGAGTCGCATGCGGCTCCCGTTGTCTCGTCCATCATTGAACCCGCGTCATCACGGGAACCGACATGCAGCCCTCGCGTATGGTTAACAACGAGGGTGTCCCGCCCTGCGAGAGGGGACTGGCCGTCGCAACCGCCCGCCAACCCTTTACGGGCCCTTCTCGAAGCGCCTCCCACAATGCCCCCACCGCGCCGTCCATATGGTTCCCCGGTCTGAGGCGGACGCAGAGATCCGCGCCCTACAACAGACCGGCAGATTGGCAGACCGTAACCGTAGGGGAGCCGCATGGCTCCCGTTGTCTCATCGTCAGTCCAGCGACATCATAAACAACGATGCGCTTTCCGGACGTAGGGGCGGCACATGCGCCGCCAATCGCCAGCGGGCGCTTCTCGAAGCGCCTCCACAATGCCCTACACAAGACCGAAACCCTACGCGCCCCCTTCTGCTCCAGCCAATCCGCCATCACTTTCAGCGCCAGCCCGGTGTTGCCCACCTGGCAGTGGTTCTGCGCCTGGTCCTCCCGTGTGCGCGGGCGGTGACCGACCGCGCATTCACCAGGGCATTCACCTGCATGTCGTGCATCTTCAGCGGGATGAAATGATCCTCGGCCCCGGTGAGGATGAGGACATCCTGTTCCACGAGCTTGCGAGAGCAGGTTCTTCTCGTTCATCTGCATCACCACATCCATCCCCTCCATGGGCGTCTTCGCCTTGGTGATGTACATCAGGTTGCTCACCGACCAGCGGTGACCGGGGTCATAGCGCATCTTCATCCGTGCCGACCAGTCGGAGAACCCCCGCATATATCTGAAGAAAAGCGCGAGAGCGCCTGCGCGGGCGCCGGCAGAAACTGCATATAGTCGTACGCCACTGCCGAGGCGATGACCCGCTTGATGCGCGTCTCCAACGCCGCCGCCCTGAAGCAGAAGTAGCCCCCCATGGAGATGCCGAGCAGCGTGACATCCTGGAGCCCGAAGTGGTTGAGAATGGCATTCACCGGCTTCTCCCAGCGGTAGTCCAGCGCCAGACCGTGCGTGCGGCGCGCCGCGCCTGCCCGGGTCCTCGAAACCGATCACTTCGTAGCCACGGGTGGCGAAGTACCACATCCAGGAGTAGAACTCCTCGATAAACGAGTCGAATCCGCCGTGCATCCAGAATCGTCCCGCGCGGCGGGCCGGAGACCGGCCGAACCCTCATCGCCGGGAGAAAGGCCTCCTCATAGGGCACGTCTACCCGCTCGATGCCCTCGTCCCTGAAGACCCGGTTGAACAGCCACGCGAAGCGGTCGTACAACTGCTCCTTGTCGGGGTCCTCTTCAAACGTATGGAACTCGGCGGCCCGGTAGTAGAACGTCGCGTTCATCAGGCGCCCTTCGGACACCGCCTTGTCCGCCTGCCGGACCATCTCCGTCTTCCATTCCGCGAAGGAGTTGATGCGCTGTCCGGCCTCCTGCATGTCCTCCAGCCGCGCGTAGCCGAAGGAGAGCCAGCGGTTGAGCTGGAAGTTGAACACCTGGCTCTTGTGGAAGTCGTGATAGCCCACCGGGAACGTGAACTGCATCCGCTGGCCGTCGTTCATCATTGCACTCTCCGCCGCGGTGTGGGCCCACACTGAGACCCTGAATCCATTCTTGCACCATACTACCTCGAAACGCAACGATTCGCCGCACGCGTGCTCTCGCGCCGGTGTATCATCATCGGTACACCATGCCCTCGCGGCACTCCAGGCCGGTCACAGGGAAGAGACATGCTCCGCCGTTTCTCACTCTATGGTTTTCTGAAGAACCAGCGGTACTTCGAACCGTTCATCATCCTCTTCTTCCTGCAGCAGGGACTCTCGTTCACGCACATCGGGCTCCTCATCGGCTTCCGCGAACTGGCGATCAGCCTGATGGAGGTCCCGAGCGGGGCAATCGCCGACTTGTTCGGACGCCGTCGCAGCATGATGCTTTCGTTCGCCGCCTATATCGCCTCCTTCGCACTGTTCGGGCTCAGCCACAGCTACGCCCAGCTCTTCATCGCCATGTTCTGCTTCAGCGTTGGAGAGGCGGTCCCGCACCGGCACCCGCAAGGCGATGATCTTCACCTGGCTGCGGCTGCAGAGACGTCTGGACGAGAAGACGAAGGTGTACGGCTTCACACGCTCGTGGTCAAAGATCGGCTCCGCCGTTTCCACGGTCATCGCGGTCGTCATCGTCTGGTGGGCGCAGGACTACGCCTGGGTCTTCTTCCTCGCCATCATCCCGTATGTGATCGGACTCATCAACTTCGCCGGGTATCCGAAGGAACTGGAGGGCAAGCCGGCGTCACGCGTCCACCTCCGTGATGTGTTCCGCCACCTGGGCAAGTGCGTCGCCGATGCCGTCAGACTGTGCGGCCTCCGGCGGCTGGTGGTGGAATCGATGTCCTTCGAGGGCGTGTACAAGGCGGTGGAGGACTACCTCCAGCCGGTGGTGCAGAGCATGGCCCTGGGAGTGCTGGCGTGGGCCTGGCTGGGTGAGACGCGCCGCAGTGCGCTGCTCATCGGCATCGTGTACATCCTGCTGTACCTCGGTTCGGCCATCGCAAGCCGCCATGCGCACCGTTTCGCGGCGCATTCCGGCGGCGAGGAGCGGGGCAGCCGCATGCTCTGGGTGGTGGTCTGCTGTACCTATGCGGCGCTGGTGCCTTTGCTCTACTTCGGACTGTACCGGGCGGCGGTAGTGGGCTTCGTGCTATTGGCGATGGTGCAGAACCTGTGGCAGCCGATGCTGGTGAGCGCTTCGACGCCTTCGCCAGTGAAACCGAGGGCGCCACCGTGCTGTCCATCGAGAGCCAGGCACGCGCCATCGCCACGATGGTCATCGCACCGGTGTTCGGCATGGCCGTGGACTACGTCCGCGCGAACGGCCCGGGCGGTGAGTTCTGGCCCGTTGCCCTCATCGCCGCCGCCATCGCGCTGCTGATGCTGCTCACGCCGCTGAAGGCTGCGAAGAGTCAGTAGCCGTATCTGGAACCTCCATCATCGTGGTTCCCGTGCAGGGGAGGATCTCAGAACCGCCCGCGAAGGATATGACGTGTTCCCGGTAGCTGCCCGGGCGGACGCAGAGGTCCGCGCCCTACAGGGATTCCCAGTTCTGCGTTCTGGGTTCTGCGTTCCTGCGCGCCGCCGATGAGCGGCGGAGTTGCGAGTGACGAGTCCGCCCGCTGTGCGGGCTGCGAGTCCAGGCGCTGCGCGCCTTGCGAGTCTGCCCCCTCCGATTCCCGGGACATCGTGAACAACGATGCGCTGTCCTAACGCAGGGGTGGCATACATGCCGCCCGCCAAGGACGAGGTGACCGGGTCTGGTGTACGGGTCGGGCGGGGCGGCGGATATCCGTAGGGGAGCTGCACGCGGCTCCCGTTGTCTCGCACGCCAACGCACCCGGGTCATCACCGACACCGATATGCCATTCCTGCCGTAAGGGCCGTTCGTGAATAGCTCACCAACCGACATGGGGGCGGTTCTCGAAACGCCCCTACAAGACCCCATCACCCAACCTGGAACCCAGAACTCAGAACTCAGAACTCGGAACGCCCCCGCTCTTCGCGGGCAGCGGCTTCACCAGGCAGGAGAGCAGCGCGGCGCACGCCACCACGCCGCCGCAAATCGCAAACGGCAGCGTATAGCTGCCCAGCACGTCGAAACCGTATCCCGTGAGGGCGGGGCCGGCGGCACTGCCGAGGGCGACGCAGAACACGATGGCACCCAGGATCGCGCCGTGCGCACGAAGACCGAACAGCTCGGCCACCCGGTTGGAGAACTGTGGTACCACGCCTCCGTACGTGAAGCCGAACACCACCGCGAAGGCGTACACCTGCCAGGCATGCCGGGCCACCATGAGCCAGAAGAGGCTGAGCGAAAGTGCAGTGAGCGCCGTGGTCAGCAGCTTCTTCGCTCCGAAGCGGTCGGCGAGCCCGCCCAGTCCGATCCGGCCGGCGAAACCGAATCCACCGATAACGGTCATGATGCCGGCGGCGCTGGCCGGAGTGAGACCGAGCCCGCGGGAGTGTATGACCACATGCGACATCACCGCCTGCAGCGTGTAGCCAAAACCGGCAAACGCGAGGCACAGCAGCCAGAACTGCCGGGTGCGCACGGCATCACCGAAGGCGACGCCGGACGCAGGGGCCACGGGCACCCTGGGCATCTGCACGGCCCGGTCGGCTCCGTACGGCTGCAGCCCTACCTCCGCGGGATCGCGCCGCAGGAACTGCGCCGCCGTGACCACCACGGTCATCAGAATGAGGCCAAGCACCAGATACGAGGTACGCCAGTCCGCGCGGTAAATCAGCCAGTTCGCCAGAGGCGGCATCACCATGGTGCCGAGGCCTGTTCCAGCCATGACGGCGCCCGTCATAAGACCTCTGTGGGCCTGGAACCAGCGGGCCACCGTCGAAGACAGCGGGGTGAACGTCGCGCTATGGCCCGCCGCGGCCAGCACGCCGTAGGCGATGTAGACCTGCCATATGGCATCCACACGGGACATCATCATCAGGCCCGCGCCGAAGAGGAGTCCGGCGCCGGTGACCACGGGCCGCGGCCCGAAGCGGTCGGTCAGCCGTCCGCTGCCCATGGAGAATACTCCTTGGCCGATGAGGAAGGCGGACATCGCTCCCGCGGTAACCGCCCTGCTCCAGCCGAACTCCTGTTGCAGCGGCTCGAAGAAGACGCTGAAACTGTAGTTAGAGCCGGATGACATCGCCATGACGATGAATGACACCGCTACCACGACGTAGCCGTAGAAGAAGCGCGGGGCGCGCGAGGATGTGTTCTGCATCGGCATGCTGCCACGGCGCCACACTGAGAGGCGTGGCATCCGAATGTGATGCTGCCGCACGCGACAGCACATGTGGGCTGTGCAGACTGTACACCTAACGCTTCGTAACTGTCCAACCAGCGCATGAGCGCCATAGACGCCGGCACGTCATTTCGGCCATGGGGGCAGCATACATGCCGCCCGCCAACCCAACCATACGCGTCGCCTGTGTCTGATATGGCAACATGTAGGGGAAGGTCTCAGACCCTCCCCCGGGGACGAGGGGTGTCCTGACGTAGATACTGTGTGCAGGGGTCAAGCCAGACCCGCCACGGCAGGGTCGAAAGGCCTGCCGCTCTTGAGTACGCCGTAGGCGAGGTAGACGAGTTTCCGCATCACTGCGCCGACGATGATCATCTTGTGTTTGCCATTGGCGAGGAGCCGGGCACGAAATGCTCTGATGACCGGGTTGTAGCGAATGGCTGAGAGCGCAGGCATGTACAGGGCGTGTCTGATGCGCGATGAGCCTGTCTTTGACAGCATGCTTCGGCCACGCACCGAGGTTCCCGATTGGCGCTGCCTGGGCGTGAGGCCGCAAAAGGAGGCCATGGTGCCGGCATCCCGGAAGCGCGAGACGTCGCCGAATTCGGCGATGATCATGGCTGACGTGCCCGGTCCGATGCCGGGGATGGTCTCCAGCAGGTCCCGCTTACCGCGCAGGTCCGGGTGGTGGTCAATGTGGTCGCGGATCTGCTGCGTGACCTGGAGGATGCGTGCTTCGATGTGGTCGATCATATCCTGGATTGAGGGCCTGACCACGGCGTCAGCACTCTCCAGGCGATTCTTCTCCTGGGTCAGCATGCTCTTGAGTTCATCGAGCCGGCGCACCAGAGCTCTCAGTTCTTTGACCTCGGGCGTCAGCGGCTGCCATGGCTCGGGCTTCATCGCGCTGCAGAATCGGGCGATGAGCTGCGCATCGGCCTTGTCCGTCTTGGTCCGGGATAGCTCGCTCTGGCCGAAGCCCTTGATGCGGGCTGGGTTGACCATGCTCACCACGTGGCCCGCGTGGTACAGGTGCTCAGCGAGTGCATCTCCATACGTGCCCGTTGCTTCAAGACAGGCGTGGACCCGCTCAACGCCGTACCTCACCAGCCAGTCTTCCAAATTGGCGAAACCCCTCGGCGTGTTGTCGAACTTCCCCACGGTCACCTTGTGTGCAGTGAGCAAGGCCACGTCGAACTTCCGCTTGGCGATGTCGATACCCAGGACTACCGGTTCCATTGACTTCACCTCCACGAGACTCTACGCTGACGCTCGTGTCGCGGCCACCCCGAGCCAACCTTGTCTATGCAAGCTCTTCCCGCACGGAGGCTTAGGATACTGTTCGGCCTCGGGAGTGGCATCGGGGAGAGGGGATCGAGATCTACGCCACAGGCTCACAGGCCTCAGGGGCCGGTCTGATTCCCCTCCCCCGCGACACCTTCAGGGTGCGTCCCCCTTAGCATACAAGGGGCGGGATACATCCCGCCCGCCGGGCGGCGAGGGATATCCAGCCGCAGGCGCTGTTCGACAACGGTCCGCGGTGGCGGGGAATACCCGGGCGCATGACAATGCGCCCGTACAAGAAACGTG
>JAXGQG010000017.1:0-36307 GCA_040766535.1 Dehalococcoidia bacterium | reverse complement strand
AGAATGCCTGTACCAGTTCCGGCTCCATAGCTGCGAGGTCCGCGAACTGCGCCACCGTCGCCGCATTGATCATGCGCTTCACGATTCTGAGGGCCGTCGGTCCCTTGGTTGACAGCTTCTGAACCAATGCATGGCTCGTCTTCATCAGTTCATCCGGTGGAACCACCTGGTGAACCAGCCCGATTTGCCGCGCCTCGGCGGCAGGTACGCGATCGCAGGTCATGATCATTCGCCTGGCCTGTGCGGGACCGATGAGCGACAGGAGGGGATAGAGACAACTGACCGAGTAGCCAATGCCGATGGCAGTCTCGGGAATGCTGCAGTACGCCCCATCCGCCATCACGCGGAAGTCACAACAGGTCACCAGGCCGAGTCCAAGACCAACGCATGGGCCATTGATGGCGGCGATGGTGATCTGGTGGAGATTGGTCCACTTCTGGACCATCACCTGTCCATTCTCCTGGAAGATACGCTCATTAGGTTGGCGGGGACCATACCACTCGTCCCGAGCCTCCGTAGTGACATCGATGCCTGAACAGAATGCACGGCCGGCCCCGGTGATGATGACGAACCGGGTGGAGAGATCGAGTCTCAGCGTGTCCACGATATCGCCGAACTCGTACAGCATATCGATGGTGAAGGCATTCAGCTTGTCGGGTCGGTTCATCGTGACAGTGGTCGTCTCACCGTCCTTATCCACGATGAAGTAGGCGTACCTGTCTTTCACGGAGTGACTCCTTTCGCCGGCCGCTGTAGACGGCTCATGGCACCGGGGCAGAACTGCGGCGGTGACCGCAGACTGCGGCATTGAAGCAGAACGACGTGCGCCTGTCCAATCTGCGAAATAGCCGAACCGATGCGCTCCGGGTACGCCCTTTGACACTGTGGGGTCGACATGGTACCGTGCCATTTGAGACCACTGCCGTCCGCCCACACGCGCGTGGCGGGCGGGCGGCATCGATTGGATCTACGATCTAAGGAGGATTAGTCCCGAATGGCGAAACGACTTGAGAGGCACTATGAACAGGGGACGCACGTGGCGGAATACGTGGACGAGGTCCCGCCGCTGGGTGAAGACAGGAAGACCATCTTCCTACCGGATACCGATGTGTTCAAGATGGTTGAGCTGGGAGGCCGGACGCTCGGCATGTTCCTCACCGAGATCCTTGCCCCGCTGGCGGAGAAGATACGGGGATGAAGTGGAGATCGGCCGGAAGGCGATGTACGAGGTAGGTGCGTCGTGCGCCGCCACCATGCAGAAGCGCATGAAGATCGACGACCTCAATGATGCCCGCTGCCTCGGCCGCGTCATGGATCTTGAGGACAACAATGCCGGCGTGCGTGGCGAATGGGTGGAATGGGGCAAGAAGCGCGCCGTGAAGCATGAGTACGAGTGCTCACAGGCAAAGCCCTACGAGAGGTGTCCGAAGATCTGCACCGTATTGGTTGAGGCAATGGAGCAGGGCACTTTCGATGCGCTCGGTGTCAAGGTCAAGCACCCCATCATCACCAGGTTCTTCCGGCCGGCGACCCCTACTGCGAGGTAGTGGTCGAACTGGAAGACTAACCCGAACTTCCGGCAGTAATGAGAGAGGCCGGCCTCGTCTGAGCCGGCCTTCTGTGTCAGCGAGTTCTCGCGGCGGAGGTACTACCCGCCTTCTCCTTCTCTCCGCGCGTCCAGGATCATCTCGGCCACGATTCGTGCAGCTCTTCCAGGGACATAGCTGCAACGCTTGTAGCCATCCATCTTCACGAATTCCTTGGCATCCTCAGGGCTTGCCAGATTCAGCTCCTTGCCGAACCTTTGCTTGACGATATCGCGGCACATCACCGTGCCGAACTCCTTCTCAAAGGCCTTGCAGAACTTACGGCCAACCGCGATAGACTTGAAGTAGCTCTCCATGTCTTTCGGGTCTTCGCGTCCCCACACCAGTCCTATGGCCATGAGTCCTCCAACCACACCACCACATGTCTCTCCCCGGAGAGCTATTCCGGGCATCGCTGAGGCCGCTTTGTAGGTTTGAACGTTGCCGATCTCGAACTGCTCCTGGAGGGCCCGCAGGCATCCCTGCGCGCAACAACCGGATTCGATCTCGTATTGACCTGCCTTGCGTTCAACCTCATCAAGAATCTTCTCGCGGGATTCCTCTGGGGTCATGACTCTACTCTCCTTTCGACGTGCCAGCCGCCATTCACAGGCGGTTATCCGAGTATGCCATACAGCATGAAGGAAACCGGTAACGTTTTCAAGCGCAAGCCACCCCTGCTACGTGTTGACACTAGTGTAGACATACTATAATGTTGGTGCGTTGCGCGGCCACTGAGTCGCGCCGCCAGGAAAGTGCCAGGTCATGCCGCGTTTGATTAACGGCGCGCGAAACACGACGGTCCCGAATCCCCGCAAAGGAATCTGCTTGCAGTTTCCCCAGAGCACGTCCACCATCAGGAGTGGATGCTGACGCAACGAGCAGCGGCTTTCACGAGATGGTGCGTAGTGCGGACACCGGAGAAGAAGACAGGACAGGCACACTGAGGCGAGTATCCCGATAGCACGCAAGGAGGCACAAGACGACATGGGCAGTGTCAATGTAGCGATCATAGGAGTCGGCAACTGCGCGTCATCGCTGGTTCAGGGTGTCCACTACTACCGTGAGGCGCGTGAGGACGACTTCGTCCCCGGGCTCATGCATGTCAACCTGGGTGGGTATCACATATCCGACATCAACTTCGTGGCGGCGTTCGACGTCGACAAGAACAAGGTCGGCAAGGATCTTTCGAAAGCGATCTACACCCTGCCGAACAACACCTTCAAGTTCTGCGACGTGCCCAAGACCGGGGTCAAGGTTGAGCGCGGCATGACGCACGACGGACTCGGCAAGTATCTCTCTCAGATCATCGAGAAGGCGCCCGGACCAACTGCCGATATCGTGGGCATCCTCAAGGAAACGAAGACGGACGTTGTGGTCAACTACCTGCCGGTAGGCAGCGAAGAGGCGACCAAATGGTATGTCGAGCAGGTGCTGGCGGCGGGCTGCGGTTTCGTGAACTGCATCCCGGTGTTCATCGGCCGTGAGGCATACTGGCAGAAGAGATTCGCGGAGCGTGGCATGCCGGTCATCGGAGACGACATCAAGTCCCAGGTGGGCGCCACCATTACGCATCGCGTTCTGACCCGCCTGTTCCGGGACCGCGGCGTCAAGCTGGAGCGAACGTATCAGCTGAACTTCGGTGGCAACACCGACTTCATGAACATGCTTGAGCGCGAGCGGCTCGAGTCGAAGAAGATCTCCAAGACCAACGCGGTCACCTCGCAGCTCGACTACGACATGGGGGCGGACAACGTCCATGTCGGTCCCAGCGATTACGTTCCATGGCTGCTGGACCGAAAGTTCTGCCATGTCCGAATGGAGGGGAGAACGTTCGGAGATGTACCTCTCAACCTGGAGATGAAGCTGGAAGTGTGGGACAGCCCCAATTCAGCCGGCGTTGTCATCGATGCCATCCGCTGCTGCAAGCTTGCGCTGGACCGCGGGCTTTCCGGCACCATCGTCGGACCGGCTTCTTACTTCATGAAATCGCCACCGATGCAGTTCTCCGACGACGAAGCGCGACGCCGCACCGAGGAGTTCATCTCGGCGGAGTGCCAGGAAGAGCCGGTGACACTGCCTGCACCTCTTGCCGCGGAAGCGAAGTCGTAGCACACAACCTGAATACAGGAGAGACAACCGGGCCCGCGGGTGCGGGCCCGTTGCATGTTGATGCCAGATCTGCAACAACTGAGAAGACGAATCGGGACGCAGGTGGCGGGGCCGTTGGTGAAGGCACTAAGCCGCAGTCCCATCTCACCCAACCACATCACCATCACCGGCATCGCTGCTACCATCGTGGCGGCGTGGTTCGCATCCGAAGGGCGGCTCATAACCGCCGGCCTCGTACTCGGCGCCGCGTCCTTGCTCGACCTGCTGGATGGCGCCCTGGCGCGCGCTACCGGCAAGGTCACGAAGTTCGGCGCGATCCTTGATTCCACAGGAGACCGAATCTCCGAAGCCGCGATGCTCGCCGGAATCGCTCTCTGGTTTGCACACACAGACAACTCGACGGCTATCGTGGTCACGTACGTAGCGCTCATCGCGTCGTTTCTCGTGAGCTATCTGCGGGCGCGCGGCGAGGCAATGGGCTTCGATTGCACGGTCGGTTTGTGCACGCGGCCTGAGCGGGTTATAGTATTGGCGCTCGGGCTGCTCACGGGATTCGTTTTTGTGGCAGTGGCCATCGTGGCCTTCTGCTCATCTGTGACGGTGGTTCAACGCCTTCTCCACCTGCAACGCAAAGGAAAGGAGTCTGGAGACTGATGTCAGTTGTCGCGCTTGTCGGAGGTCAGTGGGGAGACGAGGGAAAGGGCAAGGTAATCGATTCCCTCGCTGCCAGGGCGCACATGGTGGTGCGCTACGCGGGGGGTGACAACGCGGGACACACAACCGTGAACCCGCATGGCACCTTCAGGCTTCACCTCATTCCGTCGGGCATCTTCTATGACAGCGTCCGCTGTGTCATTGCCAACGGCGTCGTAGTGAATCCCGCAGTGCTGTTGAAGGAAATCAGCGAACTGCGTGAACACGGTGTGCAGGCGCGCAATCTGCTTGTCAGCGATCGCGCGCATCTGATAATGCCGTATCACCTCCTGCTTGACAGGCTGGAGGAGCAGCGGCGCGGTCACGGCGCCATCGGCACAACGCAGAGAGGTATCGGACCGGCGTTCGTCGACAAGGTGGCCAGGACCGGTCTCCGCGTGGGTGAACTGCTGGATCCCAGGGGTTTTCGAGCCCGCCTCGAGGATGTCATGGAGCAGAAGAACGCCCTTCTGACCTCCCTGTACGGCCAGCCAGCCATGTCTGTCAGCGATGTCTACAACCAGTACATGGACTACGCCGAACAGATGAGGGGCTACATCACGGACGTTCTTCCCGTCATCCACGGGGCCATTGACCAGGGGGACACCATCCTGCTCGAAGGCGCGCAGGGGGCCCTGCTGGACACGGACTTCGGCTCATATCCGTTCGTGACATCGTCGTCCCCCCTCGCAGGGGGAGCCACCGTAGGCAGCGGGATCGGACCTACCCAGATCGACCGTGTCCTCGGCGTGTTCAAGGCGTACGCCACCCGGGTTGGCGGCGGGCCGATGCCCACCGAACTGAAGGGTGAGATGGGCGACTTCATTCGAGAGAAGGCGGGAGAGTACGGCGCCACCACCGGACGGCCGAGAAGATGCGGTTGGTTCGATGGCGTTGCGGGCAGATTCAGCGTGAGGATCAACGGCATGACCGATGTGGCCCTGACTCACCTGGACATCTTCGACGGATTCAAGTCCGTGAAGATCTGCACGGGCTACATGGTGGATGGCCGCCTCACGAATGAGTTTCCCACCAGGGCTGACGTGCTGGAACGGTGCGAGCCGGTTTACCAGGAGCTGCCGGGATGGAGCGAGTGCACCGAGGATATCAGTGAGTATGCCCAGTTGCCACTCAATGCCAGAACCTACGTGAGCACCATCGCACAGGTGCTCGGCTGCAGGGTCTCCCTCGTATCGATGGGCCCCAAGCGGGAGCAAATACTCGAGGTCAGGTCCTAGAGAGACTCCAGAACCTGACCTCAGGTAGTTACGTTTCGCGAGTCAACTGGCACTGGGTCAGTTGATCGGCAGGTCTATCTTCGTCTTGTTCAGCGTCTCGAGTATCCTGTTCGCCGTCTTCTCATCCGGCTCGCACAAGGGCAGCCGGGTGGGGCCCACTCGAAAACCAAGGTGATTCATCGCGAACTTCAGTGGAATGGGGTTCGCGACCAGGAACATGGCGTCGACAAGCGGCAACAGGTTGCGGTGGATAGTGGCCGCCTCATCGACCTTTCCCGCGAGCAGCTTGTTCATCATATCCTTGGTCTGCAGACCCACAAGGTGAGTGATGACGCCGACGACACCGTAGCCACCGAGCGCCATCAGGTGCAGCGTATCTCCGTCATTCCCACTGTACACCAGGAAGTCCGAGGGCACGCCCTGAACTATGTCCGAGATCTGCCTGAAGTTGGCGCTCGCCTCCTTCACGCCCACGATATTGTCCACCGCGCTGAGTCTGATCACCGTCTCCGCCGCGAGGTTGCTCGAGGTGCGTGAAGGGACGTTGTACATGATGCACGGCAGGTGACACGATTCCGCGATCGCTTTGAAGTGCCGGTACATCCCTTCCTGGGTAGGCCTGTTGTAGTACGGCACCACGAGCAGGCATCCGTCCACGCCCAGCTTCTCCGCCTCACGTGTCAGCTCTATGCTTTCCTTCGTGCTGTAGTTGCCGGTGCCGGCGATGACTGCGCCCTCGCCCTTCAATTCGTCCTTGATCTCCGCAAACAGCCTCAGCTTCTCTGCCACCGTAAGGGTGGGAGACTCGCCCGTGGTCCCCGAGACAACGAGACCATCGCTACCGGACTTGATCAATGCGCGAGCGAGCTTCCTCGCCTGCGCATAGTCCACCTCTCCCTTCTGGTCAAATGGGGTCACCATCGCAGTCAGGAGTCTTCCAAATCTCGGCATTTCAGGTTCTCCTCTTTCTCGACTTGATCCAATCACGGCGCAGTCCTTCTTCCACTATCTGAACCGCGTTGAGTCCAGCGCCTTTGCGCAGGTTATCACAGACGATCCACATGGACAGCGCATTGGAGCGCGACGCATCCCTGCGTATGCGCCCCACAAAGACCTGATTCAGTCCGCTGGCCGCCCACGGCTGCGGATAGAAGCTGACAGTGGGGTCATCCAGTATGCGTATGCCGGGGGCCTGAGCCAGCGTCTTCCGTGCCTCTTCGGGAGTGATGGCCGAATCGAACTCCACATTGACCGACTGGCTCTGCCCGAAATACACGGGAACACGAACACAAGTGGGCGAGACGCCGATACTGTCATCACGCAGAATGCGGTGCACCTCTTCGACGATTCGCCACTCCTCCTTGGTGTAGCCATTGTCCAGGAAGACGTCTATCTCAGGCAGCACGTTGAAGGCGATCTGATGGGAGTAGATGTGCGGACAGACGCGCCGTCCCTCGAGCACACGCTTGGCCTGGGCAGTCAACTCCTTCAAGGCTGCCGCGGTTCCGCTCGCGGATACAGGCTGGTACGTGCTCACCACGATACGTCGTATGCGGTTCACGAGGTGCAGGGGGTACAGGGCCACCATCAGTTGAATCGTTGAGCTTCCGGGGTTCCCGAGGATGCCCTTATGCAGGGCGATATCCTCCGCATTGACCTCGGGCACGACGAGCGGCACCGATGCATCGGTGAGCATCGACCCGCTGTCATCGACGACGACGGCGCCGGACTGGACAGCGGGGGACAACAGGCGACGGCTCGAATCCAGTCCGTCACAGAAGAACGCGACATCCACGCTGCGGAACACCTCAGGCGCGGCTTCCTCGACTTCGAGTCTCTGGTGGCTGAAGTAGTACTCGGTGCCGGCACGGCGGTCAGAGTCATACAGATGAACGGATGACGCGGGAAACCGGCGCTCCTCAAGTATCTTGAGAAGCTCCTGGCCGACAAGCCCTTCGGCACCGACTATGGCCACATCGAGGGTATCCATTGCGCTCACAGGCCCATAAGCTTATCAAGTCCAACTACCAGAGTTCGAGTCTTAACCACCTCTTTGATGGCCAGAACAACGCCGGGCATGTACGACTCACGGCTGGTCGCATCATGTCTCAACAGCAGCGTCTGCCCTCTGCCACCAAATATGACCTCCTGCGCGGCCATTACGCCGGGCACCCTGACGCTATGAATCGCCAGCCCGCTGACTTCTCCTCCCCTGACGCCCGCGAGTGTTTCTTTTTCCGTCTGAGGATACACGAAACGAGAGCCCCGAGCCTCAGCCATCATCCGCGCCGTGGCCAAGGCCGTTCCGGATGGCGCATCGATCTTCTTGTCATGATGCATCTCGATGATCTCGGCATTGGAGAAGAACCGGGAGGCGATTTGAGCCAGATGCATCAGCAGGATCGCACCCAGGGAGAAGTTCGCCGCCACCACGGCGCCAACGGCATGGAGCGCACACAGGTCGCGGATCTCCGCGATGTCCTTCTCCGAGAGGCCCGTTGTTCCGATCACCATGCTGACTTTCAGCGGAATGGCGATGCGCGCGGCCTCCATCGAGGCACCAGCCCGAGTGAAGTCTACGACAACGTCGGGACAGGTCTTCTCGATCAGCGCGCCGAGACTGGATGAAAGTGGGATGAGTTCCGGGTGCTCCGGGACGGGCAGATACGGCTGCGCCGCACTTGCCTCAGCTGCGCCAACCAGACGCAACTCAGGATCGGCGATGACAGTCCGCACAACCTCCTGCCCCATCCGGCCGAGAGCGCCATTGACGACGACACGAGTGGGCACGTTGACCTCCCGCACAACCAATCAACTGCCTGCACTTCGAGCGCAGGCCTGTTGTCGCGTTTCTAGTAGCGTCTCTGGCCGCCCTGGGGAGGGCGCTGTGGGCGAGGGCCCTGCCGAGGAGGACGCGATGAAGGAGGTCTCGACTGCCTGGGCTCGTAGTCCTCGGAGTCACCGGCGAACACCGCTCGCCGCGAGAGATTGATACGGCCGAGGCTGTCAATCTCGATCACCTTCACAGTGACCTCATCACCCAGTTGCACCTCATCCTGCACTGTGGGCACCCTGTGGGCAGCGAGTTCGCTGATATGAACAAGTCCTTCTTTGCCGGGGAGTATTTCCACCATGGCTCCGAAGTCGAATATACGCGTCACCTTGCCAGTGTATATCTCGCCGACTTTGGCTTCCCGGGTCAGGTCTTCGATCATCTTCACGGCACGCCGCGTCGACTCCTCGTTAGCGGAGCCGATCATCACCTTGCCATCGTTCTTGACATCGATGGTGGTCTTGGTTTCCTCGATAATGGCCCTGATGGTGCGCCCGCCCGGGCCGATGAGCGCGCCGATCTTTTCAACGTCGATCTTGAGTTCCGTCACACGAGGTGCGTAGGGACTCAACTCCGGCCTGCTCGCGCTGATCGTGTCCGCCATTATGGCCAGAATCTTCAGCCGGGCCTCGCGGGCCTGCGCCATCGCCTCGCCCAGAAGCCGCGGGTTGATGCCCTGCATCTTGATATCGAGCTGCAAGGCCGTGATGCCCGCCGCGGTACCGGCAACCTTGAAGTCCATGTCACCAAGCGCGTCTTCCATGCCTTCGATATCGGTCAGGATGACGTACTTGCCATCCTCACCACTGATGACGCCCATGGCGATTCCCGCAACAGGCGCTTTGATGGGGACGCCCGCGTCCATGAGCGACAGCGTCGAACCACACACGCTGGCCATCGAGGAGCTGCCGTTGGAACTCAGTATCTCAGAGACGAGCCGAATGGTATAGGGAAATTCCTCTTCCGAGGGGATCACGGGGGCGATGGCGCGTTCAGCGAGCGCCCCATGCCCGATCTCCCGTCTGCCGGGCATGCGCAGCCGGCGCACCTCTCCCGTGGAGAAACCGGGGAAGTTGTAGTGATGCATGAACCTCTTGGTCTCAGCGAGGCCGAGGCCATCAAGCATCTGTTCCTGTCGCTCTGACCCAAGGGTCGTAATGGTCAACGCCTGGGTCTGTCCCCGGGTGAACAAACCGGAGCCATGGGTACACGGCAGCACACCAACCTCAGTTGTGATGGGCCGAATCTCGTCATAGCGGCGGCCATCAACGTGTTTGCGTGTACGAAGGACGTGCTCCCGTACATGCTTCTTCAGCTGGGAATCGTAGACGTAGGCGACTTCTTCCTCAGGGTACTTCTCATTCCATGCCGCCAACGCGCCGTCCTTGAGTGCATCGAGGGCCGTTGCACGCGCCCCCTTGTCCGGCTGATCCAGCGCGGCCGTAAGGCCGCCCTTGATAGCCGCGCCGATGCCTTCGACAAGGTCCGCGGGTGGCGTGTATGGGGTGACCGTGAGCTTGGGGCTTCCGACCAGCGCAACCATCTCGTCCTGCAGGGCGATGGCCTCAAGGTTCGCTTCATGACCGAAGCGAATAGCCTCAAGCATCCTGTCCTCGGAGACTTCGCCGGCGCCGGCCTCAACCATCACCACCGCATCACGGGTACTGCCTACGACGATGTCGAGACGGCTCTCGGCCATCGCTGCCATACTCGGATTGATGACAAACTGATCGTCTATTAGGCCGACATGAACCGCCGACACCGGGCCGGCAAACGGGACCTCCGAACAGCACAGCACTGTGGAGGCGCCGATCAGGGCACAGGTATCAGGGTTACTCTCCTTGTCCGCGGAGAGCACGGTAGCTACGACCTGTGTCTCTCGACCGAACCGTTTGGACAGTAGCGGCCTCAGGCACCGGTCGACGAGGCGCGCGGTGAGGGTGGCTTCCTCGGTGGGTCTTCCCTCACGCCTGATGAAGCTGCCGGGGATCTTCCCGGCGGCGTAGAGCTTCTCTTCATAGTCCACCGTCAGGGGAACAAAGTCCATGCCCCCCACGGTTTCAGAGGCGACACACACGGTCACGAGGACAACGGTGTCTCCGTACCGTACCAGGACGGAGGCGTTGGCCTGCTGCGCAAGCCGACCCGTCTCCATGCTGAGTGTGCGCCCAGCGAATGAGCGCTGCACGAGATGGGCCATGTTACCTCCTCAGTCCCAGCCTGGATACCAGCGTGCGATACCGCTCGACGTCCCCGCGCTCCAGGTAGGACAGGAACTTGCGCCGTCTCGCGGTGAGCCGCAACAGCCCCTTTCGCGTGTTGTGGTCGTGGCTATTTGCCTTCAGATGATCGGTAAGAGCGGTGATCCTCTCGGTCAGAAGCGCAACCTGCACCTCGACGGATCCCGTGTCTCCTTCTCTGACGGCGTACTGAGTAACGAGTTCTTTCTTCTTCTCAGACTGCAACATAATGCGGCATTATAGCATAGGGGCCCCACATTGACCACACGGGCCGGAGCCCACTATAATCAGGCGAAAGGCCCCTCATGCGTGAAGGTTGCGGCATCTTCGGTGTCTTCGCCCCCGGTCTGGATACAGCGCGACTGGTCTTCTTTGCGTTGTTCGCGCTGCAGCACCGCGGACAGGAATGCGCCGGCATCGCTGTCAGCGGCGATGAGCGCATCCAGGTCACGGCGCATCCCGGCCTGGTGGCGCAGGTGTTCACTGAGAACGACCTTGCTGCGCTGAAGGGGTCTGCCGCGATCGGGCACACGTGCTACTCCACATGCAACTCGGGATGTGACACCCGCAAGTCCGCCACGCCCCAACCCATCCTCGCGGAGCACGATGGGTGGGTAGTCGCGGTGTCGCACAACGGCAACATCACCAATGCCGACCTGTTGCGTTCGGAACTGCAGGACCTGGGGCAGGAATTCCGTTCCGACTCCGATGCTGAGGTCATTGCCAGGCTGATCGTCACAAGTCACGGGTCCACCTGGCAGGAGAAGTTCGGCAATGCGTTGAAGCGGCTCCAGGGCGCGTATTCCATCGCCGCCCTCGTCCCCGGCATGGTGGTGGCGGCACGAGACCGCATGGGTGTGCGTCCACTCTCCATCGGAGCACTCGATGGCGGGTTCGTGGTGGCATCGGAGACGTGTGCGTTCGACCACATTGGAGCGACCTTCTTGAGGGATGTCGATCCGGGAGAGATCGTATTCCTCGACCGGAAAGTGTTCTCACAGCGGCAGACCCGAAACGGGCGCCGAGCCTTCTGCGTCTTTGAACACATCTACTTCGCCAGGCCGGACAGCACCATCGAGGGCCGCCTCGTGTACGAGGCACGTCTTGCCATGGGAGCCAAGCTGGCGGAAGAGCATCCCGTGGAGGCCGACTACGTGCTTGGCGTGCCCGACTCGGCAACGGCCGCCGCGATCGGCTATGCCCGGGCCTCCGGCATCCCGTACCGCGAAGGGCTGCTCAAGAACCGGTACGTCGGCCGCACATTCATAGCGCCCGACCAGAGGTTGAGAGACCTCGGAGTACAGTTGAAGTTCAATCCGCTGTCCAGCCTCATCAAAGGCAAGCGACTGATCGTGGTTGATGACAGCATCGTTCGGGGCACAACCACACCTCGTGTGGTTCGGCTGCTCCGGCAGGCGGGGGCGAGCGAGGTGCACTTGCGGATATGCGCACCGCCGCTGCTGCATCCCTGCCCGCTGGGCGTCGACATGGCATCGGAATGGGAGTTGATTGCTGCCAGGATGTCCCTATCGGAGATCGTCGCCCACATCGGCGCGGACTCGCTCGGCTACTCCAGTCTGCCAGGCCTCGTGCAGGCCGTCGGACTGCCACGGGATATCCTGTGTCTGGCCTGCTTCAATGGTGACTATCCGCTCCCGGTCCAGATGGGCCTCACCAGACTCACAACCGGGAGCCAGACAGCATGATGCAAGGCAACGAGACCCAGGATAACGCGGAATCATACGCCCGAGCCGGCGTCGACATCCACAATGCCGATTCCATCAAGGAGCGCATCCAGCAATCGCTGAAGCCGACCCTTTCCTCACGCTCACTCGGCGTCGGCTCGTTCGGATCGCTGTTCCATCTTCAAGGCTACGATGACCCCGTCCTTGTCTCCAGTTGCGACGGCGTAGGCACGAAGCTCAAGCTGGCCGCCCTGATGGGTCGCAACAGGAGCGTCGGACACGACATCGTGAATCACAGCATCAACGACATCCTCTGCTGCGGCGCGATGCCGCTGTTCTTCCTCGACTACATCGCGATGGCGCGGCTCGACTCGGCGCAGATCGCCGACATCATCGATGGAGTGGCCACCGCCTGCCGCGAGGGCGGAGTCGCCCTCATCGGTGGAGAGACTGCGGAGATGCCGGGATTCTACGTCGAGGGCATCTACGACCTCGTTGGCTTCATTGTGGGCGTGGTTGAACGGCGCGGCATCATCGACGGCAGCCGCATCGCGCCGGGCGATATCCTGCTCGGGTTACCCTCTTCCGGACTGCATACAAACGGCTACTCCCTGGCGAGAAAGGTGTTCGATATCGATGCCGATCCCGGCCAGCTCGAGCGCCACTACGCCGAACTCGATGGGACTCTCGGCGATGCGCTGCTGGCGCCTCACAGACCGTACCATCGACTGCTCGCCCCGCATCTGTCCCGAATCAGGGGGCTGGCGCATATCACGGGTGGCGGATTCGCAGGCAATATCTCACGCATACTCCCAGCCGGAGTGGCGGCACACATCGAACGGTCCTCATGGCCGATCCCTCCGCTATTCCAGCTCATACAGGCAACAGGGAACATCTCACATGACGAGATGTACCGGGTCTTCAACATGGGCATCGGCATGGTGGTTGTCGCGTCGCCGGATGAGGCGGCGCAACTGGCACAGGCCCTGCCTGACGTCTACACTATTGGCAGTATCACCCGCCACGACAAGGGCGAACGCGTGATTCTGCACTGACGGAGGAACAATGCGGGCACTTCTAAGCGTCTCGAACAAAGCGGGCATCATCGATTTCGCGCGCGGGCTGCGCGCCCTGGGTGTGGATCTGTACAGCACCGGTGGCACACACAAGGCCATCGCCGAAGCTGGGATCGAGGTTCACGGCATCTCAGAACTCACCGGGTTTCCCGAGATCCTGGATGGACGGGTGAAGACGCTCCACCCGGCGGTGCATGGCGGTATTCTTGCCAGGCGCGACCTGCCGGAGCACATGAAAGCCATCGAGCAGGCCGGAATCGCGACGATCGACCTAGTGGTGGTGAACCTGTACCCCTTCGTGCAGACCGTGACCAAGAGCGGCGTTACGCTCGAAGAGGCCATCGAGAATATCGACATCGGCGGCCCCACGATGATCCGTTCGGCAGCGAAGAACTACGAGGCAGTCACCGTAGTGGTGGATCCGGAGGACTACGGCTGGATTCTGCAACAGATGCGGGACGGCACACTCGATGGCGCCTCCAGGATGAGACTGGCGCAGAAGGCGTATCAGCACACCGCGTCGTACGATACGGCAATCGCCCGGTATCTCGGAGAGGAACTATTCCCGGAACACATGACCCTCGCCCTGGAAAAGGCATACGGGCTTCGCTACGGAGAGAATCCGCGCCAGAAGGCGTGTTTCTACACACTGCAGGACGTGAAGGCGCGGGACAAGGGACTGGGCGCCCTCGTGCAATTGAACGGGCCCGAAATCTCATACAACAACCTGCTCGACTTCGACTCCGCGGTGAGCACGTTGTCAGAGTTCGAGCGCCCTACTGTGGCGATTCTCAAGCACACCAACCCATGCGGACTGGCCAGCAGGGACTCGCTGGCGGAAGCCTATGTTCTCGCCCTTTCCGGCGACCCGGCGGCCGCCTTCGGCGGGGTTGTGGCCTGCAACAGGCCAATCGACTTGCCCGTGGCGGAGGAGATCAACAAGTCCCACTACGATGCGGTGATTGCGCCCGAGTTCTCGGCCGACGCCGTGGCGCTGCTGTCCCGGAAGAAGAGCCTGCGCCTCGTCAAGGTGCCGTTCCCTCCCGCGGGCGGAGAGGCCCTGGAGTTCCGCAATGTGCGAGGAGGGTTCGTGGTTCAGACGCGGGACGCCATCGCAGCTGACGAACTGACGCCGAAGCCGGCATCCACGCGCGAGCCGACACCCGGTGAGATGACAGACCTGCTGTTCGCGTGGCGAGCGGTCAAGGCAATCAAATCCAACGCGATCGCCCTTGCCAAAGACTCCGTGCTGGTCGGCATGGGAGCAGGTCAGCCTTCACGTGTTGAATCGGTGTCCATCGCCATCAAGAAGGCAGGGGACCGGGTCAAGGGAGCGGTGCTCGCCAGCGACGCGTTCTTTCCGTTTGCGGACGGGCCGGAACTGGCGCTCGACGCAGGAGTGACCGCCTTCATCCAGCCGGGCGGGTCCGTACATGACGACGAGGTCATCGAAGCGGTCAACCGCCGTGGGGCCGCGATGGTGTTCACCGGTATGCGCCATTTCAAGCACTGAGAACGCTGACGGGAGTCGTCTCGGAGGAGACGCGCTGGAGTGCACCATGACACGAGTAATTCTGGTAGTGGACATGCTCAGAGGTTTCCTCGAGAAGGGAAACCCTCTCTACTGCGGCGACCGTGCCCTGAGGATAGTCCCTGCCGTCAGGCGTTTGCTTGAGAACGCGCGCGCCCAGGGCACCCCGATCCTCTTCCTCACTGATCGGCACTCCCCGGACGACCCGGAGTTCAAGCAGTTCGCTCCACACTGCGTGGCGGGCACCAGGGAATGCGAGGTGATTCCCGAACTCGCGGAGTTCGCCGAGACCGTGATCGCCAAGCAACACCTTGACGCATTCACCGGGACCACACTGTCAGCAACGCTGCAACAGCTGGGAGCGACGAGGCTCGTGCTCTGCGGTGTCTGCACCGATATCTGCATCCTTCACACGGCGTCCAGCGCACGGGCGCAGGGCTACGAAGTGGAGGTTCCCGCCAACTGCGTTGCCACCTTCGACGAGAAGAACCATGGGTTCGCACTGGAGCACATGGAGAAGGTGCTGGGGGTGGAGATCACAACCGCCCTACCCCCGTCTCCACTGCGCACAGACTGGCCCATCCCCGAGGATTGGCTCAGCGGCGACACCGCGGATGTCTATTTCCTCCGTACGGTTGAGATTCTCAAGAAAGAGAAGGTGAACCCGGTGGTCACCATGGAGGTCTTCCCCCGGGGCGACGGCATTCTGTGCGGCATAGAGGAAGTGAAATCGCTGCTGAGGCAGGTCCTGCCTCCGGGAGAGTCCGAGGTGTGGGCGCTGGAGGAAGGAGA
This sequence comes from Dehalococcoidia bacterium, assembly GCA_040766535.1. Classification (GTDB taxonomy): domain Bacteria; phylum Chloroflexota; class Dehalococcoidia; order GIF9; family AB-539-J10; genus SKVJ01. Next base: position 20,521 of record JAXGQG010000017.1, on the reverse strand, counting down.
GTCGTTCACGCGCAAGGAAGTGGTACTGCGCATCACAGCGCCGTACCAGAGCTTCGGGGTGTATGAGACGTGCTACCTCGGGATTCTGGCGCACTGCAGCGGCTGGGCCAGCGCGGCACGTGAGTGCGTGCAGGCGGCGCGTGGCTTGCCCGTGCTGAGTTTCGGCGCAAGACACGTTCACCCCTCGATAGTGGCGATGATGGAGTACTGTGCCATAGTCGGCGGCTGCAACGGATGCGCCAGCACAGCAGGCGCGCGCCTGGCGGGCATGAAGCCGGTGGGGACCATCCCGCACGCGCTGATAATCATCATGGGTTCGACAGCGGCGGCAACGCTCGCGTTCGACAGGGAGATGGAGGAGGATGTCCCCAGGCTCGCTCTCGTCGATACGTTCGAGGACGAGGTGCGGGAGAGCGTGGCGGTAGCGAAGGCCATGAAGGGCAGGCTGGCCGGCGTGAGGCTTGACACTCCGTCCGAGCGAGGACGTGTGACTGCGGAACTGGTGAAAGAGGTCAGGGCGTGGTTGGACCTGGAGGGATTCAAACAGGTCCGCATCGCGGTCAGTGGAGGACTGGATCCTGAGAGGATTCGGTACTTCCTGAAGGAAGGTGCACCGGTCGACCTGTTCGCAGTTGGGAGCTACATCAGCGATTCGCGGCCTCTCGACTTCACTGCCGACCTGCATGAGGTTGACGGAAGGCCGATCGCCAAGCGCGGACGCATGCCCGGGGTGACGCCCAATCCACGGCTCAAGCGAGTGATGTAGCGGCCCAGACCAGCGAGCCGCATGCCAGCGATCTCCACGTCGGGTTTCGCCCGCGGCACGGGAACATCGCCGCGGACGGACACCCGGGTACGAGCATGAATGGGTCGGTTCGTAGAACCGGAGTGGCAAACCTGCCGCTCCATGGAGGCCATGCACCGGCGTGGCTGTTCCAGCGGATGGCGCGGCTCGCGCGAGAGATCACTGCGGCCATAGTACTCGACTTCGGCCCTGATGAGGTGTTGCGCCGCCTCGCCGACCCGTTCTGGTTTCAGGCATTCGGCTGCGTCCTGGGATACGACTGGCACTCCAGCGGCGTCACGACCACAGTATGTGGCGCCATGAAGGCCGGGTTGTCGGGCACGGAGCATGAACTCGGGCTCTTCGTAGCGGGAGGGAAGGGAAGAGCGGCGCGGGCAACGCCAAACGACATCGTGGGCCATGGTTCGCTATTGCGCACAGACCCACAGCAACTCGTCTATGCGAGCAAGATGTCGGCCAAGGTGGACAGCGTGGCGCTCCAGGACGGCTATGACCTGTACCATCACTCGATGTTCTTCACCAGCGACGGCAAGTGGACCGTTGTGCAGCAGGGAATGAACACAGCGTCACGATACGCGCGCCGCTATCACTGGCTGGGTGAGGCAGTGAACGACTTCTGCTGTGAGCCTGAGGCGGCCATCTGCTCAGACATGCACGGGCAGGCGTTCAACCTGGTGGCGAACGAGAGCAAGGCCGCGCGTGAGGCGATGGCCGGCATGACCACGGACTTCAAGCCGGGCGCGCTGAAAACGGAGCTGCAGCGGCTCAGCGTCCTCGACATGCCGCGGAGAGAGTATCTGACGTTCGCTGACTTCGATGTCCGCCGTGTAAGCCGTTTGCTGGACACGGTGCAGGCTCAAGCGCCCGCCGACTTCGCGAGTCTTCTCAGTCTCCAGGGATTGGGGGCGAAGACCGCCCGAGCCATGGCGCTGATTGCAGACATCGTCTACGGGGCGCCTACCAGCTTCCGCGACCCGGCCACGTACAGCTTCGCACATGGAGGGAAGGACGGCTACCCCTTTCCGGTGGACCGAGCGTTATATGATAGGAGCATTCAGATGCTCTCCGATGCCGTGCGGCGCGCCAAGCTCGACGCGCGGGAGAAGCACGAGGCTCTGGCTGCGCTGCATTCGAAGAGTGGAGGGCATCCGGCGAACAGAGAGTGAGAGCGATTGACTGCCGCCCTGCGGCCCTCCGGCAGTCCGGTCTGGCAGTGCACACATCGAGCGGGGCGCGTGCACCGACGTAAGGAGAAGAGTCTGATGACGTGGCTTGATATCGCCGTAGTGGCAACCGTCTGCCTTTCCGCCGCATACGGACTGTGGAAGGGAATCGTCCGGGCAATCATCGGGGTGGCGGGTTTGCTGGGGGGCCTGCTCCTGGCAGGAAACTACTACCGCATGCTGGCTGACAGCCTGTGGCCGCAGGGTGGCTCATGGACCGGCATTGCGGCATTCGCGATCATCTTCTTGGGCGTACTCATCGCCGCGGCTCTGATAGCCGGGCTGCTCTCGCGGCTCATCCACATGACGCCGCTTGGAATCGTGGACAGGGCACTTGGTCTGGCGGCGGGGGTACTGGTTGCCCTGCTCGGCTGGGGGCTGATCCTCACGATTACCGTCGCGCTGATTCCAGGCGCCGACGCCGCCCTGGCGGACTCGGCCCTGGCGTACGGCCTCATCAATCTGCTAGGAGCGATTCGCGGTCTGCCAATGCCCACGGGTGGAGCCGTCTAGCCCGCGCCGGAGGGGCCAGCCGCCGATGGAAAGGGGTGTGCCCGGGGTCAGGCCCCGAGCACACCATCGAGCATCTTCTTGAGATCCTTCTTGGGCTTCAGGCCCACGATCTGTTGCGCCGGCTCACCGTTCTTGAAGACCAGCATCGTCGGAATGGCGGCGATACCATACTTCGCCGCGATGGCGCTGTTATCTTCGACATTGATCTTGGCAAATGTGATCTTGCCCTCGTACTCGCGGGCGAGTTCCTCGATTATCGGAGCCGCCGCCAGACACGGTGCGCACCACTGGGCCCAGAAGTCCACCAGTACCGGCACATCAGACTTGATCACCGACTGCTGGAAGTTCTCTTCGCCATTGATAGCCTCTACCATGCTACATACCCTCCTCGATTACGGGTGACAAAGTGCCGCCAAGCAGGCGTCTGGCCGCACGGGTTGTGGTCACCGCCAATGCTTCTTCGCTCACTGCCCTCAACTGCGCCGAAGCCCTGAGGCTCCGCACCACATCCGCTGGACTAGCCTCGTACCGCACATCCCGACCGTACCAGACCGGGGCGTCAGTCTCAAGCAGAAGTCGCTCCGGGGACACGGTCTTCACCGCCCGTCGGTGTTCCTCGTGGTATTCGACGGCAGGTGTGGCCGAAACGTAGAAGCCAGCATCCATTATACCGTGCAAAACAGAAGAGAAGCCAGTGAACCAGTGAAACACAACGGAGGAGACTCCGGACTCCAGCACGAGGCGCAACGCGTCCGTCCATGCATAGCGGCTGTGCACAAGCACCGGCCGGTCCGCCGCCCGAGCCAGCGCAAGCAACCTGGAGAATACCTCCTGCTGCGTCTCCCGCGATACCTCAACCAGAGTTCGCTTGTGATAGTCCAGTCCGACCTCTCCCAGCGCGCACACGCTGCCCAGGTGTGCTTCAACGAACCTGATCTCGGCCTCGATCGATGCGCTGTCGAGCCCGGCGAGATGACACGGATGCAGCCCAACAGCGGGGTAGACATAGCCCCTCCGCGTCTGAGCGACGCTGAGGGTCGCCTCGTTGGAGCGCATGTCCGTGCCAACAGCGATGATCCCGACCACTCCGGCCTCGCGCGCGCGGTCAAGCGCGGAATCAAGGTCGGGCAGCTGATCCAGATGAGCGTGCGTGTCAAAGAGTTCGTTCAGGCGCCTTTCTCCTCACGCATATGGCGAAAGACCTCAATTCCGTCCTCCGTTGGCTGATACGCGTTGAGCGCCCCACGCCCTCCGGACACGCGGTCGACGTAGCGCGCCTTGACCAGGACCCGGAGCATCGCCTCGCCGAAGTATCCGGTCAATTGCAGGTAGTGGTCGGCCACCGGACGCCCGGTCTCCTGATAGCGCGAGCAGATGCGCTGCAACAGCCGCGCCGGCTCTTCATCCAGGCTGCGGATGAGTTCCCTCATCGTATCGGTCTCACGGATTCTAGCTGAGAACTGCTCATTGACCGTCATGCGTCACCTCTTAGTCCATCTGCCGGCAGGTCGACTATTCTAGTTGGTCAGCACGCTGCTTACAAACCGATGAAGCGTTGACAGGAGCAGGAGTCACTGCTAGTGTGTAGGGTACGACGGGAAGGACAGGAGGGCAGATGGCAAGTCACGAACGTGAACTGCTTAAAGGAAGTACGGATTGCCTCGTCCTGAGCGTCCTCAACGATCATCCTTCCTACGGCTACGAACTCATTAAGGAACTGGAGAGGCGCAGTGGCGGCTACTTCCATTTCAGGGAAGGAACGCTGTACCCGGCGTTGCACAGGATGGAGAAGGAGGGGCTGGTCGAGGGACGGTGGCAGACGCTCTCCACCGGGCAGGAACGCCGATACTACTTCATAACAGACAGGGGCCGCGAGGTGTTGGAACACAAGCGCGTTACCTGGACGGACTTCTCGACAGCGGTGCGGTCGGTATTGACCTCTGAGCCCGCCTGAGAACCTGCATGGCCAAGGACTTCGCCGAGTACATCTCCTCTATCTGCAACCACGTGAGGATCGACTCACGTACCCGCAGCGCCATCGGCAGAGAGCTGCAGGCGCATTTGCGGGACCACGCGGAGCTTCTCAGAAGCGAGGGGTGCGACGACGAAGAGGCGAGCCGCCTGGCCATAGAGTCGTTCGGCAATCCGCTTGATGTGGCGCGCGACCTCCTAATGGTCCACGCACAGGGTTCCTGGCGCGACGCCTTCCTGACATCGCTGCCTCATCTACTGGTGGCGCTACTGCTCACCGGTTACTACGCACAGAGCATCGCCTGCATGGTTGCGGTGCTGGTGAGCGCTGGCTGGGGCATCGGACAGGCGGTCACACGCCGGGCTCCTCCGTGGTCATTCAGCTGGATGGGCTACTGTCTTGTGCCGGTCGTTCTCGTTGTCTTCATACTGCTGGACGCAACCCACTGGTGGACCCTTGTCGGAATGGCATACATCCCGTGCGCGGTGCTCGTGGTGGTCTACGTGATTCGACAGACAGTCTCGCGTGATTCTCTGTACCTGTCTCTCATACTCTCACCGTGGGCCGTTATCACCACGTGGTTCACAGCGGCGCACAGTATATCCGACAGCCAGGGTACACATTTGAGTTCGGCGGCGATGCTCTCCTACAGTCGGGAACTGGTGGGCAGCTTCGTAGCTCTTGCCGTGGCCAGCTTCGTGTTCGCTCGTCTGAGGCCGCGGTGGGCCAAGGCTGTGGCACTCATCGTGCCGCTCGCGGCCATCTTCGGATACGTTTCGCTCTACTGCTGGGAAGAGCTGTCTCTTGCGGGCTGGATCGTATCGACCTCCGCGCTGGTGATCGTAATCCTGCCCACTATCCGCGAGTTCCTGGAGTAGCGCAGCCTTCTCGACTACTCGTCGGCCCAGAGCCCGGCCTGGCGCGACGTTCTCCTGTTGTACGGAACGCCCAGATGCTCATAGGCCAATCTGGACGCAATCCGTCCACGAGGGGTGCGGTCGATGAGACCGAGTTGCAGCAGGTATGGCTCATACACGTCGGTGATGGTGTCGGCATCCTCGCTCACCGCCGCGGCAATCGTATCCAGACCCACCGGACCACCCTCGAACTTCTCGATGATCGTCCCGAGGATCTTGTGATCGATCTCATCCAGACCCATGTCATCGATCTCCAGCCTCGCCAGTCCTGCGCTCGCGGTCTCTTCGGTGATAGCACCATCTCCCATGACCTGAGCGAAATCGCGCAGGCGCCGCAGCAGCCTGTTGGCCACCCGTGGTGTGCCACGAGAGCGGCGAGCCACGTGCGCCAAGCCGGCGTCATCTGCCGGCACCTGCATGATGGCGGCCGATCGCCTCAGTATCTGGCGAATCGCCTCCTCATCATAGAAATCGAGGTGACAGGCGATGCCGAAGCGATCGCGCAGCGGCGGGCTGAGCAGGGAGTAGCGGGTTGTCGCTCCCACCAGCGTGAATGGCGGCAGGCTGAGGCGCAAGCCGCGAGCACCAGGTCCTTTGCCCAGGAAGATGTCGAAGACGAAGTCCTCCATGGCCGGATAGAGCTTCTCTTCCACAACGCGGGACAGCCGGTGAATCTCGTCGATGAAGACGACGTCGCCTTCCTCGAGATTGGTGAGAATCGCGGCCAGGTCCCCCGCGCGTTCGATGGCAGGTCCCGAGGTCACCTTGATGCCCACACCAAGCTCGACAGCGACGATGTGAGCGAGCGTCGTCTTGCCCAGTCCCGGAGGACCGTGCAGGACCGTGTGATCCAGATGTTCGCCACGCTGCTTTGCGGCCGCGATGGCGATGCTGAGGTGCTCCTTGACCTTGGACTGTCCTATGAAATCGGCAAGCCGTTGAGGGCGCAGGCCGAATTCAGCCCGCACATCCTCAACGGCCGACTTTCCCGATACCAGTCTCTCACCCTGTTCGGGTGCGTCGTGAGCCATACTACCGTGTCACTCTACGTACCCTCGCAGGAACGCGCCACCCGTCACGAAAGAAGCCCGAGCGGCTGCTCCTCGTCATCCTCATCTGCCGGTGTCTCAAGCAACGGCACCGGACGAGGGACTCCCTGCGATGGAATCAGTTTGCCGAGAATCACGTTCTCCTTCAAGCCCCTCAGCCTGTCCACCTTGCCCCTCAGTGCAGCAGCCGCGAGCACCCGGTTGGTCTCCTGGAAGGACGCGGCAGCGAGCCAGCTGTCCTTATTGAGGCTCGCCCTGGTGATGCCAAGCAGCACAGCCTGCGCGGTGGCGGGTTCACCGCCTTCGGCCAGGTAACGGGCATTGACGTCTTCGTAGTCGAACCGGTCGACCAACTCTCCCGGAAGCAACTCCGTATCACCGGAGGAGAGCACCTCAACGCGCCGCAGCATCTGCCTGACGATAGTGGCGATGTGCTTGTCATGGATGCTCACACCCTGAGAACAGTACACCTTCTGGATCTCATCGATGATGTACTGCTGAGTCGCCTCTTTCCCCATGATGCGTAGGATAGAGTGAGGATTGATAACGCCTTCGGTGAGTTGCTGTCCGACGGTGACCTTGTCGCCGTTCTGGACGGTCAATCTGGCGCCGGCGGGAATGGGGTACTCACGTTCCTCGGTCTCGGTGTAGCGGATGCGGACAACACCCTGTTCCACACGCGCCCGGCCGGAGACACGTGCGACGCCGTCCTGGTCGGAGACAGTCGCGGGGACCTTTGATTCACCCTCGCCGGAGACCGCAGTCTGCCGGAAGAGCATGGTTCCCACTTCGATTACCTGTCCGTCCTGAACCAGCAACTCGGCTGTCGCCGGGACGGGATACTCATCGTCATAGGACATCGAGTTGGTGACGCGAACTACGCGCCCTTCCTCCGACTCGAGTATCTCCACCGTTCCGTCGATTCCACAGAGGACAGAACGTCCCTTGGGTGTCCTTGCCTCGAACAGTTCCTCCACGCGCGGCAGACCCGTGGTGATGTCGGATCCCACCACACCACCGGTGTGGAATGTTCGCAGCGTCAGCTGCGTGCCAGGCTCGCCGACGCTCTGCGCGGCGATCACACCGACGGCGGTGCCGATCTTCGCAAGGCTGCGAGTCGCGAGGTCGCGTCCATAGCAGTACTGGCAGATGCCGAAGCGGCAGCGGCAATTCAGCGGCGAACGTACGTACACCGCATCGATGCCCGCCTCGATGATGAGCTTCGCCTTGTCCTCATCGATCTCTTCGTTTCGGGCCACGATCACTTCGCCGGTTCCCGGATCCACTATCGGGCTGGCCGCCAGGTAACCGAGCATGCGCTCACCGGAACGGGGCAGAGAACCCTCCACTCCTCGCTGCGCGTATCCAGGTGCCCTCCGTCGTGCCGCAATCGACTTCGAGACGATGACATCCTGAGACGTCCACCAGACGACGGGTGAGGCATCCGTTTCGACGTTCGGAGCGCGGTGTCAGCGAGACCTTTCCTGGCGCCGTGAGTGGAGACGAAGTACTCCATCGGCGTCAGGCCTTCCCGGAAGCTCGCCTTGATGGGGAAGTCGATGATCTTGCCTGACGGATCGGTCATCAGACCTCTCATTCCGGCCATCTGCCTGATCTGAGAGATGTTACCCTTCGCGCCGGACGTGGCCATCATGTAGATCGGGCCATACCGGTCTAGCGAACTCGACACGTCCTCCAGTATCTTGTCGGTTGCCTCCATCCATACCTGGACCACATTCTCGTACCGCTCATCCTCGGTGATGAAGCCCCGCTCATACTGGTCCTGGATCACGCCAACCTGCTCATCAGCCTCGCGCAGGATGTCTGCCTTGTGTGGCGGCTGCTCGATGTCGCTCATGGCGATGGAGACGCCGGACTTGGTGGCGTAGTCAAAACCCAACTGCTTCAGGTTATCCAGCACCGCCGCCGTGGCCTCGTGACCCAGCACGCGCACGCAGTCCGACACCAGGGACCGCAGGCCGGACTTGTTCATCGTCTTGTTCTGGAAACGCATCCGAGGAGGCAACGCATCATTGAAGATGATGCGGCCCACCGTGGTCTCCAGCAGCTGGCCCTCATGCCTGACCTTGATCTCGGCGCCAAGCTCGATCTGACCGACGTCGTAGGCGAGCTTGGCATCATCGCAACTGCTGAACACCCTGTCCTTGCCCTTCGCGTTTGGTTTGGGCAGAGTCAGATAGTAGCAGCCGAGGACGATATCAAGGCTTGGCGACGCCACCGGCATGCCATTGCTGGGCAGCAGCATGTTGTAGACGCTCAGCATACGCTCACGGACTTCCTGCACCGCTGCCTTGGACAGTGGGACGTGCACCGCCATCTGGTCGCCATCGAAGTCGGCGTTGAAGGCCGAGCAGACCAGCGGGTGCAACTGAAATGCATCACCATCGATGAGCACCGGCTCGAAGGCCTGAATGCTCAGGCGGTGCAGGGTCGGTGCGCGGTTCAGCATGACGGGACGCTCTTTCACCACTTCCTGCAACAGGTCCCAGACCTCGGGCCGCGCGCGCTCCACCTGCCGGCGAGCAACCTTCACGTTGTTGGCATAGCCTTTCTCCATGAGCTTGTGCATGATGAACGGCTTGAACAACTCGAGAGCAACACGGCGCGGGATGCCGCACTGGTGCAGCTTGAGGTCAGGTCCGACAACAATCACGGACCGCCCGCTGTAATCGACGCGCTTGCCCAGCAGGTTCTGCCTGAATCTGCCCTGCTTGCCTGCGAGCATCGCGGAGAGGGACTTCAGGGCATGGTTGTTACCCGTGGTCACCACGCGGCCGCGTCTGCCGTTGTCTATGAGCGCATCCACAGCCTCCTGCAGCATGCGCTTCTCGTTGCGGATGATGGCCTCAGGCGCTCCGAGGCTCATCAAGCGGCGGAGGCGGTTGTTCCGGTTGATGACACGCCGATACAGGTCGTTCAGGTCGCTGATGACGAAACGGCCGCCATCGAGCTGTACCACGGGCCTCAACGACGGAGGCAGCACCGGCAGAACGGTCATAATCATCCACTCAGGCCGGTTGCCGCTCTCGCGGAGCGCCTCCACCAGCTGGAGCTTCTTGCTCAGTTTGTCGTACTGTTGCCGGGACGAGGTGTGGATACCTTCGAGCAACTCCTCATGCAGCTTCTCGATATCCAGTTCGCGCAGTACCTCGAGCAGGGACTCGGCGCCCATGCCCGCCTTGAAGAGGCCGCCACACTTCTCGCTCAGATCGCGGTACTCTTCCTCGTTGAGCAGCATGTTGCGCTTCAGATCGCGTATCTTCTCCGCGTCCTCATCCTTACCCTGCTCGATGAGCTCCTTCGCCCTCGCCTCAATACCCTCCTCATCAACGGAAATAACCACGTAGCGCGCGAAGTAGATGACGGATTCGAGGTTCTTGGGAGAGAGGTCGAGGAGAATGCCCAGCCAACAGGGCACGAGCTTGGCGAACCAGATGTGCGTGACCGGCGCGGCCAGCTCGATGTGGCCCATACGCTCCCGGCGTACGCTGGAGTGCGCCACCTCAACGCCGCACTTGTCGCAGATAACGCCCTTGTAGCGGATCTTCTTGTACTTGCCGCAGTGGCACTCGTAATCCTTCACCGGACCGAAGATGCGCTCGCAGAACAGGCCATCCCGTTCCGGCTTGAGGGTACGGTAGTTGATCGTCTCAGCTTTGGTTACCTCACCGTGCGACCAGCTGCGAATCTGGTCCGGGGAGGCAAGACTGATCTGTATCGCGCTTATGTCATCAAACTGAACCATGTGCGTTGACCTCTCTCTACAGCTTGGACTTCAGACGAGGCTTGGCTTCGCCCGTGATGTTGATTCTCTCTTCCTCTTCGTTGAGCAGCTCCACAGCGAAGCCCATCGCCCGCAGTTCCATGAACAACACCTTACAGGCTTCCGGTATGCTGGGGCTCTGCACGTCCTCGTTCTTGATGATGGACTCATAGGCACGCGCGCGGCCAACGATGTCGTCCGACTTCACCGTCAGCATCTCCTGCAACGTATGAGCGGCGCCGTAGCCCTCGAGCGCCCACACTTCCATCTCGCCGAACCGCTGTCCGCCGAACTGCGCCTTACCACCAAGAGGCTGCTGGGTGATGAGGGAGTACGGGCCGGTGGAACGGGCATGTACCTTGTCCTCAACGAGGTGAATAAGCTTCATCATATACACGCCGCCGATGGTCACCGGCTGATCGAAGGGCTCGCCCGTCTTGCCATCGCGAATGGTCATCTTGCCGAAGGTCGGCGGATAGACTCTGCGCTCTTCGTACACCTTCTTGGCCATCTTCGCGACGTCTTCGTCGCTGGCGCCAGAGACATCCACTTTCTGTGTCTCCAGCCACAGCCGCAGCGCGGCGTGTTTCGCCACACCGACGTTCCCGGGGTCCATGACCGCCTCAGCGTCAAAACCCTTCTCGGACAGCCAGTCTGAGAGAATCTCGTTATCGACCGAGTTGGTCACCCGCGGATCGATGTTGACCGCTTCCGCCTGCCACGCCATCCACACACGGCAGAGCTCGTCTTCGATCTGAACCGTTTCCGCGCCGCCGAAAATCGGCGTCACCGCCCTGAACCCGAACAGGCGTGCCGCCCAGCCGAGATGCGACTCAAGCACCTGGCCGATGTTCATTCGAGAAGGCACGCCAAGAGGATTAAGGACGATGTCGACGGGAGTGCCATCCGGCAGGAAGGGCATATCCTCTTCCGGCAATACGATCGAGACCACGCCCTTGTTGCCATGCCGGCCGGACATCTTGTCGCCGATAGACAGCTTGCGTCTCTGCACCACCCACACACGCACCAGCCGATTCACGCCGGCCGGGAGTTCGTCATGATTGTCCCGAGAGAACACCCGCGTCGAGAGTACCCGGCCTCTCGCGCCCGGAGGCATGCGCAACGAGCTGTCCTTGACGTCACGGACCTTCTCACCAAAGATGGCCCTGAGGAGCTTCTCCTCGGTGGAGGGCTCTGTCTCGCCCTTCGGGGTGATCTTGCCCACCAGGATGTCTCCCGACTTCACTTCGGCGCCGACGCGGACGATGCCTTCGTCATCAAGATTGCCGAGGCTGTCCTCGCTCACATTCGGTATGTCACGAGTGATCTCTTCCGGTCCCAGTTTGGTACTGCGTTCCTGAGTTTCGTACTTCTCGATATGGATCGACGTGTAGACGTCGTCCTTCACCAGCCGCTCGCTCACGATGATGGCGTCTTCGTAGTTGTAGCCACGCCAGCTCATGAATGCGCAGACAACGTTTCGGCCCAGGGCGAGTTGTCCACCCTGGAGCGAAGAGCTATCGACGAGGATCTGACCCTTCTCAACACGGTCGCCCTTCTTCACGAGAGGCCGCTGGTCGATACACGTACCCTGGTTGGTGCGCACGAAGCGCTCCAACCGGAACTCGTGTGGATCGCCCATTTCGTCCTGTATGACGATCTTCGAGCCCGTCACCGAGGTCACAGTCCCATTGCAGTCGGAGAACAGGGCCTGTCCGCTGTAGCGGGCAACCTCCCCCTCCATGCCGGTAGAGACCAGCGGGGCCTCGGGACGCAGCAACGGCACTCCCTGGCGCTGCATGTTAGAGCCCATGAGTGCACGGTTGGCGTCATCGTGCTCCAGGAACGGAATGAGTGCCGCGGACACGCTGAAGATCTGCTTCGGCGAGACGTCCATCAGATCAACCTTATCCTGCGCCTCACTGAAGTAGCGCGCACCGCGTTTCACGTCGACACGGTCATCAAGGACTTCGCCGCGCTCATTGAGCCGTACGTTGGCCTCGGCGATGCTGTACTGTTCCTCTTCGTCCGCCGTGAGATTGCGCACCTCCGTCGTCACATACGGCGCCACCTTCACTTGCTGCGGAGACAGCGCCGCGATGGCGTGCGCAACGTTCTTGGTGACGCGGGCGCCGGAAGAGGCGACGACCTTGCCATCTTCGTCTAGAACATCCTGCTTCAGTAAGCGCCCCACCAGTTCGGAGGAATCGGAAGGAAGCTCATGCACGACCTTACGGTACGGAGTCTCCACGAACCCGAACTTGTTGATGGACGCGTATGTGGCAAGCGTGCCGATAAGGCCGATATTGGGACCTTCAGGCGTCTCGATGGGACAGAGACGGCCGTAGTGAGAATGATGCACGTCACGCACTTCGAAGCCGGCCCGGTCACGCGACAGTCCACCCGGACCCATCGCGGAGAGGCGGCGCTTGTGCGTCAGTTCCGCCAGCGGGTTGGTCTGATCCATGAACTGGGACAACTGTGACCGCCCGAAGAACTCCTTTATGGCAGCGGTCACCGGCCGTATATTGATGAGCGCCGACGGCGTGGCAGCTTCCGAACCGAGGATGCTCATGCGCTCTTTAACCGCCCGCTCCAACCGCAACAGTCCCACACGGAACTGGTTCTGCAGCAGGAAGCCGACGCCCTGAGCACGGCGGTTGCCCAGATGATCGATGTCATCCTGGGTCTCTCGACCGTTGTTGAGCAGGATGATGTGTCTGACGATTTGAACCAGATCGTCAGGGGTCAGGCCGAGGTAATCGCTGGGCACTTCGACCCCGAGTTTCTTGTTCAGCTTGTAGCGGCCGACCTCGCCGAGGCTGTAGCGGCGAGGGTTGAAGAGGAAGTTGTTCAGCAGCGTCTTGGCGCTGTTGAGGCTGGGGGGTTCACCGGATGACAGCTTGCGGTAGATGTCCACAAGCGCGGCCGCATGATCGTGAATGAGAGGGTCGCGCTCAATGGTCGACGCGATGTACTGATGATCGGGCGCACCATCCACATCCTGGAACAGGTTCATCAGGTCTTCATCGGTGCTGTATTTCGGGTCCACCGCGCGCAGGAGTGTGGTCGCGGTCAGCTTGCGTTTGCCGCTGACGCGAACCGAAATGACATTGCGGCTGGACGTATCGAAATCCAGCCAGGCGCCCCTCTCGGCAACGAGCTTGCCGAATCCGAGTTGACGGCCGCTCACGGGGTCGCGCGCCAGCGTGAAGTACACGCCGGGGAACCGCGTCAGCTGGCTCACCACCACGCGTTCCGCTCCAGAGATGATGAACGTGCCGGCATCCGTCATCAACGGGAAGTCGCCGAAGAACAGCCGTTCTTCCTTGATCTCACCCGTCTCCTTGATGGTGAGACGCACGACGACACGCAGGGGCGCGGCATACGTCAGGCCACGCTCAAGACACTCTTCCACGGAATGCTTCGGTTCGTCGAACTCGAAGTCATGGAACTCCAGCTCCAATCTGTTGCGCGTGTAATCACGGATGGGAGACACCTCTTCAAATAGCTTGCTGAGTCCTTCCTTCTTGAACCACTCGAAGGACTCAACCTGGACCCTGACGAGATTGGGGACGTCAATGACTTCGGGGTGTCTGGCAAACGAACGCACGACAGGGGCCGATGGAGTAGACGTCAAAGACATAGCACACTCCTACACACACGTAGTATTACGAAAAAGCCACTCTCAAACGCACGACAAGAAGGGGAGTCAGATGGATAACGGGGGAATCAGAAGCATAATCATGCCGCAAACAGCCATTTTACCACCGGTAGTAAGAGTCGTCAATTACCGCGGGCTGTTTGTACGCTTGGCCCGCTCTCTCAGCGCGTAGAGCGTGGCAATGGCCTCCAGTGGAGTGAGAGAATCCACGTCCAGTCCGGCAAGCTCAGTCCTCAGGCCGTCGTCCGCGGCAAAGAGGCTCAACTGCTGGGAGTGCTCGGCACGGCCCGCATGTGCCATGCGTTCCTGCCCGGGAGCGGCCGCCTCCAGCCGCCCGAGTACATCCTCCGCGCGGTTCACCACCGCTCGCGGTAGACCGGCAAGCCTGGCGACGTGGATGCCGTAGCTCTTGTCGGCTCCTCCCGGAGCGATGCGGTGCAACAGTCTCACCTTGCCCTTCTCTTCATCGACCACCACGTTGTAGTTGCGCACCCGTGGCAACTGCTCCGCGAGCTGGATCAACTCATGGTAGTGCGTGGCGAACACCGTCTTCGCGCCGAGGGATGGATGGTTGTGGATATACTCGGAGATGGCCCAGGCGATGGACACTCCATCGTACGTACTGGTCCCCCGGCCAATCTCATCCAGCACCAGGAGCGACCGTGGTGTGGCATGGTGCAGGATGTTCGCAGTCTCGATCATCTCCACCATGAACGTTGACTGGCCGGATGCGAGGTCTTCCTGTGCCCCGACCCTAGTGAATATGCGGTCGACCAGCCCTATGCTGGCCGCATCCGCCGGCACGAAGCTGCCGGTCTGTGCGAGCAGCACGATTAACGCCACCTGCCGCAGATAGGTCGACTTGCCTGACATATTCGGGCCGGTCAGGATGATGAGCTGGGCGTCATCGTTCGAGAGGTACGTGTCATTGGGCACGAACTCGCCCTGTTTCAGCCGCGCCTCAACGATGGGATGCCGACCGCCGCGTATATCGATGCGGACGCTATCCTCAAGCTGTGGACACACATAGTTGCGTTTGACCGCGACCTCGGCCAGGCTGCAGCTGACATCGATGGTGGCCACAGCCTGCGCCACATCCAGTATGGAGGCAGCATAGCCGGCAACCTGTTCACAGATTTGGCGGTAGACGGCGGCCTCGACCTCGGTGATGCGCTCGCCGGCCGTGAGCACGAGGGATTCGTACTCCTTCAACTCCGGCGTGTAGAAACGCTCCGCGTCCGTGAGCGTCTGTTTCCTGACATAGTCGGCCGGGACCGCATGCTGATTGGCGCGCGACACCTCGATGTAGTACCCGAAGACGCGGTTGTAGCCCACCTTCAACGACTTCACGCCGGTGCGCTCGCGCTCCCGTTGCTCCAGTTCCGCGAGGTACTTCTTCGCGTTTCGAGCGGTGCCTCGCAACTCGTCCAGCTCCGCTGAGAATCCCTCGCGGATGACGCCGCCTCTCTCCAGCGTGCCTGGCTGCTCCGCGAGTCCCTGCGAGAGCACAGCGACGACGTCGGGCAGCGGCCGGAGCCCGGTTCGAAGCTCCACGGGGGCGGACTCGAGCGTCTGCAGCAACCCGGGTATGCACGCCAGCCCATCGCGAAGGGCGGCAAGCTCTCGGGGAGAGATTCTGCCCGAGACCGTGCGGTTGATGAGTCTTTCCAGGTCGGACACGCCGGCCAATGCGTGGCGCGTCTCCTCCCTCCGGAGGGAGCTGTCATGGAACCAGCGCACCATCGCCTGCCGTCCACGCAACGCATCGAGGTCGCGCAGTGGACGTCCCAGCCAGTTCCTCAGCAGGCGTCCTCCCATCGCCGTCCTCGTCTCATCCAGTATCGAGAGGAGGGAGAGATCGGCAGTGCCCCAGCGCCCGCCTTCGAACAACTCCAGGTTGCGGATGGTCTGGCCGTCCAGCGTCATATAGGAGCTGGTGGAGTACGTGCTCAGCCCGGCCATCTGCTTCAGAGACTCCTTCTGAGTCTCTCCCAGATAGTGGATGAGCGCTCCCGCGGCCGCGATGGCACGGGGAAGTCCGGCACACCCGAACCCCTCCAGCGTGGCCACCTGGAAGTGGTCCAGCAGCAGCCTGTGTGATACGTCCGCCTCAAACCAGTAGTCGTCGAGGTGTGTCAGGGGCCACTGCGTCTGCTCCCAGCGATCGTTGGACACCGGGACGAGCAACTCGGCGGGGCTGAGGCGGCCCAGTTCGCACTCCAGTTCGCTCACCGGGACCTCAGTCACCGCACACTCGCCGGTACTGACATCGGCATAGGCGACGCCGGCACGGTCCCGTTCGACGAACACGCTGGCGAGGTAGTTGTTGGCCTTGGCATGCAACAGGCTCGGTTCAACCACGGTCCCGGGCGTGACCACGCGCACGATGTCGCGTTCCACCAGCCCCTTGCCCGGCGGAGTCAGCTGTTCGCAGATGGCGACTTTGTAGCCCCGGCTGATGAGCCGACCCAGGTAGTTGTCCAGCGCGTGATACGGGATGCCGGCCATGGGCACCTTATTACCCTTGCCCATTTCGCGGGCCGTCAGCACGATGTCAAGCTCCCGGGAAGCGATCCGCGCGTCCTCATCGAACGTCTCATAGAAGTCGCCCAGCCGGAACAGTACGATGGCCCCGGGGTGACGCTCTTTGACCTGGAGGTATTGCCGCCGCAGAGGAGTCACAGACATCAGGGCTATTGTATCGCAGCGAGAGCCTTTGAAACGAAGCAGCGGCGCTGATATGATGCCCGCGGGAGGCCCGCGATTTGTCAGAAGACATCTACGTAGAGATCGACATCGAAGCCGAGGGAGCGCCCGAGGCGGGGTGGTTTGAGAGCGTGGCCGGAGACGTCCTGAAGGCGGAGGGCGTCACCACCCCGTATGAGGTGGGCATAATCCTCACAGACCAGGAGACCGTGCACGCCCTGAACCGTCAATACCGCAACGTGGACTCACCCACCGATGTGATCGCGTTCTACACAGAGGACCACGGCCCCGATGCCGCTCCGTTCGTGCTGCCCGGCGACGGCGTACGACGCATCGGCGACATCGTCATCTCTCTGCAGCAGGCCACAGAGCAGGCTCTCGAAGAGCACCACAGCGTGGAACAGGAGCTGTGCCTCCTGGTGACGCACGGGCTGCTCCACCTGCTGGGCTACGATCACGAGACTCCCGATGACGCCCCACGCATGCGCGGCAGAGAGGCCGTACTGATGGAGCAATTCAGGGGCCGGCACTACCGGTGACCCCGTACCTCAGGGGCGCGCGACGATGCCCGCGCGGGACTGATGAGGAGCCGGGGGACATGAGAGGCTTACAGCCGCCCGAGGTGCGGCGCCAGCGGGCGCCGTGATGCCGTCGATCAGGACTCTTGAAGCTCCACGCGCCGGGGATTCACCTTCAGCTTCTCGGCGGTGATGATGGCCTTGACCTGCTCCACCACCTCATCAAGACGGTCGTCGTGATTGGTGAGCACGTAGTCGAAGAGCGACAGCTGCCCGTATTCGCTCACGGCCTTCCCCAGTCTGACAGCCATCTCCCCTGCTGACTCGCTCTTACGGGTCCGCAAGCGGCGCTCAAGCTCTTCCATCGAGGGCGGCCGGATGAAGATGAGTATCGCTCCCGCCACCTCACGACGGAGCGTGGCTGCGCCCTGCACGTCCACCTTGACCACCACATCCTTGCCGCTCTTCAGCGCCTCGATGACGGCGAACTTCGGCACGCCGTAGTAGTTGTCATAGACGTTGGCCCATTCCAGCATCTCGCCGTGCTCCACCATCTGGCGGAATCTCTCCACGGTCAGAAAATGGTAGTGGATACCATCGATCTCGCTTGGTCTCTGCTGTCTGGTGGTAGCCGTCACCACGTGGGCCAGAGGCAACCGCAGCTGCTTCATCCGTTCGATGACCGTGTCCTTGCCGGCGCCGGATGAACCGGAGATGACGAGCAGAAGGTTGGGTGGCGGGGCTGACTGGAAGCTGGCGGAATCCATTGCGCTGTCACGCCGGCGCCTGAGGACGATGCCGCGCGTGCCTCATTGTATCATGAGCCGCCTCACGTACGCGTTGAGCGCAGAGAGGGCGCCAGCGACCACACAACGGGAATGAGCACGCTCAGACCCAGTCCGATGAGCGGCAGGTGCGCCTTGAGGGGTACTTCCAGCCCGGGGACCGCGCCCAGCAGCCCGCACAGACCTCCCACGCAGACCCCCGCGAGCGCGTGGCTCTCCGCCGGCCTGTGCCGCCCTCCGAGCAAGCCGAGAAGGACCGGGCCGACCACGCCAGACGTGAAGATGGAGTAGGCGAACATCAGGGATGCGATAACACCCCGGAAGCTGAGTGCGAGGAGCAGCGAAAGTGCCGCGAACGCGACCAGTGCGATCTTCGCCAATGTCACCACGCGCTGCTCTCTCAGCGGAACGAGCTGTGCCACCACATCGTTTGCGAGTACGCTTGCCTGCCCCAGCAGCGTGCTGTCCGCCGAGGACATCAGGGCGGCGAGCAGCCCCAGGAGCAGGAGAAAGGCGACGGAAGGCGGCAGTGCATGTTGCGCCAGCCACGGCAGCGCTTCCTCCGGCGCCAGGCCCGGCGCCAGCATACGCGCCGAGATCCCCAGACCCGCTACCACCAGGGCTACGGGGATCACCGCCGCCGCCGCGGCGAGCGCGGAGACCCGCGCCGTCTTACCGTCCCGCGCCGACAGCAGCCTCGTGTAGATGTCCGGTCCAACGAGGTACACCGATCCGACGAGCACCAGCATCACGCCGAGCTGCGACCCGCTGAACGTCTCGCTCACCGGGAAATCCAGGGCGCCGGGCGGCATCGAGGCGACCCAGGAATTAAAGCCGCCGGATACATGGACCACACGAAGCAGTGTCGCCGTGAGGCCGACCACGATTATCACCGCCTGCAGCACATCGGTGCGTATCACCGCCCTCTGCCCGCCGATGACCGCGTACGCCACGAGCACCGAGGTGAACAGCGTGGTCCATAACGTGGTGGAGCCGAAACCGGCGATACTCAGAACATGCGCCGCGGCCACCAGTTGTCCGCTCACCACCCCGGTCCACGCCACCACCGTCAGCAGGGCAACGGCCAGGCCGGCGCGAGGACCGTACATCCGCCGGGCGAGGTCAGGCAGGGTGTACGCGTTGAAGGCACGAACGCGGGAAGCCACCACCAATCCAACAACCGCCAATCCCACAGCCCCTACCAGCGTCCACCACGCGCCGGTCAGGCCGCGTCCATATGCAAGTCCGGCTGCGCCGATGGTGGCCGAACCGCCGACGACCGTCGCAAGCAACGAGCCACTGATAGCGAGCGGCGAACCGGCTCGGTCGGCGACAAAGTACGCGTCACGTGAACGTCCTGCGTGGCCGGTCGAGGCGCCCACCAGCAGGAAGATGACGAGAAGGACGACAATCGGGAGTGCCACTCAGTTCACCGTGTGCACGCAGTCTCCGGCCACGACTTCATGCGTCGTCCCCGCAGCGTCTCGCACGAGCAGGGTGCCGGAAGAAGTGATATCGACCGCCACACCCGAGACCGTGACTCCTCCGGTGACGATGGACACCTCACGCCCTATCGTCGCGGTCCTGCCTCTCCATCGCTCCAGCAGCGCGTCAGAGGTGAGTTGAGGCAGTTCATCGCAAATGCCCTGAACGATGCAGTGCACGAGTCGCACGCGGTCGACAGGCGTTCCCAGCAACTCGCGCAGGGAGACGCCCGCGGGCTGCTGCTGCGCCACGTACGAGTTGGCATTCAGACCGAGGCCCACATTGACGAAGCGCACCGCATCGCATTCGGCATCCATCTCAGCCAGGATACCGCACACCTTCCTGCCGTTGATGAGCACATCATTCGGCCACTTCACACGGGCCGGGAGGCTGTGGAGCCGTTCGATGGTGTCTGCCACGACCACTGCCGCGAGCAGATTGATACGTGGCGCCTGCGCCGGAGCCACCGCAGGGCGCGTAACAAGCGTCATGTAGATGCCACCGGTGGGCGACAGCCAGCTGCGGTCGAGGCGCCCGCGCCCCGCCGTCTGCTGTTCGGCGATGACGAGCGTGCCCTCGGCCGCGCCTCCCCGGGCAAGGTCGCGGGCGCGATGCATCGTCGAGTCCATGACGAAGGCGTGGTGTATCCTCGATTCCCAGCCGGGGAACTCGCCCGGCAAGAGAAGATCGGGGGACGAATCCAGCCGGTATCCCCTCGAAGACGCCTGGATGTCATAACCGAGCGCCCTCAATTCGCGAATCTGCTTCCAGACCGCGACTCGGGACACACCGAGGTTGCGGGCAAGCAATTCGCCTGAGACGTAACGGGAGTCGGACCTCAGTGCGGCAAGAACGGATGTGTGCATCGTTAACTGGTGGAGTGTGACAAGTTAACATCGTTCGCAGCCGGTGTCAACGGGCGACGCACCATCGCACAGATGTGGACAAACCGGCCTACGAACGAGTATCCTTTAGGCGTTTCGCCATGGAAATCACCTGGTCGGGCCACTCATGTTTCACCCTGCGCGGCAGGGAGACCACGCTGCTGATCGATCCCTGCCCTCCGGAATGCGGCTGTGTCTCTCGTTGGGGCAGTCCCC
>JAXGQG010000016.1:0-37719 GCA_040766535.1 Dehalococcoidia bacterium | reverse complement strand
CAGGTGGTGGTTGTGGTCGATGCGGTTCACGCCGAACGGGCGGACGACATGTATGTCGCCCCTGCGAATACCCACCACACGACCCCGACGGAGGGTGGTTGACGAACCGCCCTACCAGGGCAGGATTGATGGCTGCGGGTGGTCGTTGTGGTCAATGCGGTTCACGCCGAACGGGCGGGCGACATGTATGTCGTCCCTACGAATACCCACTACACGACCCCGACGGAGGGCGGTTCACGAACCGCCCCTACACAGAGGCAGGCCTCCGGCAGACGAAGAACTCGTAGCCGTATGAGCGCGAGTACTTCCGGTGGACCGTCATCTCCACTTCGATGCTATCGAACATGGCGAGCGCATCGGGCGACCCGGCATACTTCTGCCGCAGCGAGGGCAGCAGCTGCCTCATCGGCGTGTAGTAGTCGTCCCACCAGGCAGCGTCCGGAAGCCGGAAATGGCCGAGCAACTCCAGGCCACTGGCGGCGACGAGTTGCACGTTGTCCTGCACGCTCTTCATGTCCGGGTACTCGGTCTCGAAGAACTCCAGCGCCTCGTCTGGAGGGTCGTCGCCGAACCAGCACAGCTCACTGGCGGAGAGAAACCCACCTGGCTTCAACAACGACCGGCACATCTGTAGTGCGTTGCCGAATCCCATTATGTAAAGAGCGCCCTCGGACCAGATGAGGTCGAATGTCTCATCGCGGAAATCCATGGCATCCATCGACTGCATGGTGGTGTGCACGCGGTCGGCAAGCCCGGCCCGCACAGCCTTCTCCGCGACGCTATCCAAAGCCCAGTCGAAGATGTCGACCGCGATGATATGTCCAGTGGTCAACTTCGCCAGTTCAATCGTCTGCGCCCCGGTGCCGCAGCCAACATCCAGGACCTTCGCGGATGCGGGAAGCGGTCCCAGCATGGCAAAGGCCTTGCGAGTACACGCCGGACTGCCGGGGCCCTGCCGGGGCAGCGCCCCATAGAGATCCGCCATGACCTGTTGCACGAACTGAGGTATCTCTTCCATCCTGATGCAGCCCTGAGAGGACGGCCCATTGTACGCCTTCGCGGCTGTGTGGACACGCCACCAGCCGTACACTACAATGACCGGACGTGACACGTATTCGCGGCCGAGACGCATCCGGACCGCGCTGACAAGGAGACAGTGAGTGGAGGGCACACACGGACGTGTACTGTACCTGGACCCCTTCTCCGGCATCGCCGGCGACATGTTCCTGGGTCTGTTGCTGGACCTCGGCATCGAGGAGAGCGCGCTCGTGGCCGAACTGGAACGGCTGGGCGTGCGCTTCGATCTGGCCGTTTCCCAGGTGAACAAGAACGGGATCGCCGCCATCAGCACCAGGGTATCGCTGCCGACAGGTCCCGACGTGGACGACGATGAAGAGGCTCACGTGCACTGCGACGAGTGCGGGCACAGCCATGAGGAAGAGCACTGTCCCGGCCACGCTCACGAGCATGCGGACGAACCCCATCACCATCACGACCATCCGCATGCACACGCCGACGGCGACGCCCATGCGGACGAAGAGTCGCTGGTGCACGGGCACGGGATGCAGGTGGAAGAGATACTCTCCATTCTGGACCGGCTGACCGAGCCCACCCGTTCAAAGGCGAAGGAGATGTTCGAGGCGCTCGTGGAGGTGGAGGCGCGCGTGCATGGCACAACGGTAGACTCCGTGCACCTGCACGAGGCCGGGGCGATCGACGCCATCGTGGAGATAGTGGGCGCGGTGAAGGGGCTGGAATTGCTGGGCGTTGACCGGGTGGTCTGCGGCCTGGTCAATACCGGGACCGGATTCGCGACCATGGCCCACGGCACCTATCCCGTGCCGGCTCCCGCGACGGCGGAGCTGTTGAAAGGCATCCCCATCTACATGGATTCCTTCGCCGAGACGCGCAAGGAACTGGTGACGCCCACCGGCGCGCTGATACTGAGCCACTTGGTGGACGACTTCTCCCCGATAAGCATGACCGTGGACACTGTCGGGTACGGCGCAGGAAAGAGAGATACGGCTGTTCCGAACGTACTGCGAGGGTTCGTGGGCGTCTCCGCCTCGGCGCAGGCGCCGAAACACCTCGTGCTGCTGGAGAGTAACATCGACAACATGAACCCCGAGTTGTATGGCAACCTCATGGAGGTGCTGTACACGTCCGGGGCGGTGGACGTGTTCTTCACCCCGGTGCAGATGAAGAAGAACCGGCCGGGCACACGGGTATCCGTGCTGGGCGAACTGCACAGTAAGGACGTGCTGGTGGAAGACTCTCGCCCAGAGAGAGCACCACGCTGGGGGTCCGTGTCAGCTACCCCGAGAGGTACGAGGCGGACCGCGAGATAGTCGAGGTGAAGACCGCGTTGGGTCCGGCCCGCGTCAAGGTGGCCAGGTATGGCGGGGAGACCGTCAACATGTCTCCCGAGTACGAATCCTGCCGGCAGCTCAGCACGCAGTCCGGCGTGCCGCTCAAACAGGTCTACATGCTGGTATACGAAGCGGCGCAAGCCCTCGTCCCCCCGCAACAGGAGGCGGACTGATGGCCGAGCGCAGGATGTTTGATGACATCCTTCGCCGCTACCGAGGCGGCGAGATCGACGAGGCCAGGCGCAGGCCGGCATCCTCGAGTTGTTCTACAAGAGCCAGGAACACTTCCTCCTCGACCTCGAACGGGAACAGCGTCTGGGCTTCCCCGAGGTGGTGTATGCGGAGGAAAGCAGATGGCCGACCTGCTCGACATCGTCGGGCATCTCCTCGAAGCCAAGGGCAAGGCCATACATCGCCAGCCTCAGCGCGGCGGAGGCGAAGCTTCTCGAGGAGACCATCACCATTCCCACAACATCAGGACGACCCCACGCGGACGGGCGATGGTCATAGGCACGAAGGGCGCCACCGCGCCGGACCTCGGCGTGGCCGGCGTGATCACCGCGAGCACGTCCGACGTCCCCTACGCCCAGGGTGCGCACTGCTGCTGGAAGAGCTGGGCGTACGCGTCATCCAGCGCGTTCGACGCGGGAGTGGCCGGCATACACGGGCCGGTCATGAGCCTGCAGAAGATGCGGGATGCCAGCGTCCTGATCGTCTTCGCCGGCATGGAGAGGGCGCTGCCGGCCGATGGCATCGCTCACCGATCTGCCCGTCATCGCCGTGCCGACGCCGGTAGGCTACGGCTTCGGCGGCAAGGGCGAGGCCGCGCTCAAGACGATGCTACAGAGTTGTTCTCCTGGCGTCACGGTGGTCAACCATCGGCAATTCCGTGGGCGCTGCCGCAGCAACCGTCCGCGTCCTTCGCGCCGTCAAGGAGAGAATGACGAAGGGCGAACAGGCTGCGTGCTGCAATAGCTGCGCGGGGCAGCGTTCTGATCATGTTCTCCGGCGGTCTCGACAGCGCCACTTCTGGCGAAACTGGCACACGATGCCCTCGGCCAGCACGCCGCGGCGCTCACCATCGACTCCAGCGTGGTTCCCAGAAGCGAGGCGGCGATGGCGAAGGAACTGGCGGCGGTGATCGGCATCCGGCACTACGTGCTTCCGCTCGATGAGATGCGACTCGCGCACTTCGCCGCGAACCCCGCGATACTGCTACCACTGCCGCAAACACCGGGACGCCGAAGCATGGCGGTGGGCCCATGCGCACGGCTTCGAGACGCTGGCAGACGGACTGAACTACTCCGACCTGTCAGACTACCGCCCGGGCCTCAAGGCTGCCAGCGAGGACCACATCTGGCATCCGTTCATCGAACTGCGGGTGACGAAAGACGACATACGCACGCTCCGTAGACACCTCGAACTGCCGGGATGGGACCGTCCCAGCATGGCGTGCCTGGCCTCGCGGTTCCCTCACGGCTTCGCTGTCACCGAAGAACGACTGACACGCGTTGACCGCCGAGGAGTATCTGCGAGCCCTGGGCTTCCAGAAGGCCCGGGTACGTTGTTTCCGTACGGCTTCCTCGGGTTGGTGGAAGTCGACGACCCCCAACGCACTGGAACACAGAGACCAGATCGTTTCCCGGCTGCGTGAACTGGGATTCTCCTTCGTCGCGCTCCATCTTGAGGACTGCGCCAGCGGCACGATGAACCGCACCGCAGGGACTGATTCCGCAATCAGATGCCTGCCAGCCATCTTGTGGCGCAACACCGTTTGTGCCATGCTGGATTTGCAGCCAGCGTTGATGTTCCTGTTCGAGGGCGACTGACTGCCTCCGTGGCGTTCCGCCTGCCAGAAGAACCAGCTTGGAGCGCGTCCGCCGCAGCCCAGATAGACGAGAGAATGAACCGGGATACCGTCCAGTGCGACAACCCGGACAAGCCGCCTTGTTATATAAGCATGGACTGAGAGAGGAGCCACACAATGCTCGAGCAATCACTGAGCTTCTTCGTCAACTGGTTCTCCAATCCCAGCTTCGGCGCCATGGCGCTGGCGGTCGGCATCGGCCTTATCTGGTATGCCATGTACGTGCCGCCGGTTCGCGGCTACGCGTTCGTGTGGGCGATAGCAGCCGCCACTCAGCCTTGCTCACATTGCTGGCCATCGTCATCGTCCAGATGCCGCTGAACCTCACCGGCCAGTTGCTCGTCAGAGCATTCGACCAGGCCACGCTGCTCAAGTGGCTCTACGTACTCGGGCTGCCGCAGATACTGCTGAGCGGCTTCGTCCAGGAGGCGGCCAAGCTCGTCCCCG
The DNA here is from genome assembly GCA_040766535.1 of Dehalococcoidia bacterium. Lineage (GTDB taxonomy): Bacteria > Chloroflexota > Dehalococcoidia > GIF9 > AB-539-J10 > SKVJ01. The sequence continues at coordinate 33,036 of JAXGQG010000016.1, read as the reverse complement.
TCCTGTTCGTCTGGAACAGGGCGGAACGCTACCTCGATCCGAAGGTCGGCCTGATTGCAGGTGCGGCGGCCGGGCTGGGATTCGGGGTCTTCGAGGCGATGTGGGTCCTGAACCAGATCTTCGCCTCCGGCTGGACCTGGGCCGCGGTGCAGTCCGCAGGATTCACTGGCTTCCTCGGGGTGTGGGAGCGCATATTCACGGTGGGTGGTCACATCGCCTTCTCGGCCCTGGCCGCCTACGGACTCGCGAGAGAGCGGGGCTGGCTGTACTACCTGTTCGCCGCGTTGCTTCACAGCGCGATGAACTACACCATCGTGCTGCTCCAGGCGCAGCTCATCACCGCCACAGCCGTCGAGATCCTCATCGCACTGGTGGCGGTCGCCGCGACGGCATGGGCACTGTTCCTGCGTCATACGGGCGACCGTGCGCCGTGGGCCGGCAGGGGCTACCGCCGGCGCCTCCACCTGGGCAAGGAACCCAAGGAGTACATCACGAAGAACGAGTGATACTGTGGCCATGGCGGAAATCAACTACCGTCCCATAGGCATCGTCCATTCACCGCTGAGGCCGGAGGGGAGCACACTCCTCCCCGGCGCGTACAGGCACACGACATCGAAGGCACGGTGGAGGTGCTGCCAGAGTATGCCGAGGAATTTTGCGGACCTCGAAGGATTCTCCACGTGGTGCTGCTGTGCCATCTGCACCTCAGCAACGGCTACTCTGAGCGTACGACCTCCCGCGGAGGACGGAACTCGCGGCGTGTTCGCGACACGTTCGCCCAGACAGCCAACAGCCCATCAGCCTGACGGTGGTCAGATTGCGCCGGATCGAGGACAACACCCTGCATGTGACCGGAATCGACCTCGTTGACGGCACGCCTCTGCCTGGATATCAAACCGTACATCCCGACTGCGACTGACAGGGGAGGTCGTGCGGACGGGTTGGATGGGGAAAGCGCGACAGGAGAGCTGACATGGCTCACAACGAGGGCACGGCGGCCTGGAGGCTAATGGCGTTGAGCTACAAGGTGCGTGACGCGCTGAGGCCAACGCGGGCCGTATCTCGAAGAGGCGGGGGGTGAGCGAGGGATGTCCGTGCTCGACTTCGGCTGCGGCCCCGGCAGCTACGTGATTCCGGCGGCGCAGATGGTGACCGAGAGCGGGCGTATCTACGCCCTGGACATCCGGCAGACGGCGCTGACCATGGTGCGGGACCGAGCATTGAAGCTGGGACTCGCCAACGTCGGACCATCCTCTCTGATTGCGACACGGGCCTGCCCGCCGCCAGCATCGACGTCGTGCTGCTCTACGATGTCTATCACGACCTGGCCACCCGCCATCATCCTCCAGGGCTACACCGGGTCATCAAGCCTGAGGGAATCCTCTCCGCACGACCATCACCTGGGACGAGATGTGCTGAAGAAGGCGGTGAGGCGGGCGGCCTCTTCCGCGCGACCGGCGCGGGAGCACAGACACTGAAGTTCGCCCCTGAAGGAAGCATGAGGCCGGGAGTCGATGTGGACAGACGTGCTGCCGCCGCCTGGGAGATCACCGGGTTCTTCTTCATCATCCTGGTGGGGGGCTTGCTGCATTTCGTCTTCGCCTGGTCCGGCAACTCGCCGCTGGTTGCACCGTTCACGTAGTGAACAGCGTCTGGGAACACCTGAAAGATGGCCTTCGGGCCCGCGCTCATGTGGACGCTGCTTGAACTGAACCCCCTTAGAACACGTGTCAACAACTTCTGGCTGGCGCGCGCTCTCTCGGAACGTTCCTCATGCCCCTGCTCATCGTCGCGTTGTTCTACTTCTACACATTCTTGCTGGGGCATCATGTGCTGGCTTTCGATATGGCCATATTCGTCATCGCAGTGGCAGCCGGACAGATCGTCGGCTACCGCCTGTTCACGGGCGACGAGCGCAGCCCAATGGCGAATATGCTTGCTCCCATACTGTTGGTGGCGATGGCGGTGCTGTTCATGGTATTCACATTCTGGCCGCCCCAAGCTGACCTGTTCCAGGATGGGCCGACCGGGATGTACGGCATCATCGGCTAGAGTCGCGTGAGACCGTACACCTGTGGCGGCTCCGGCCTCTCCTCGGTCACATCCCCCGCCACGGAGCGCTGCAGCAAGGATCGACCTGTGGGGAACCATCGGTGACGCTACCACCAGTGCACGCGCGTAAGGCCGACGAGCGCTCCACATACACTCACCCGTGCGGCCGCGGCGCTGGACGCAAACTCGCACGAAGGCTTCATGGGCGACACGCCACCGGCAGTCAGATGCGCGCCATGAAGTCGCTCAACGGCCACACCTGCGGTGTGAGTCCTTGGCCGACGGGAACTCCAATTCATCGCCATCGGTGGTGAGCCGCACCCTGTTCGCCTCCACGGTCAACTGCATCGGATGGTCGCCGCGACGCTCGCGCAGGATGTTCGCCAAAAGTATCGCCTTCTCGGCGCCGTCACCCCGTCGGCAGTTCCAGACCTCGTCCGGCTGCGCCAGCCGCCCCGCCTCATCGTAGATGGATTCGTCCGGCATCTCGGCGAGATGGCCGATAACCTCGGCGTCGGACATGTCACGGGCGCCCTGAATCGAGACTGGATTGCGCTCCAGCGCCGCCAGCAGGAATGGCCACGGCTCCGTGCGGTTGAGGTCGCGATACGCCACGAAGCCAGCTCGGCTACCGGATGCATCGCGCGCAACTGCTCCACCCGCTCAACAACTTCATGACGCTGCATCTCCGGTCTCAGCCCAAGTGGCTGTCCTTCAGCCACGAACCGCTTCTCCGACGGCTCAGGAACTGGTTCGACGTGACGAAACTGGTCAGTGCATCGATGGCCAGTCCAGCGCGCGCACATCCCTTTGCCCAGAACGTTCTTGAGGCGACGCAGGTCCTCCGGCTTGCTGCAATCGACGGTATTGTTGTTGCGGATGAAGTCCTCGAAATCGTTCAGCACCGTATGCGTCCGGGCAGCGGCGTACCGACTTCGAATTCCTCTTCGTCGATGTCGTTCAGCAACTTCCGCGCGAGGTGGGTCGCCCAAACGCAAGGCTGCCATGTTCGTAGGAGAAAGCGTGCTCTGCCGCGATGTAATGATCGCTCCCGTGAACAGGCCAGCGCACCTGGAAGCAGTTCTGGGTCTCACGGTGATGGCGAAGGAAGTTCACCACGATCTCCTCGTTGATGGACGTCTTGAGGAAGGCCCTGAGCCGTTGGGCGAAAGCGCTCATGCGCCGCAAGGTCTATCGTCGCCTCATCGTACGTGGATGTGTCCATTCCAGTAGCGGGCCAGGCGGGCGCGCGTTCGTTTTCCAGCGCCCCGGCGGGCCTGAGCGAAGCCGTGCCGTTAAACCACATCGCCTTGGTGAGGGGAGACTACCGATTGTTGGTGAGGATACCGTCGTCCAGATCGATGAAGTTCTGCGAGTGCAGGGCGTGGCCAGCAGGAAGATGTCGTCCAGAGGAATGCGCGCGACTATGAAGAGGGCGGCGGCATACAGTGCCGAAAGAGAGACGCACTCTCCGCGCCGGTGCCGTACTGGGCCCGGAACTTGAACGCATCCATCGCCTCAACGGTCTCCGTCTTCCAGTACGGGATGACATCGCCGTCGTACTTATCGAGTAGAAGTGCGTGCGGATATCGATGCTGAAGTAGTACTTGTCGCCCTCGTAGCCGAACAGCGCATTGGATTGCGCCCGGGAATCGTGATCGATGAATCGGCTGAACCGGTTCAGCTCGCGCTACGTGGTCAGTCCCCATGTATCGAGATCGAGGTTGAAGACATAGTGATCCATGATGTACTGCTTCAGTCTGGTGATGCGCCGGTACGGTTTCATCTTCTCGACGCCCTCGAACCAGGGGTCGTCCCGCCACTTCCAGATGCGTGGTGACATCAGGTTTGCGAGCAGAAGCGCGTACATGAGCCGGGGAAATATGAACACTTCCATATCCGACAGGGAGACGGCGGAGGAACGCATCTCGAGGTCTCTTGAACGTGCCATACACTCTCCTCGAATTCGATTGGAGGCCAACACGAGACTATATGCGTATGGACGAGTCGCGTCAAACGGCGCCCGTCTCAGCGTGGTGCGGCGATGGAACGCGTCCGCCGAGCAGGCATACGTCGGGCGTCAGTCTCGACAGGGTAGCGGCAACTCACGTACGGGGAGCAGACAACGGAAAGCCCCAAGTGGCCTCGCTTTGCGGAATCTCGGCTCGGTCCCCGGCTTCTGGCCTTCCTGATTCCTCGACCCGCAGATCAGGGAATTCCTCCAGCCACCACCTCAAGGGTGTCCAGCCCCTCTATCCCTCGCTCGGTCGCTTGGGGCAAGGCAGAAACTAACAAGGTGCATTGGGACTGTCAAGTCCCCCTTGAGCTTCAAGAGGAATAGTCGTATGCGATATTTATCACCCGTGCCGGGACAAAGACCCCGCCTGCCGCCGCCAGGTGAGCAGCGCGCCGACAAGTCCAACCGTCAGCGCCAACGGGCAGACGACGACTGCAAGGATGAAGAACACCGGCTCCTCGAAGCCCGGGGGACCCCAGAACCGCAGGCTCAGCCAGTGGACCGCGTTGTGCAGAGCAACGAACACCAGGAAGGCGATGGGAGCGGCGGCGGCCATCATGGCGAAAACTCGCAGGCGGCCCGTGAGACGCCTCCACGCAAGCCACAGTAGCGCGAGCGCGAACAGTGCCGTCACCGGCCAGAGGTCGATCAGCGTGCCGAATACCGTGGACATAGCCACTCCGAGCGAAGCACTCTCACAAGTGTATTGAATACCTTCCCGCCGTCAGAGGCAATGCGTGATGCCGGAATCGGACCGTTCTAGTCCGAATGGAATCGAGCGGCATGGGAACGGGAGCCGATGTGCGGGACAAACAGAAGCCCCAAGCAGCCCTGCTTTGTGGGATACTGGCCTGAATCCCCCCGGATATGGGCCTTCCTAATCCCTCAACTTGGAAGTATCGGGACTTCTACAGCCACCACCCTCAGGGTATCCAGCCCCCCTATCCCTCGCCTGGTCACTTGGGGCAGTGGGGAAGGTAACAGGGGATTCTCGGCCTGTCAACCGTCTCCCAAACGTGGAAAGAATGATCGGATGCGATTTTTCCGACGGCTCAGCGGACCGCCCGCGGCCGGAACGCACCAGGGGTTCGCGACCGCGGGCAGAGCCACGATCTCCGATGACTACGGGCAGTACAGGTACTTCTGGATGAGACGCGACATCTCCTCGTAGTTGCCGATGACCCGCTGCACGAGCCCATCATCTTCGTAGGCGGCAAGCCTGGAGGCTGTGGTCTCTATCACTGCCGCCGGGAAGACCCCATCAGCCTCATACCAGGCGCGCTGCTCAAGCAACTTGGCCGCGGACTCAACACACGAGGCGGGAAGATGCGGCAGACGCTCCCTGACTTCCTTCTGGTCCTCATGAAAGATGTTGCCACCCACATACTGCCGCTTCGCGACCTCAAGGGCATCCTCCATCTCGAGGCCATGGCGCGCCGCCACCGCGAGCCCCGCGAGCAGCAGATACGCCTGGGCTGAGCCATCCGGGCTGCGAATCTCTACCGTCTGGCTGTCGCCCTCCGGCGCAGCGCCGTTGAGCTGCTGTGGATTCGCATCTCGCGCCATATCGCCGATGCGCTGCCAGCCCAGTGGCACACGGATGAGCGCTGAACGATTCCTGTCTCCCCAGCACACGTGCGTGGGCGCTTCCTGGTGAGGGACGAGCCGCATGTACGACGTCGGTATGGTGTTGCCAAAGGCGGTGAGCGACGGCGCCAGCGTCAGGTATCCCGCGATAGCTTTGCGCGCGGTCTCGCTCAGTTCACCCTGGGCCGTCATCACGTTCCTGCCATCCCGCATCAGGCGGGTGTGCACGTGCATGCCGCTGCCGGCGTGTCCGGGAAGTATCTTGGGGGCGAACGTGACCGCCACGCCTTCCCTGCAGCCAACCATCCGCAGCATCCACATGGCGATCACCAGGTGATCGGCTGCCTCCTCAATGGGAGCGAGCGCCAGCTCTATCTCATGCTGCTCCATCACCTGGCCGTTCTCGCAGATGCTGCCGACTTCGGAGTGGCCGTACTTGACCCTGACGCCGGCGCGCGCGAGCATCTTCATGACCTCGTTGCGCAAGTACTCTCCGCGGGAGAACGGGGACGACTCGTGGTAGCCGCGCTGCGGGTTCAGTGGATAGAGATGCCGTTCCGGAAAGACCACGTAGTACTCGAGTTCGCCGAGCGCATCAAGCGTGAGTCCGGTCTTCTCTTTGAGCACCTGCTGAGACTTCAGCAGCACGTTCTCCGGGGATACGGCCAGGCGCTCGCCCGAGCCGGTGTAGTAGGTGCACAGGATATCGAGTGTCGGGTACGGCGTGAAAGGGTTGGGAAACGCCGTGCGGTAGCGGGGTACAACGTATAGATCGCTTGCGGCCGTATCAACGTACGGCAGCAGGCTGGAACCATCGACCCGCTCCCCCTCCGCCAGCAGCCGATCCAACTGCCGTTCATTTTCAATCACGAAACTGAGCGTCTTGAGTCGGCCATCGCCGCCGACATGGCGGAACTGGACGAACTGGACGTCGTTCCTCTTGGCATATCTGACCAGATCCTCACGGGTGATGTCGCACTGCGGCTTGTCGAGATACTGCGCAACAGCGTGACCGGTTGCTTCGCTTCCTGGCTGCGTCATCGTTTTGTTGGTCCTTCCTCCTGCAATGAGATTGACTTGCCGCCACGGCGGCAATTCCGGCAGACAATCGCCACGAAAAACGGCAATTGCCGCATGCAATTGCCACAGTATTGTACTACGGCGCGGCATCCATGCGGCACATCATCGTGATCCGGGACGGCAACGGGAGCGGGCAGGGCTCCGCAATCGGCACCGACTGCCACGGCCTCCACCCCTCGTCCGATTCGGAGACTGCGCATAATGCGTCACGGCGCCTGGAAACGAGTGCAACCCATTCCGGCAAAGGCATGAATCAGACTGCCCACACCGTTGTGCAGGCGCGCGCGGCTTTGCACGGAACAGCACACTGTGCCACGATTCTCCTTCCAGCGCCGCCGAAACGTGGCAGGCGCCGGCAACAAAGCGAGGAGGTACGCATGAAGGCACTCGGCATAAGCGGCAGCCCACGTTCTGGAGGCAACTGCGAGTTGCTCACCCAGCACACGCTCAAGGCCCTGGCGGAAGAGGGCATCGAGACCGAGTTCATCTCGCTGGCGGGATTGAGCATCGGCCACTGCACGGGCTGCTACGCCTGCAAGAACGAGCACCGCTGCATCATCGAAGACGACCTCGCCCCCATCTACGAGAAGATGCTGGCGGCAGATGGCATCATTCTCGCCACTCCGGTCTACTTCAGCAGCGCCTCATCCCTGATGAAGGCGTTCATGGACCGCACGGGCATGATCGCCCGCTACAGCGGCAACCCGTTCAAGGGAAAGGCGGGCGGCCCGCTGGTGGTGGGACGCAGAGGGGGACAGAACTTCACACTTGCCCAGATGAACTTCTGGTTCCACCTGCTGCAGTTCTATATGACCGGCGCCAGCTACTGGAACATAGCGTTCGCACTGGGCAAAGGAGAGGTCGCCCAGGACAAGGAAGGCCTCGAGACCGCCTGGAGCTTCGGCAAGAACCTGGCCGGCCTGATCAAGGCCGTGCACGCATAGAACGAGGAACCTGCGTACCATCCGTGCCGGGAGAGTCCCGCCCCGACGACACACCGCGCCGCGGCCGTTGTCATCTGGAGCTGTTGTTGCTCTTGGGCAGATGCGGGATCAGCCAGGAGAGGAAGGCGTCCTCGCTCCGGGTCTGCAGCAACACGCGCCCCGGTCCGGTGAAGGTACAGACGAGTCCCTCGCCGCTGAAGAGCGTGGATTTCATTCCTCCAACCCGACGAACGTTGTAGCTGACGGACTCGTCGAAGGCGACCATGTGGCCATTGTCGAGCGTGTACTGCTGGCCGGGCCCCAGCATCACCTCGTGGATCGCACCGTAGCTGGAGAGAAAGAGGTCTCCCCGCCCGGTTACTCTGAGGAGAAACAGGCCTTCCTTGGCGAAGAAGCCTTTGGCTCCCGACCATTTGGTGTCCACCACAAGCTGAACCGACGAGGCGAGGAATGAGGTGGATTGCACCAGCAGAGAACCTCCGGTCATGCCGACATGCATGATATCGCCGGGCAGCGGAGGAGCGAACATCACTTCGCCGGCGGCGGCAGCCCTGAATGTGTTGATGAAGAAGCTCTCGCCTCCGAGGATGCTGCGTTTCAAGCCGGACAGCAACCCGCCCTTCATGTTGGTTTCCATCTCGATGCCGGACGACATCGACACCATGGCGCCAGACTCGGCGACCACCTCTTCACCGGCGTCGAGCATCACACGGGCAATCGAGTATGACGGGCGGTAGAGGATTTCGTGGTTCACGCGGTACTCCTTTCGCCGGCTGACGCAACTCAGTGCGGCATCACCGGTTTATCCAATCTGGGTGTGGGATACGCCGGGAAGAACTCAAGCGCTTTCACGGCGACAACGGGAACGCGTGACGCCGCTCCCGGCTGCTCCAGGGCGGTGATGACAGGCGACAAGACATCACGGAGGTCGAAATCCACCCAGGCGGGGTGGTGCTCGATGTGGTATGCCGCCCGCAGATCGAGCCCGGCGAAGTGCGACAGCACATGTCTGCACCCATCGCGCAACCACGTTGAACCCGAGTTCTCCATGAGGGCGCGCAGTACCGCGGGAACGACGCCCCTGCCGATGCCGATGAGGGCCTCCGCAGCCACCCAGCGGACTTCGAACGTGCGGTCCGCAAGCGCTTCGACGAGCCCGTCGATAGCCCGGCGGTCCGCGAGGTCGCGAAGGCACATCGCCGCCTCGTAGCGCACCCTGCTCTTCTTGCTCGTGAGCGCCACCAGGAGAGGCTCAACGGCGGCATCTCCCAGAGTGACGAGCGAACGCCGTGCCCGCTCTCGGGTTACCCCGTCGTTCTCTGCCAGCTGCTGCACCAGCCCGTCCACGCTGGGTGCGCACGTCACTGCATCAACCGAGCCCGAACTACGCTTCCCGAATATGTCGAACAGGTTCTTCATAGACCACCAGCACGCCGTGCAACCGCCGCGCGGCGCATGCAGCGCGGATTATAGTACGGAAGACCGACCGGGCCAATAGCACTCTGGCGCACGATGCGGCCGGCCGCCCTGGACAGGTGAACGGCGCCGACAGAGTATGGACGCTTCCGCGTTTCGATGGTAGCATATGGACTGCCTTCGGCCGTTGCGCGGTCTTGTCATGAACAGGGTCGACGTCTACAAGGGGTGGTGCAAGAAGTGCGGCATCTGCATCGCATTCTGCCCGCGCAATGCTCTCTCCTTCGGCGAGGACGGATTCCCCATTTCGAGCAATCCCGACGCCTGCACGGGATGCCGCTGGTGTGAACTACGCTGCCCCGACTTCGCAATCGTGGTGACGCCCGATGAGCACACAACAGAAAGTGGCGACTGAACGCGTCCTGCTGCAGGGGAGCGAAGCCTGCGTCAAAGGCGCAATCGCGGCGGGATGCCGCTTCTATGCGGGATATCCCATCACTCCGGCCACCGAGATCATGGAGCTTATGTCACGCGCCATGCCACGAGCCGGCGGCATCTTCATCCAGATGGAGGACGAGATAGCCAGCCTCGGAGCCACCATCGGCGCTTCTCTTGGTGGACTGAAGGCGATGACCGCGACAAGCGGCCCCGGCTTCTCCCTGATGCAGGAGCACATAAGCTATGCCGCGATGGCGGAGGTGCCCTGCGTCATCGTGCACGTCATGCGTGGCGGTCCCAGCACGGGACTGCCGACGATGCCCTCGCAGGGTGATGTGATGCAGGTGCGCTGGGGCGCGCATGGTGACCACCCGATACTCGTGGTCGCCCCGTCGTCTGCGTATGAGTTCTTCGAACTCACGGTGAAGGCGTTCAACCTTGCCGAACGATACCGCAATCCGGTCATCGTGCTCGCGGACGAAATCGTCGCCCACACGAGGGAAAGCGTAACCCTGCCCTCCCTTGAAACGCTGGAAATCGAGGACCGGCCCAAACCCACTGTACCACCGGAATGGTATTCCCCCTACCGCGATCCCGGCACCGGCGTGCCGCCCATGGCTGCCTTCGGTGAGGGATACCGGTTCCACGTCACAGGATTGACCCACGACATCAACGGCTATCCCACCGAGCGCCAGGATGAGACCGAGGAACTGATGGCGCGGCTGTTCAACAAGATCTCAAAGGACTTCCATCTGCTGCAATGGTACGACACGTACCACGAAGAGGATGCGCAGGTGATGGTCATCGCCTACGGCTCGGTGGCCCGCTCCGCCCTTCACGCGGTCCGCCTGGCACGCGCGAAGGGGCTTCCTGCGGGACTGCTGAAGTTGAAGGTCATCTGGCCGTTCATGCGGCGCACCGTGATGCGCTATCTTCAGTCGTCTCGCGCGGTCATCGTGCCGGAGATGAATATGGGACAACTCTCGCGCGAGGTCAAGCGCGTGAACCAGGGCGCCTGCCAGATACGGACACTGAACCGCGTCGACGGTCGACTTATCACGCCCGACCAGATACTGACGTCCATCGAGGAGGCGCTGGCATGACGCGGGCGGAACACCTGATTCATCGCTATCTGCGCTCATCAAAGCGGTTCCCGCATGTCTGGTGTCCCGGGTGTGGTATCGGCATCCTGCTCGGCGCTCTGGTCCGGGCCATCGACAGCAATGGCTACAGCAAGAACGACATCGTGCTGATCTCGGGCATCGGCTGCTCGGGGCGTCTCCCTGTGTATCTGGACTTCAACACGCTCCACACTACGCACGGCCGCGCGCTCACCTTTGCCACCGGCATAAAGCTGGCCAAGCCGAAACTGAAGGTGATCGCGGTCATGGGGGATGGAGACGCCGCATCCATCGGAGGAAACCACCTCATACACGCGGCCCGGCGCAACATCGATATCACCGCCATCATCATCAATAACCAGATCTACGGCATGACGGGAGGACAGGCGTCCCCCACCACGCCGTTCGGGCTGCACACTGCTTCCACTCCATTCGGCCACCTCGAACACCCTTTCGACATCTCCCGGCTGGTCGAGGCCGCCGGCGCGCCGTTCGTGGCGCGGTCCACCGTCTACCACGCGCGCCTGCTGGAGCACGTGATCGGCAAGGCCATCGCCAAGAGTGGTTTCTCCGTCGTCGAAGTGATGTCCCCGTGCGTGACGCATTTCGGCAAGTGGACGGGCATGGGTTCGGCCGTGGAGATGATGCAGTGGCAGAAAGACAACACCGTGCAGGTCGACAAGGCGCGGCAGATGACTCCGGATGAGCTTGCCGGTAAGATCGTGACCGGGATCCTGGTGGATATCGAGAAGCCTACGTTCCATGAAGAGCACGCGCGCATATCCAGGGAGATGAGGTAGCGATTATGCGGTACGAAGTGCGGCTGGCTGGTTCCGGCGGGCAGGGACTGGTTCTGGCAGGCATAGTGCTGGCCGAGGCGGCCCTGATGGACGGGCACCTCGTGATTCACTCTCAGAACTACGGCCCGGAGGCAAGGGGCGGCAATTCCATCTCTGAAGTCATCCTCTCCGACGAAGAGATCGACTACCCGAAGACCCTCAGCCTTGACCTGCTGGTGGCGCTGAACCAGCGTGCCTGCAATGAGAGTCTCTGTCTCATGAAGGCAGACGGCCTGGTTATCGTGGACTCCGCTCCGGTCAAGAAGGTGCTCTGGGGCAAAGTACTCAGGGTGCCGCTTCAGCGGGAAGCGGACCACACGTTCAGCGACGCCCGCGTGGTGAACATGCTCGCCCTGGGTGTGCTCACACCGTTCTGTCCGATGGTGACCGAAGCCTCGATGGTGAAGGCGCTCACAGCCCGCATGCCCGCCGGTTCGCTGGAGCACAACCTTCAGGCCTACCGTGCCGGGGTCGCCAAAGGCCAGGAACTGCAGGGCGGCACCCACTTCCACGAACTGGAAGACGCCATAGAAGTCTGAACACAGGCGCGCTCACTCGCCTCGCTCGCACTCACGCGGTCAGCTACCCAGCTACCATCTGTGACGGCAGCCACAATGCCAACTCAGGGAACAGGTTCAGCAGCAGCACGCCGCCCAGCAGAATCAGCAGGAACGGCAGCACCGCCCTCGTCATCATGCCCAGCGTTGTGCCCTCTGAGATTCCCATCACCACGTAGAGATTCATACCCACCGGCGGCGTGATGAGGCCCACTTCGATGAGGACCACCATGACGATGCCGAACCAGATGGGATCGATGCCCAGGGATATGATAATGGGCTGCACGAAGGGAAGCGTGACAAGGGTGAGAGAGAGACCGTCGAAGAAACAACCAAGCACCAGGTAGATTACGTAGATGGCAACCAGCACCATGGTCGGCGACAGGTTCATCGAGGCGATCATTGCCGGCAGCATGGTAGTCATCTTGAGGTAGATGAGCGCCATAACGAAGAGCTTGGAGCCCACCACGATAAGCATGAGCATGGCGGTGGTGCGCACGGTGTTCATCGCGCACTCGCGCACGATGGCAAACGACAGCTTCTTCAACACGAAAGCGATGAGAAGGGCAGCCGCAGACGCCACCGCCGCCGTCTCAGTGGGCGTCATAATGCCAAGGTATATCGAAAGCATGATAAACGTAATGATCAAGAGACCCGGCCAGATGTCGTTCAGGCTGTGCAGCTTCTCGCTCCATGTCGATCCGGCACGCGGCGTGAGATGCGGCTGAATTGTGCAGCGTACGGCGATGTAGACAGAAAAGAGGACGGCGAGCAGTACGCCCGGCACAACACCCCCCATGAAGAGTTGCGCCACGGAGCACTCCATCCAGGAACCGTACACGATCATGGCCAGGCTGGGAGGGATGAGAATCCCCAGCGTCCCGGCGGCGGAGAGCGAGCCTATCACCAGGCCCTTGTCATAGCCGCGTTTCGTCTGGTCTGGAATGGCGACCGTGCCGACCGTGGCGGAAGTAGCGATACTGGAGCCGGAGATGGCGGCAAACAAGGCGCAGGACACGATGTTGGAGTGCAGCAGCCCACCGGGCAGCCTGCCAACCCATTTGGAGATGCCGCTATAGAGAGAATCGCTGATGCCGCTGCGCAGCATCACCTCGCCCATGAAGATGAACAGGGGTATCGCCGTCATGACGAAGCTGTTCAACGAGGCCCACATCTGCAGGGACGCTGCCGCAGGCACGTTTGCCCCGAAGAGCCAGATACCGAGCACGCCCGCCAGCCCCAGAGAAGCGAAGACCCAATTGCCTGCCGCCATAAGAGCGAAGACGACACAGACGATGACTACCAGCAGTTGTTCATTGCTCATTGCTCGTCACCCCAGAAGAGTCTCAGTGTATTCACGAACAGCTGCAGCATGAGGAAGAAGAAACCGATGGGGATAGCGAGTTGAGGAATGAACACCGGTATCTGATAGAGGCCGCCAGTAACCGTCCCATTCACCAAGGACTTCCATACAAGGAGCGCCGAGGAGTAGAAGAGGACAGCAGACAGTACCAGGGAGAGAACATGGCTGACACGCCAGAGGGCGCCTCGGACCCGGGGCCGGAGCCTGTCCGCGACGACGGTCACGTTGATGTGTTTACCACTCGCCATGACTTCCGCCGCGCTCCACAACGCCACAGCCACGAGCATGTAGCCAGAGAAGTCGTGCGCGATCTTGGTACTGGTCCCGCCTATCTCCCGCAGGCAGACCTCAAAGACGATGAGTCCCATCATCAGCATGAGCATGAGTGCTGAACCGACGGAGACCCAGTGTGACATCCGATCGACCACGCGAGAATTTGCGAATCTACGCAGAGCGTTCATTACTGCCCCCACAGAGGAGATATCTGAGCGCAGCCCTCCGGTGATCACCGGAGGGCTGCGCTGCAAGACGACACTACTACGGTCTACTACCGCGGGATGCTAGCGCCCGAGGACCGCGCGCAATTCGGCCAGAGCCTGGGCGGCGACACCACCCTTCTGCTGTGCCCAATTGTCCCAGATCGGCGCCGCCATGGCGGCGATCTCGTTGATGACAGCGGCTTCAGGGTTGATGCGCTCGATTCCCTTGCTGGTGAGCTGCTCCCAACCCAACGCACCCTCAGTAATGGCCTTGATATTCAACTCCGCTGCAGCACGGTCGGCCTCTTCAGTAACGATGAGCTGGTACTTCGCCGGGAGTTCACTCCAGGCATCCTGGTTGATAAGCAGGCCGGAACCGCCAAGCGAGACGGTCAGGTCGATGCCATAATCCAGCACTTCCCATGCGGACACACCGATAGCGGTGGCAGTCGAACCAAGAATGGCGTCGAGCATGCCTCGCTGAAGTGCGGTATACACCTCTGGCTGCGCCATGCTGATAACGTCAGCTCCGAGAGCGTCGATCAGCAGCGTGGCCTCGGCAGAGCCAGCCCGGAAGGTCGTGCCCGAGAAGTCCTGAACCGTCCTGATGGGTTTCTTGGACCAGACGATCTGCTTGGGGAAGGACCAGAGCCCACCGGCCAGCACGATGTTGCGGGAGGACAACTCCCCCCTGTAGTAGGGTTGCAGCACGAAATCGGCCATGAAGCCCTCATAGGTGTCCTTGCAGAGCATTGGCAGGCCCATGATGCCCATAACCGGAATATCGTTGGAAAGATAGGGGAACGCGGTGTAATCCATCTCAAACGTACCCGCACCGAGGGCGTTGGCAACGTCGGGCCCGGCCACACCGAGAGCAGAGCCGAATACGGGCTCGATGACGAACCCACCCTCGGCACGCTTGTTGACCGCGTCACAGAAGCCCTGCACGCCGTCAGAAAGATAGAGACCAGCGGGGAAGTACGTATCCAGTGTCCAGGTAATCGCCTTTCCACCCGCCGGGTCGTCGCCTGTGCCGTCCGCGGGCTGCGCAGCGCAGCCAAGGCCGAGGGACAGGATCAACGCCATCAGGGCGAGGCCGGCCGCAAGACCAGTCTTGAATCTCATTCAGAACTCTCCTCTCTCTTTCACGGCTCTCTACACCGAACGGTCGAGTTCGGCTTCGAGCAGACCGTTATTGATGATCTCATGCAGCAGAGTGACAAGCGCTTCGTTGGCAGCATCACACATGCCATCCACGGCCATGATCGGCCGGAACGTCATGCCATCGCTCACGCCGGCAGCGACACACGCCTCGAGCATCCGGTGCTCGGAGGCAACGTCCTGAAGCAGGTCGGGACGCTTGAGCAGCATGGCCAGCATCGTGACGACCCCGTAGAGGGCCCAGTTCGATGTGGTTGCCGGGAAGACGACATCAGCGGGCACGCGGCACGCATTGCCGCCGCCACAGGGACACTGACATCGGGCGCCATACGGCATGATCTGGCGTACCCCGTCCGCGATGGCACCGCTGCCCAGTTCGTTTCCGCCGTCGATGCCGGCGATAGTCAGGATGCCACGGGCTTGTGCCTTGTCGAACAGCGCGTGCAACTTGGGCAGATGCGCTGTCACATCGAAGCCGAGCACACTGTGGTACACACCCTTCTCGCTGGGACCCAGCGTCTCGACCGAGAACATCGCGGTGGGATTGAACCGGTCCAGTATCTCCGCAGCCCTCTTCTCCGCCGCTGCCGCGTCAGAGGGGAAACCCAACACCATGGCGGTATTGCGGTACTGGTAGTCCTCAACGTTGAGGCCGATGGCGCGGGCACAAGCCTTCATGCCGTTCACATCGTTCTCGCCGACAACAAACACAGGCTTCGCGCCAAGTCCAAGAGCAAGGGCACGCGCGATACTGGCGCAGCCAAGAGGTCCATCCGACTCTCCATTCGGCAGAAAGGGTTTGCTGCCGGTACCGGTCACCACCAGCACATTGTCGTCACGTTTGACGCGGTCCAGCACCTTCTGAGCGGCAAGCAGACTCAGAGACGGGACGCCGGCCTGTTTGCGCGCGTATTCATACAGAAGGTGAATCTTGCCCCGCACGTCGAACTGATGCGGCCGCATCTCAACCGTCAGTATTCGATCAACGTATTCCCCGATAATCTCCATAGACTCCTTCCACGATATGGCACAACAACATATCGTATACGACATAACAAGGACTTTGCGTATCGAGTGGATCCGAGCGCAGACTAAACACTATAGACGACACGACTCCAATGGTCAAGTGTGTCGCATACGACATGTTATGTCGTCAAGCGCTGCCATGGCGGATAACCGCGACGGGCCGCAGAGGCAATGGGTTGCGTCGCCAGGCTGGAGAGAAATCAGGCCCACGCGCACGACCCGCAAGGGCGCAGGCTAGAACGGCCGTGAGAGAAAGAAGTGTCGCAAAAAGCGGGGGGAACCGGACAAAAGGAAACCCCAAGCAACCTTACCGGGCGGGTTAGGACCTGTCCCTCTGAGCTTTCGCCGTGCCCGATCCCGCTACATAAATGCTGCGAAACCGTTTCAGCTATTGCCTGCTGGGCCCTTGGCCTTTCCCCTGAGCTCGATTGCTTGGGGTATCTCTTACGGTATCAGAGTTGCCCCGGCGTGTCAAGTCTTGTTACCTCCGCGGCACCTGCTGGAGCAACGCGCAGCAGAGCAAACGAGGGCCCAGACAGAGGCGGGTCATACATCGAAACGCGGCTACTGATCGCAACCGACCGTCCCGGAAATGGAGAGGGCGCCGGCCCCACCTTGCGGCGGATCTCCGGCGCCCTGATGACTCCTGACGCGGACTCGAGGGGCAGCGACATGCTCCAGGCAGACGATCCGGCTACTGCGGCAGCCGGGCGAGCACGTCGCCCACAGCCGTCAGCGGATTACGCCCGATAGGATGTGCCTTCACGCTCGGCAATCCAGTTGGCGATGTCCCTGGCCTTGTCGCAGTCCCAGAACTTGCCGCGTTTTCCAGCGGGATTTCCAGCCGCGTCCTTGCCATCCTGGAACACGGTGAACTTCTTGCCGGCACTGTTGCGAACCACAGTGATGTACGGCTTCACGTAGATCTGGCCGAGCCTGAAGGATATCTCCTTACCGGGCTCGACCGCGTCGATCTGTTGCGCCATTACCTCACGGGGCGAAAGCTTCTTCGTCTTCTCGGGCTCGCCGGTCACTGTAGCCGAATCGTTCTTCTTCCCAAACATGTCACTGCCTCCCTGAGTCCCTATCTTCCGACAGGGATGTTACTTCCCACTGGGTTTCTTGCCCACGCCAGTGTCCTCCTTCATCCTTCCGAGGTTGTGCAACGTGCACTACCTACTTCTTCGCGCCGGGCTTGGGTGCGGGCTTCGCGGGCTGTCCTTTGCTGGCCATTTTGCTTCTCCTCCTTCTATCGTTGCGTCGATCAACTCATCGACGTGTGGTATCTACTTCTTCGCGCCGACTTAGGTTGCGGGCTTCACGCCGGGCTGTCCTTTGCTGGCCATTTCGCTTCTCCTCCTACTAACTTTGCGTAGATCATCTCAGCGACGTGTGCTATCTACTTCTTCGCGCCGGGCTTGGGTGCGGGCTTCGCGGGCTGTCCTTTGCTGGCCATTTCGCTTCTCCTCCTTCTATCATTGCGTCGATCAATTCATCGACGTACAGTACCTACTTCTTCGCGCCGGGCTTGGGTGCGGGCTTCGCGGGCTGTCCTTTCTGAGCCATTGTTCACCTCCTCGCAGTACGTTCCGCGGGAGTCCGGTCGCGGCCTCCAGCTGTGGAGGTCATGTCCGGGCATAGTCTCTCTTTCACATCATTGGTCCGGCTAATACACAGTTTCCCCATCGGGCACACGATGCACCGACGCATCTCGCAGTAGTTCTCTCCGAGGCGGACCAGGGCGACTTCGAAGTCGGCATACGTCCTGTCAGCGCGCGATGCACGCTCCCACACGGCACGCAACTCGTCTTCAGCTTCTCCCACCGCCACTGCTTCACCGACAATCCCCAGGCAACGTGCCGCCTCGACGGCAGCGCCCGACACGCCGGGGTGCGCCTTCTCCCAGACACCTCTCATCTCCCGGAGGAACAGGTTCACGGCACGGCACGGAACCTTACGGCCGAGCCGGCGCAACCGGACCACGAGGTCATTCGCATCCTCGGCGAAAAAGTGCAGACGGTTGATATCGGCGTCGTAGTCGTTCACCAGCGACTCAACAGCGAGCCTCAATGTGCCTGCGACCCTCCGCGTGTATCCGGTGATGCCAGCGGCAAGCAGGCTCTCGGCAAGGACAGCTTCGTCAACGGCACCGAGGCGGCGGGCATCCAGGAGGCCACGCGATTCAAGCATGCGGTAGGCAGCAAGGGCGCTGGTTGCGCGCACCGGCGAACCCAGCAGCACAGAGGCGACAAACCACTTGAAGGATTCGTCCGATTCCATCCCCGCCAGTTTGATTCCCAGAAGACGGGAGTATGACCCTCCAAGTCTGGTGACAAGCACGTTGCACACGGCGCTTGCCTCAGCCTCGCTGAGCCGCTCGTCAAGAATGGAGTTCTTCAGCATGTCCAGCCACCTGCTGCACAAGCCCTGAACCAACCTGAGGTTGAGTCGCCGGGGAAGCAACGACTGTTTCGCGGCGCGTCCTTCGGCGCACGATCAGCGGGCGCACCATCGCCGGGAGCGCGTACACCGATACTCCCGCGAGCACCGCCAGCGGCGCCTCTATCCTGGGAAGAAGCACCATCGTCAACAGGACACACCCTACGAACATCGGAAGATAGAGAAGAGCGCCACGGGCATATATGAGTCCCGCAGAGACTCCCCCGTTGTGATACAGAAGGAAGACGTTCACGATGAAGAGCACGGGCAGGCTGGCAATGAACGCCGCGGTCATGCCGTCGCCGTGCTTACCAACGTAGGCGACCGCAGTCACCAGGGTGCCGCCGAGAACGAAGTACAGGACATAGGGCCACATGGAACAGACAACCTCCGATTCAGATGGAAGAAGTCTAGGGGCTACTCTGCTAGAATTGCCTTTGCGCTGACGCACAGGTTCACAAGAATCACCTTTGATTTCCACTAGAGACCGTGCACCGGAGAGCATCGATGCGGCAGGAACCGAATGGCGTACCGGCGGCCTCTACCAGCGTGGAAGCCATCGAGTCAAACAGCGTGCCGCGTGAACCGCCAGCCCCTCGCGTTCGAACCTCTTCCGCCGCCGTGATAGCACTGAGTGCCGACGGCATACTGGGAGTCGACAAGAACCACCGCATCACGGTGTTCAACCCGGCACTGGAGCAGTTCACCGGCATCCGCCGGGAGGATGCGCTCGGCCGGCTATGCTGCGACGTGTTGCGCGTGTACGACAACAACGACAATCCCTTGTGCAACAGCAATTGTCCGCTGGCGTTGGGAGAGTGCGGCACCTTCGACATCGAGGGCACCATGGCCACAACCGAGGGTCACAAGCTGGGGGTGGACCTGCATTTCGCGGTGCAGTGCTCACGGTCGGGGAAGCTGCGCCGCGCTGTTGTCAACGTCCGCGACGCCGGCAAGCTGCAACAGGTGAATCACATCCGCTCCGTCCTGCTGGCGCTGGTTTCACACGAGTTGCAGACACCGATTTCGATCATCAAGGCATACGCCAGCACGCTGGCGCGTTCGGACGCGAAATGGAGCGAGGAAGTGGTCCGGGAGAAGCTGGGCGCGATAGAGGAGGAGAGCGACAGGCTCTCACGCCTCGTAAGCCGACTGCTGTATACCACTCGGCTGGAGGCCAACGCCGTATCCCTCAACCCAATGCTCATCGATCTGGTCAAGGAATCGCAGCGCGTGGCGAAGCGTCTCGCGGAACTGGACGAGACGCACGAACTCGTGGTCAGCTTCCCCGGTGACTTCCCGCCGGTGATGGGGGACCCGGAGAAGATCAACGAGGTGCTCACCAACCTCATCGAGAACGCCATGAAGTTCTCGCCTGAGGGCGGCACCATTACGGTAGAAGGGGCAGTCGCCGGGGACGAAGTCCAGATATCGATTGGCGACCAGGGAATCGGCATCTCCGAGGCCGAGCAGAGCCGCATCTTCGAGCGTTTCTATCGCGTGTCCGAGTCAGGCATGGGTACGGTACCCGGCACCGGCCTCGGGCTGCACATCTGCAGGATACTGGTACAGGCGCATGGCGGACGCATATGGGTGGAGAGCCGCCCGGGGGAAGGCTCCCATTTCACGTTCAGCCTGCCCATCGCCAGGGAGGAGTAACACGCCGGTGGACGCAGCAACACCCAGGGAAACGGCGGCACGTCAGACTCGAACCGCGCTCGTGGTTGACGATGAGCAGCGAATAGCCGAGGCGGTGGCCATGAACCTCGAACTCGAGGGGTTTCAGGTGTTCACCGCCTCCGGCGGCGAGGAAGCGCTGCGCAAAGTGACTGAGGAGATGCCCGAGGTCATCATACTGGACGTCATGATGCCCGACATGGATGGATTCGAGACGCTACGGCGCATCCGCGAGGTGGCCACCACGCCAGTCATCATGCTGACCGTGCGCGGCGACGAGGGAGATAAGGTGCGAGGGCTTGACCTCGGGGCCGACGACTACATGACCAAACCGTTCAGCCCCAAGGAACTGGTGTCACGCGTGCGCGCCGTGCTGCGGCGCACTGAGATGCCCAGCCCAGTTCCCAAGACGGAGATCCGGGTGGACGACAACCTGTCCATCGACTTCAACCGGCGTAAGGTCATCGTGCGCGGAGCCGAAGTGCACCTGCGACCCACCGAGTTCAGACTGCTCTATCACCTCGTCAGCAACGCGGGGCAGGTGCTGACACACGAGACGTTGCTGCGGCGCGTCTGGGGCTACGAATATCGGGACGAGGATCAATACCTCTGGTTGTACATCACCTATCTGCGGCGCAAGCTGGAAGAGGACCCCAAGCGCCCGCAGTACATCATCGGCGAGCGCGGCATCGGATATCGTTTCAAGGAACTGGAACGTAAGTAGCAGAACGCCGGAGCGCTACCAGCCACGATGCCGGTGCAGCCAGCGTGCCCAGAGCAACTGGCGCATCCGGCTCCCATCGGGCGGATGCGTGAACTCAGCCCGGGTGCGGAATCCGGAGTCGCGCAATTCGCGCAGCGTTGAGGCCATCACGCTGTAGCCAACGAACTGCGCGGCCACACTGTCCGCCTCATACTCGGATACCCAGCTCAGCACAGACGCACTCAGCACGAGCACACTGCCACCGAGGATGAGCCTCCAGACGGTGGAAAGGTCGACGGCAAGCCCTACCGCGATGCCGCCAAGGGCGGCGAGCGCGCTTCCGGCCAACAACAGCTCCCAGTGCATACACTTGATATGGGCGAGTTCGTGCGCCATCACGCCTTCGAGAGCCTCAGGGGACAACCGCGCCGCCAGCGCACCACCCAACCGGATGCGATTGCCTCTCTTGCCTCCCGCCGATACCATGGCACGCGCGCCAAGCCACGATGGGGCGATCTCAACCGGCACGTTCGGGTCGAGCACAACCTTCATGCGCCCGGCGAGGGTGACAAGGGACTCGGGTACATCACTCCACTTAAGTGGGACAGCTCCCTTGCCCTTGCCAGCGGAGCCCGCCACATGGAGACTGATGATGTCATGCCATGTCATGGTTATTGTCAATAGTATACACAGTTTGACAGGAAGCGCCTCGCGACGGCGCCGACGATATCTCACCTGAAGGCCGGGGGAAGCGGCAGCGCGCTTCCTCCGGCGGCGAGACTATGTTCATCGAACCGTGACATCGGGACCCAGCGTCTGGCCACTAATGTCCGGACTGTAGTACGCGTATGCCCTCGAAGACACCGCTTTCGCCCTGACGGGATACAGCGCCTTCACGTCGAACGTGAGCGAGACACTCTCGCCCTGGTGCAAGTTCTCGATGTAGAAGATAACCTTGCGTCCGGCGATTTCGTAGCGTTTCAGTCGGGCGTCAGCTTCGAGCGCGGAATCGAGCGTGCCGGCAACGGGCGCGAATCCGGTCGGCACCGAGATGTCCAGCACCACCATGCCGGCCTCCGCAGGCTGAGGCGGATTGAAGGAGAGCCGGGCGGACACGGAGATCGTGTCGTCCACCTCTACCTCAGTCGTATCGTAGTCAACCTCGACGGACAGTATCTCGACGTCGGGCTGCTCGACGTCGGGCATGTTGAACCGGCGCACCACCTGGGCTACGGCCTTTCCCTGACCCTCAACGAGGATCTCGAACTCTCCATCCAGCGGCAACTGGACGATCTGGAGAACGTCGTAGTTGTGCGGGGTGATGGTGAACTGCGTGCGGAAGCCGTCACCCGCGACGGTCACGTCCAGATCGACGTCGCTGCGGGCGCCGGTCTGGTAAGTGACGAGCGCCTGGATGCCAACCACCGTATCCTGAGTCGAACCGAAGCCGCCGAGCGAGTTGCGTTGCGCGGCGATCCACTGAGCGGCCCGGGCGGCATCAAGCGCGTCGCCATGAAGCGTCAACGCCATGGTCGCATAGCCCGTAGTCTCGATGGCCGCCGAATTCTGCTGGACCGGGTACGGCATTCTCTGCTGCTCTTCCTGCAGCGGGCGTATGGTATCGCCCCAGAACAACCCGTTCTCGTCCTCTCTCGACAGCTCCATCAGCCTGGAGACGGCCTCGTCACTGCTGTCGCTGTCACCCAGCACCAGCGCGTACGCGGTGAGGGCGAGGGTGTAGACGTCTTCAATGCCATCGAGTCTGCCTTCCAGATACCGGACCGCCCTGCGCGAAGCAGCGCTCTCGCCCGCTTCGTTCAGCGCGACCGCGACGTACGCCGTAAGCGCGTCCTTGCCCTGGAGGCCTCCCAGCATCTCCTGGTGGTGGACGAAGCCCACCGGAGCGAAGGAACCGTCACTGTTCTGATGCGACACCACCCATTCGAGCGTCTCGCGAATAACCTGCTCATCGATGTAGACGATGCCCTCCGCCTCGGAGAACGCCTTGAGGACGAACGCGGTCAACCAGAGGCTACCCTCCTGGTCGGACTGGCCAAACGCAGAGAAGCTGCCGTCACCCCGCCGATAGGTCAACTGACGCTGGTATCCGGTGGTCATCATCATCTCAGCCCTGGCCAGAACCTCGGGCTTGAGCTGCCCGCTCTCCTCGAGATACCGTGTGATATACACGTTGGGTGCGAACAGCATCATATTCTGTTCGCCACAGCCGAACGGCATCTGAATGAGCCCCTCGAGACCTTCCATCGTCTGCGCCAGCAGGCTGGACGTCAGGGCGAGATAGGCCCTGCCGGAGCCGTCAACGGCCATCCCGGGAATCGAGGTTTCAAACACACGGCTGCTGCCAGAGGAAAGCGCGAGGTTCTCCACCACCTCCCGGGCGACACCCTCCGGTTCGATGATAACCGTCTTCTTCAGTGCGTCAGCGGCGGCCTGTCCCCGTGCACTGACCTCAACAGTGTTCACGCCGAGGCCGATTGGCCGAATGGTGAATGACGCCGAGGCCAATTCGTTGGGACCGACCCGGACCGTCTGGACCGCATCATCAAGCAGATCGAACCAGTCCGCCGCTTCGATCTCGACCCGCATCTCCTGTTCAACATCAAGATAGTTGTAGATGGCCACAGAGACGGGGAACTCCTCTCCGCGTATGGCCGCATACGGCAGGTCGAGCGTCAGAAAGAACGGCTGAAACGCGCGCAGTTCCGCTTCGGCGACACCGAGGCCGTGCTGCGGTGAGATGCCGACCGCCCGAAGCATCCATGTGGTGATCGAGTCGGGCACGGTGGCATCGAGAGTAGCGCGGCCGTTAGTGCCGGTCTCCAACTGCTCCCAGAGCCACGTTTCAGGGAAGTACTGGCGCACCCGCTCGACAGCCACCAGACCCTCGCCGGAGTTCTCGGCGTGCGCCGGGGCAGCCTGTGGCGGCACCGCTCCAGCCAGCATATCCATCGCGGCTTCGGGCACCATGCCGCCTTTGGCCAGGAACCTGAACAGTCCATCCCAGAATCCCTGCTGACCCTCCCATACGAAACGCTGACCTTCAGGGACGTCGGCGTTGGTGAGGACCACCAGCCCTGCGTCGCTGAATACGTCGGCGGCACCCTTCGTTTCTATCGCCGGGTACACGCTCACCTCATGCAGTTCCGCCTGAGGATCCATGTAGAGCCGCTCCAGTTCCGCGAACACCTGCTGCAGATTCAGCCGGTTCTCGGCGAGGATGAAGACAGACCTGTCCACCGCCGCAAGACCGACTCTGGCGCGGCCCTGCGTCTCTATCCGTATCTCAACATCGTCCCCCGGCTCCGCCTCATCGGTGTTCACCGAGAGGCTGACGTCATGCGGGTACTCGCCCGTAACCTTGAAGGGCACGTAATCAGCGGCGATCTCACTATTGCCCAGCACCTGGTAGACGAGCAAACGGGAGGACGGCGCCATGAGCGGCGTGGTCTGGAATGAGAATTGAGGCTCATGCGTGTAGTCAGAGAAGACGATGCGGTCACGCGACACGACCTCATAGTAGAAGGTCACCGCTTCCTGGGTGGCGTGGATCCTGAATTCGATGTCCTCTCCCACGCGGGGTACTCCGTCACTCACCTGCTCCACATGAATGAAGCTGGAGGAGGGAGAATAGGAGGCCTGCACCACTCTTTCCACCTGCTTGCCTTCGGCTGCCGCCACGATGGACATCGCCACCGCCGCAAGCGGAGCATCGAGACCCAGGAGCGCCTTGCCTCCACTGGTGGACACAGTCTTCTCTACAGACTTTATGTCATTGAACTCCTGGTCCAAGAAGGTGACTTCCACTCGCACCTTCGCGTCCACAGGCAGGTTGTCAGGGCTCTCGCTGATGATGAGTACGTCAAAAGGGAGCCCCGGCTTGAACGCCGCCCCTTCCGGAACGAGCACCAGGTTCAGGGGCGAATCAGCAACCGTCAGAAGACAGGACGTGCGCTCAACGTAGCCGGTGGTCTCTTCAACAACCGTCACGTCGAGCATGACATTGCCCTGTCCACCCGCCTCAGGCACTCCAGCCACGTAACCCGCGGCCGGAATACGAAACTCGGCGCTGCCGTCGATAACCGTGCGGAATGTTGCGTACTGTTCCCACTGTCCCACGTACCGTGAGGCAACCACTTCCACCTCGCCCCGTACCGGTCTCCCGAAGCTGTACTGCGAAGACACGACGCCGCTGATCTCATCGCCGACGAGGAACCAATCGCGGACAGGCTCAACGTTCACGTCGTACTTCGGGAGCACGTACCGCTCCACGCGGATGTCTGTCTGAGACTTCGCACCTTCGCACTGCGCCACTATCTTCCAGACGCCAAGGTTCAACTCGTCCGCCAGCGGCATATCGATATTCACCATGCCGTATTCATCGGACTGCGCGACGGAGCGCAGCAACTTGATGCCCCTGGCATCCAGCACCTCGACCGTGACCGCCGTCGAAAGCGGCTTCAGTTCCGGATCGAGGCTGAGCACGCGGATGTGCACCAGCTGGCCGGGTTTGTAGATAGGCTTGTCCGTCTCGACGAACAGCACTCGCGTATTCTCGACGAGGACGGAGGCTCGCTGTTCGAACCCCGTACCGCTCACTACGACGGTGTATTCGCCGTCATCTACATCGGGGACAGACAACATCACGGCGCCATTGCCATGCACCGTGGCGGTGCCCTTCGACAACTCGTTGTTGCCCTGCATCAGTCTCACCACCACCCGATCCCGAACGGGACCGTCATGGCCGTACAGACTGAAGGATACCGACGCCTCACTGCCGCTCTGTAGCGCCTCGGGAACGAGGACAAGGTATCCCTCAGCAGCCTGCGCCGGCGTACAACCGGGGACAAGCGGCAGCAGCATGGCGGCAACAAGAAGAAGAGTGATCCCATACGCCCCCAAACGCTTCATATCGCCTCCTCGCCGTGAGACCGAATAAGAATCCGCCCTCTCAGGGCGAGATCTCATACCTTTGTATACGGGAGACGGGAGGGACTATCACAGTCCGCGGACAGGATGACCGTCATGGAACGGTCCCGCTCGAATGCCGGCTGCAACGTTCAGCGCCTTGTTATACTGTGGCGTGCCAGCTGTCATCGCATCGCATCTCGAGGAGGAATCCGATGGAGCTTGAGAAGGAAGGATTGAGCCTGCTACGCGAGGCTCTTGAACGCATGGAGGCGGGTTTCTCGCAGCTTCCCGACGTGGAGAACCAGGGGGATTTCGCGCAGATGCGCGAAGTGCTGCTGGAGACGGCCGACCGGTTGCAGGACAACTACCCCTATTTCCATCCCTTCTATGCGGGACAGATGCTGAAGCCACCGCACCCGGTGGCGCGCCTTGCCTACATGCTGGCTATGTGGGTGAATCCCAACAACCATGCGCTCGACGGCGGCCGCGCCAGCTCAAAAATGGAGAAGGAGGCCGTCGCAGAGATCGCCCGCATGTTCGGCTGGGAGACGCACCTGGGTCACCTGGCCGGCGGCGGCACCATGGCCAACCTCGAGGCACTGTGGGTTTCAGGCAGGCTCAACCCGGGGAAGAAAGTGGTGGCGTCCTCTCAGGCGCACTACACACACAGCAGGATATCCGACGTGCTCAAGTTGCCGTTTGAGAGCATCCCCGGCGACGCGCGCTCGCGCATGGATGCGAACGCCCTGGAGGACTGCCTGCGCCGAGGCGGCGTTGGCACGGTGGTGGCCACGATCGGCACGACCGGCGCGGGAGCAGTGGACCCATTGCCCGATATCCTGTCATTGAGAGACAAGTACGGCTTCAGGCTCCACGCGGACGCGGCGTACGGTGGCTACTACGTGCTCGTCGACAACCTGGAGCGTGAGGCGGCGGAGACGTACCGGAGACTGGGAGAGGCCGACTCCATCGTCATCGACCCGCATAAGCATGGACTGCAACCATACGGGTGCGGCTGTGTGCTGTTCAAGGACCCGGCGGTGGGCAGGCTGTACAAGCACGACTCGCCCTACACCTACTTCAGTTCGTCCGACCTGCATCTCGGCGAGATAAGCCTGGAATGTTCACGTGCGGGGGCCTCGGCGGTGGCGCTCTGGGCCACGCAGCGGTTACTGCCGATGACCCGTGGTGGCGAATTCGCCCAGGGTCTGACGCGATGCCGTAACGCTGCGCTGGGCCTCTACGGCAGATTGCGAGCTGATGCCCGCTTCCTGACGATGTTCGAGCCGGAACTTGACATCGTCGTCTTCGCACCTCGTGCCACGACGGCGTCGGGCGTATCACGTCTGAGCCGACAGTTGTTCAACGCCGCGGCGGAACGCGACCTGCACCTCGCGCTGTTCTCATACCCCACAGTCTCGCTGCGAGAGGTCTGGAAAGGCGTTGCACTGGAGGCCGAGACGGCGGTCTGCCTGCGGTCGTGCCTGATGAAGCCGGAGCATTACGAATGGCTGGACCCGCTGTGGCATCTTCTCAGCGAGTCCATGGACTCCGTACTTGCGGCAGAGCCATAGCAGCAGGGCATCGCGTGACCGACTGCCCGCCCGCTACGGCAGTGGCACAGTCACGCGGGCCGTGGTGCCCTTCGGTACGCGTGGCATGAACTCTATCCTGCCTCCAAGCGGGCGGAGCCGCTCTCGGATACCGATGAGTCCCAATGATGTTGGGGCGTTCGCCTGCCCCTCTGTGATCCCCTTACCGTCGTCCTCCACAGTGAGGACGCAGTCTCCATCGACCCGGTCAAACGAGACCCGAACCCGCGTTGCGCCGGCATGCCTGCCAACATTCGTAATCAGTTCCTGGAAGACGCGGAAGAGGGCGGTGGTTCGCGGGCGGTCCAGCTGGCAATCGCGCACCCTCGTCTCGAATTCGCAGCGGATGTTCGAACGCTCCTGGAACTGCTGCAGTTGCCACTCGATGGCCGCCAGCAGTCCGGCATCATCGAGTATGCCGGGGCGCAGATCAGACGAGAGCCTGCGAACATCAACCACCGTCTCCTCCAACAGTGATTTCATCCGCTGCAACCGATCCTCCGACACCGTCTGACCGGCGGCGGTTGCCCGCTGTACGGCCCCCAGGTCCATGCTCAGTGCCGTGAGCGCCTGGCCGAGCTGGTCATGCAACTCTCTCGCAATACCGGTGCGCTCCTTCTCGCGGGCCTCTTCCAGGTGGGCCGCGAGTTCCTGCAGCTGTTCAGCCAAACGCCGCAGTTCTTCCCTCGATTGAGTAATCTCCAGCTCCGCCGTCTTCCGCTCGCGGATATCTCGCGTGATGCCGTGCAGGGCGATCGGGCGTCCATCCACTCCGAGGATCAACTTTGCGCGGACCTCCACGGGGACGGCGATACGGCGGCGATCAAACACGGTGGCTTCGAACAGCACGCCTTCGCCATGTTGCCCCGTAGCGAGATAGTGTTGGACCCGTTCCGCGGCAATCGCCCGGATCCGGCTGAACTCTTCAGGTGAGCAGTGATCACCCAGGGATGTGCCGACCCATTCCTCAGGCGTGAAGCCAAATACCTTCTCCACCGCCGGATTCACGTATGTGAAGCGCATGTCGAGGTCCATACGCCAGATAATGTCAATGGTATCGTCGGCAATCATGCGGTAGCGTTGCTCGCTCTCCCGCAAGACGGAGTCCGCCCGCTTCTTCTCAGTGATGTCGCGCGTTACCGTCTGTGCCGCCACCAGTCTGCCTTCAGTGTCCCGCCGCGCCACGGCAGTGCGCACACAGTCCATTTCCCTGCCGTCGACCGTCCTGAGCCTCACCTCCTGATCGACTACCGCGCCATCACGCTCCAGAAGTCGCAGGAACTCATCCCGGTCGGACGGATTCACATAGAGCGAGAGGACGCCTCGCTTGCCGATATCGGCGGCCGACAGTCCAAAAAGGGCCAGATGCGCCGGATTCGCGTCGAGCAGCTTGCCGTCAACGGCATAGACCGCGACCGCATCCATCGACTGTTCGAACAGCGCGCGGTACTTCTCTTCACTGCGGCGCAGGTCGTCCTGGGCACGGACCCACGCGGTCACATCACGGGTCACGGTCTGGATGGTCACGATGCGGCCCGATTCATCCCTGTGGGCAACAGAGGAGCGGACACAGTCCATGACGGTGCCGTCGGTTCTCACCAGTCTCGTGTGCCGATCGATCACCGCCCCGTCACGTTGCAGCATATTCACGTACTCATCACGCTCAGCAGGATTCAGATAGTGCTCCCGCACATTAACGCGGCCCACATCGTCAGCGGCGTAACCGAAAAGGGTGAGATACGCGGGATTCGCCTCGAGCAGCGTGCCATCGGCTGCCACCAGGCAGACTGCGTCGAGAGAACGCTCGAAGAGCGTGCGATACCGCAGTTCGCTCAACTCCAGTTCCCGCTGGACCTCCTTGTGCTGGGTGATATCCCGTCCGATACCCACCAGTCCCTGCACGTTTCCGTGGGCATCACGTATAGGCGACAGCGACGTCTGGTAGTAGTGGACCTCGCTCTGCGACGGCGCGGACCAGTCATACACCACGAACTCTCCCTGGAGCGCACGCGTGGTCGCCTCGCGGTGCACCTGCGCCGCCTCGGACCCGAAGATGTCGTCAGCCGTTCTCCCCAGGAAGAACGCCGGTGTCAGGCCGCTCTTTTCGACCCAGGGACCATAGACACCGGTATGGCGCTGCTCCCTATCCAGCGTGAAGACAATGTCCTGCATGGATGACATGATGGTGCGGAAGCGCTCCTCGCTCTCACGGAGAAGGCGCTCGGCCTTCTTACGCTCGGTAATATCGCGCATGACGCCCTGGTAGGCGACGACTCGTCCATGCTCGTCCCTGCGAGCAATCACCGCGCGCTGGACATCGAACGGGGTGCCATCCTTTCGCTTGAAGCGGACTTCGTCGGCGACCACGCCGTGTTTCGCCATCGCCTCCAGGAAGTGCGTACGGTCGGCCGGGTCAGCGTACACATCGATGGCCACAACATCCCCAAGCTCCTCCCTCGTATAGCCGAAGAGATCGAGCCACGCCTGGTTGACATCGATGGTCGAGCCGTCGGGCGTGTTGATGCAGATGGCGTCCATCGACTGCTCGAACAGGGCGCGATACTTGGCCTCGCTCTCACGAAGGGCTGTCTCCGCCTGCTTGCGGCCGCGGATGTCACGCGCGATCGACAGCACACAGGCCGTGCCCCTCGACTCCACCAGCCGCGACTGTACTTCCACGGGCAGCGCTCTGCCATCACTGCTGAGATATGTGGACTCAAACGTGATGGCCTGCCGCGCAAACAGCTCGCCCGTACGGCGTCCAAACTGGGCGGACTCACCGGGCGTGAGAAGCTCGCACACGTTCTTGGTCAGCAGCTGATCGCGCGTGTAGCCGAGCATCCGGGCAGCGGATTCGTTCGCAAAGATGAGCTTGCCCCGGGTGTCGTGCAGCAGCACCGCATCATGTGCCGCATCCAGCAGTTCGCCGCGTAGCCGCAGTTCGGCCTCATCGGCGTGCCGACGTGTCACGTCTCTCGCCACACTGAGAAAGAGGGTGCGCCCACGAGTGACGAGAGAGCGAGAGCGAATCTCCACATCGATGCGCCTGCCATCCATGGCAACCCACGTTGCTTCGAAATCGAGGCCGCCTTCGCGGATCATCCGGCCGATGCGAGACGGCACCTGCTCCGCCCCTTCGGGAGTGTTGAGACGCCGAATGTTCATGCTCGACAACTCGGGCAGCGAGTACCCGGTGAGCAGGGCTGCCGCCTCATTGGCGTAGACGATCTCGCCACCGGGGTCGATCAGCAGGATGGCATCGTTGGCCAGGTCGAGGAGCCGGCCCTTGAGTTCGATCTCCTCTTCAGAGCGAAGGCGTTCGGTGACATCCCGCACGATGGTCTGATAGCCCGCGTGCCGGCCGGCTCCATCGCTGCGCCGCCAGATGGTGACGCGGCAGTCCATCACCGTGCCATCCTTCCTCTGCGCTTTCACGGGCTCGTCCACGACACTGCCGGTGGCATCTACCCTGGCGATGATGGCATCCCGGTCGTCCGGGCTGGCGTAGAACGTGCGTACGTGGCGTCCTTCGATCTCACCCAACTCATAGCCGAAGAGTCGTCTGCCAGCGGGGTTGACGGACTCTATCGTTCCGTCAGGATTAACGAGGACGATGGCATCGGGGGACTGCTCGTACAAGGCGCGGAAGCGCTCTTCCCGCTCAGTGGTGCGCCGGTAGTTGCCGCGCCAGATGGAATCCAACAATGCGCCCAGGATCATGAGCATGGCAGAGGCCGCGAGCAGATACAGCAGGGGACCGTACAAGACTGAGAACCACGAAATGTGGGGGAAGGCCAGTGGCACGGCCAGCACCGAGGCGATGGCCGCCGTCAGCACCAGCGGCCACCAGCGCCCGGGGAGCAGCGTCGAGGCGAGCATCACCGGCAGCACAAGGTAGACCAGGAGATGCGCATCGCCGCGGCCGAAGTACGGTTCCATCTGGCCGGCGAGTGTGACGAACGTAGCCGCCACGATGCCCGCAAGCAGCGAGCCGATGAAGAGGGCCGTGGCCCAGAGATAGAAGCCTCTGCGATTGAGCACGTACGCCGTTACCGCCGCCAGCAGCGCCACTGTGGCAATCGGCGTCTGGGGATTATCCCAACCGATGTCCTTCATGGCCGCCAGGTGTTGCAGCAGAGAGAGAACCGGAATCCCGGCTATGAAGAGCACAAGAATCACGGCCAGCACGCCGGAGCGATCGCGCTGCCACTGGTCCGTGATTCGCGCCGATGGCGCAACGAGTCTCGTCCACCAACCGCGGTGCGCCCCGATCGGCTCTATCTTCGGATCAACCATGTCACCAAACCTCGTATTTAAGCGCTACCATGTGGCCTGCAACGCTGCCCCGATGTCCGTCCCCGTCTAATAGTGCGAGTCGATTCACAGCCGCGCGTGCGAAGCGTCACTTCCGCACGAACGGCACAGCCACTCGCAACTCCGTTCCCCGGTCGCTGCCCGATTGAACGGATACGCTTCCTCCCCACGGATGGACACGTTCACGGATGCTGGCGAGCACAAGACCGCATCTGAATCCGCTGTCGTCAGGCAAGACCGCCTCTCCATTGTCAACCAGTCGCAAGGTAACGACGCCATCGTCCAGCATGAGATCGATCGTCACCTCTGTGGCGCGGTGGTCGCGATACACGTGCTCCAGCGTTTCCTGCAGCACCCGGTACAGAGCCAGTGCCAGACGCTCGTCCGATAGACGGAGGGGATCGACGCGCCCCATGCGCACGGCCACATCGGACTGCAGGGCAAACTGCTGGGCATGCCATTCGATGGCGGCCGGGAGTCCAAGGTCCTCCAGCATGACCGGCACGAGGTCGGTGTAGAGCCGGCGCAGCCGTGCGATGGTGGAATCTAGCAGCCCGGTCATGCGAGCGAGGGCCGGTCTGACCTGTTCCTGAACGGCCACCGGGAGACGTGTGCTGCACGATGTGAGATCCATCTTCACGGCCGAGAGCGCCTGCGCCACCTCGTCATGCAGCTCCCAGGCGACGCTGGCGCGTTCCTCCTCACGAGCGACATCGAGGCGCGCCGCGAGGTCACGCAACTCCTCGTTGGATCGAGAAAGCTGCTCCTCGGCATCCTTCAGATCGGTGATATCCAACACCACGCCGGTCACGAGAGCCGGCCGCCCTTCCGCATCGCGCCCGGTCACGCTCCCCACATCGCGGAACCAGTGATAGTCTCCGGACCGGCTTCGCATGCGGT
Organism: Dehalococcoidia bacterium; assembly: GCA_040766535.1. Lineage (GTDB taxonomy): Bacteria > Chloroflexota > Dehalococcoidia > GIF9 > AB-539-J10 > SKVJ01. Next base: position 402 of record JAXGQG010000016.1, on the reverse strand, counting down.
ACTCGACTTCATAGCGCTCCGCGTTACCGTCGAGATGGTCGCGCATCGCCCGCGTGGCGTTCTCACGGTCATCCGGATGCAGCAGCGCGGTGAAGTCGGAGTAGTGCGCGAAGTCGGCAGGTGCATACCCCAGCATGGTCGCCTTGCGGTCATCGAACTCAACTTCGCCCGACGGAAGCCGCATCTGCCACCAGGCGAGGTTGCCGACCGACATCGCCCGTTCCAGCCGTTCGGCAAAGCTGCGGACCTTCTCCTCCGTCAGCTTCCGTTCAACAACACCCCAGACCGAATCCATGAGCAGCGTCAACTGCAGCACGTCGGTATCGGTGTAGTCTGCCTCCTTGTTGGCGACGCCCACAACAGCAACGATACGGCCGCCGCTGAGTACCGGGATTGAGGCGT
>JAXGQG010000015.1:0-39123 GCA_040766535.1 Dehalococcoidia bacterium | reverse complement strand
TGTGACGGCCTCCATGGCGCTTGTCCATGACAACGATGCGGTCCTCGAACACCTGCGCGAGGATCTCCTTGCCACAACCGTCGCAGGTAACGAGCCAACCGCCTTCAGGACCGGTGTTCTTCTTGATCACGCTGCCACCATCTACGCCGGAACATGGGGGATGCCGGCCCATCCGAATGGGGATACTCTCCGACTGCGATGGTCCATCGTATCCGACCATCCTACACGAGCGTACCATGCGGGTTGACTCTTGTCAACGAACAAAATGGAGTCCTTCGAACGACCGCTCGGATGCGGCAGTAGCGTCGTGCGCGGTCGAGCCGGGCATCGACCAGGTACCGCTCATCGAGCTGATCCCCGAGGAGGAGCAACAGCGTCCGCACGCCGACGACGACCTCGAGCGGCTTCATGGCAGCCAATGATAGGAACGACGAAGGCAAAAGAAAAGGGGCACAGAAACCTGTGCCCCTTGGGAACGCGAGTTGTTGGTAGCGGGGGTTGGATTCGAACCAACGGCCTCCGGGTTATGAGCCCGACGAGCTTCCACTGCTCTACCCCGCGATGTGCGTTTCCGCACTATCTTGAGTATATACGTTTTGTGTCCGATTTGACGTAGGTCAAGGCCTCGGTCATTAGTACGGCTAAGCTAAACACATTACTGTGCGTACACATGCCGCCTATCAAGCAGGTGGTCTTCCTGCGACCTTACCTGGTTAACCCAGTGGGAGATCTCATCTTGAGGTGGGCTTCGCACTTAGATGCTTTCAGCGCTTATCCCATCCAGACATAGCTACCCAGCGTTGCTCCTGGCGGAACAACTGGCACACCAGAGGTCTGTCCCTCCCGGTCCTCTCGTACTAGGGAGAGCTCCTCTCAAATCTCCAACGCCCACGGCGGATAGAGACCGACCTGTCTCACGACGGTCTGAACCCAGCTCGCGTGCCGCTTTAACCGGCGAACAGCCGGACCCTTGGGACCTTATCCAGCCCCAGGATGCGACGAGCCGACATCGAGGTGCCAAACCTTGCCGTCGATATGAACTCTTGGGCAAGATAAGCCTGTTATCCCTGGCGTAGCTTTTATCCGTTAAGCTACGGCCTTTCCACTCAGAACCGTAGGATCACTTTGCCCGACTTTCGTCCCTGTTCGACTTGTTGGTCTCACAGTCAAGCTCCCTTATACCAATACGCTCTACGCACGATTTCCATCCGTGCTGAAGGAACCTTTGGACGCCTCCGTTACCATTTGGGAGGCAACCGCCCCAGTCAAACTACCCACCAGACATTGTCCCCGTATCCACGGGTTAGAACCATAACTGAACAAGAGTGGTATTTCACCGATGGCTCCACCGAGGCTGACGCCCCAGCTTCACAGCCTCCCACCTATGCTACACATGCCCAGTCAAAGTTCAGTGCCAAGCTATAGTAAAGCTGCCAGGGTCTTTTTGTCCGGCCGCGGGTAGAGGGCATCTTCACCCCCAATTCAATTTCACCGAGTCCCCCGTTGAGACAGCGCCCAAGTCGTTATACCTTTCGTGCGGGTCGGAACTTACCCGACAAGGGATTTCGCTACCTTAGGACCGTTATAGTTACGGCCGCCGTTCACTAGGGCTTCGGTTCAAAGCTTCAGGCTTGCGCCCTGACCTCTCCCCTTAACCTTCTAGCACCGGGCAGGTGTCAGCCCCTATACATCAGCTTTTTCGCTTTAGCAGGGACCTGTGTCTTTGTTAAACAGTCGCTTGGGCCAATTTTGTGTCCCCGCCTCATAGAGACGGGCCCCCTTATTCCGAAGTTACGGGGTTAGATTGCTGAATTCCTTAACGAGGGTTATCTCGAACACCTCGGGACCTTTATCCCCGCCTACCAGTGGCGGATTGCGGTACGGACGCCCGATCGTCTAGCAACGAGGATTTTCTTGCCAGTGTGGAATCAACAGAGTTTTCTCCGGTTGCCCATCGAATTCCCCCTGTCCTCAGCTTAACGCCGGAGTGGATTTGCCTGCTCCGGCACGCCTAAGACCAGGAACACACCATGTCCAATAGGCATGCTCTGTCTATCCTACTGTGTCCCCCCTTTGCCTTAAAACGAAGATCAGACGGTGTAGGAATATTAACCTACTATCCATCGCCTGCCCCATTAGGGTTGGGCTTAGGGCCGACTAACCCTATGCCGATTAACGTTGCATAGGAAACCTTAGGCTTACGGTGGGCATGGTTTTCACATGCCTTCACGCTACTTATGCCAGCATTCTCACTTGTCTCCGCTCCACCGTGGCTTACGCCACGACTTCACAGCAAAGACAACGCTCCCCTACCAATTACTTGTTACAGCAATTCCATAGCTTCGGTTATAGACTTGAGCCCCGTTGAATTATCGGTGCGGTGTCACTCGACCAGTGAGCTGTTACGCACTCTTTAAAGGATGGCTGCTTCTGAGCCAACCTTCTGGTTGTTTGTGCAACGCCACCGCCTTTTCCACTTAGTCTATATTAGGGACCTTAGCTGATGGTCTGGGCTGTTTCCCTCTCGACTATGGAGCTTAGCCCCCACAGTCTCACTCCCAGGCTAACGCCTGCGGTATTTGCAGTTTGGTTGAGTTCGGCAACCTCACGGCCCCTAGCTCATCCAGAGCTCTACCCCCGCAGGTTACAACCTGAGGCTGCACCTAAATGCATTTCGGGGAGAACCAGCTATTTCCGAGTTCGTTTGGCATTTCACCTGCACTAACCACAGTTCATCCGAGAATTTTGCCTAATTCACCAGTTCGAGCCTCCACTCGATCTTACTCGAGCTTCACTCTGACCATGGTTAGATCACTCGGTTTCGGGTCTACTCCGTGCGACTCGACGCCCTATTCGGACTCGCTTTCGCTTCGGCTCCGCAATGTATATCGCTTAACCTTGCCACACAAAGTAACTCGCTGGCTCATTCTTCAATAGGCACGCCATCAGTCCGCCGAAGCGAACCTCTGACTGCTTGTAAGCACAGGGTTTCAGGTTCTATTTCACTCCCCTCCCGGGGTACTTTTCACCTTTCCCTCACGGTACTGGTTCACTATCGGTCATCAGCAATATTTAGCCTTAGGGGGTGGTCCCCCCAGATTCCCACGGGATTCCACGTGTCCCGTGGTACTCAAGAACACGAGCAGAGGCTTCTATCTTTTCACCTACGGGACTCTCACCCTCTATGGTAGCCCCTTCCAGGGACCTTCGATTAAGATGAAGCTTTGTAACTCTGTGATGAATATCGGATCCATCGTCTCGCGTCTTACAACCCCGGTGTAGATAACTAAACCGGTTTGGGCTCTTCCCCGTTCGCTCGCCACTACTAGGAGAATCTCTTTTGATTTCTTTTCCTCGGGTTACTAAGATGTTTCAGTTCGCCCGGTTTGCCCCCGCGTTGCGGGTGCCTGAGTTTTACCCAGGCGGGTTGCCCCATTCGGGAATCCCCGGCTAAGCTAGCTAGACAGCTAACCGAGGCTTATCGCAGTCATGCCGCGCCCTTCATCGCTCGCTGATGCCAAGGCATCCACCCTGTGCCCTTATTCCCTTGACCTACATCAAGCCGGACACAAAACGTATTCAGTTGTTAATGTGCGGGGCGTACAACTCGCGAAAGACAATTCTATCTGAGTTGCTCGTCACCTGTCAAACACCACCCCATCGTCCTCCACCGCCCTATCCCGCGTTTCTCAACGCAAAGACGGCGTAGTATAGCAGACCCTGAGAGGAATGCAAACAGGTTTCAGCCGCCATGGCAGACAAATCCGGCCATGTTCCCGGACTTGAACGAAACCGGCACCAGGTCGTTGATAGTCAACAATCCCGGACAGGCATTGATCACGGCGGGAATCAGGTTCACCACCATCGCCACCGTGCCGGAGTCGGCTGGCCAGCACGGCGTCACCCGGGCGCGCAGCTCCGGCGTTCCGTACAGGGCTACCTCATCGTATGAGGGGTCCGCCCCCAGATACGCGGCGAAGTCCAACCAGATCTTCTCCTCTCCGTCAACAACGCCCACCGCCTGCTGCTCCGTCCCCTTCACCTGGCCCGTACCCACCGTGAAGAACTCCGAGGCGACAGGAATCCCGGCCATAACCGGTTCGGGCGCCATGACCCGTACCTCTTCGAGCGCCCAGCCGAGCGCGTCCGCGATGAGGCAGATGGACATCTCCAGTCCCACATGTCCCCTGATGGCGCCGGCTGCGACCGCCGCGCGGAATGCCTCCACATCCATGCCCACACCGAGCTTCTGCTGAAACGGCTGCCGGCCGAACGCCGCGTCCATCCTGCGCGTTATCTCGATACGCTGCACATCCTTGCAGGCAGCGGTCAGCACGGAGGCGCGAAGGTCCATCAGGAAACCCGGCGCGATCCCCGTGCCGAGCATCGTCACGCCGTGCTTTCGGCACAACTCGTCGTACCGCGCGGTCAGTTCAGAATCGACGAAATTCGGGAACGCCAGTTCCTCGCAGGTGGAGATCACGTTGACGCCGTTCCGGATAGCCACATCGGTCTGCGGCAGAAAGCGCTTCAAGTGGGATACGGTGGTGTAGATGGCGATGTCCGGCTTCGTCTCCTGGAACACCCGGGCGGCATCACCGGTCACCGGCACCGCGCAGGGGCCGACACCGGCGAGTTCTCCCAGGTCCCGCCCCTCGAGTTGGGGAGCCACATCGATGGCGCCCACGTACCTGATGCCCTGCCGCTCGGCGAGAATGTGCCTCACGATACGCAGTCCCATGGGGCCAAGGCCCACATGCACCACCCGTATATCCCTGTCCATATCCGTCCCCTTCAACGAGTGACCGTCAATAGAGGATGCTGATGAGATGTCTCTGATACCAGCGCAGCAGTATCGCGATGACGGCTGCGCCCACCACGGCCACCGGGTGCATGGTGATCACAGTGGCGAACGTCACAATCAGCAACACGATGCGCACCCCGCGGCGCAGCTTTCCATCGCACCACCCGGTGAGCGCGGTCGCGAGAAGGAACATGGCTACCAGCGCCCCTGCGATGAAGTACACCACATAGGCCACAGTGGCCAGGCTCCAGTCACCGATGGTCACCAGGAACAACTGTGGGTGCAGGAAGTAGACATAAGGCCCCACATATCCCGCGGAGGCGTACTTGACCGCGTTGAGCGAGGTCTTCCAGAAGTCGCCCCTGGCCAGCGCCGACCCCGCGTAGGACGCGAGCGCGACCGGAGGCGTCACATCCGCGAGTATGCCGAAGTAGAACACGAAGAAGTGCGCGGCGAGCATCGCGATGGGCGTGGAGAATCCCGGCACGGGCGCACCGTACAACTCCGAGCCCTGCACCACCAGGAAGATGGCCGGCGCGGCCACCAGCGAAGTGATGATGTAGTTAGCGGTGGTGGGCACCCCCATGCCCAGTATGAGGCTGAACAGCATGGCCAGCGGCAGCAGTAGAAGAAGTGTGCCGCCCGTGACGGAGACCAGGTTGTAGCCGATGGAGGTGATGAGGCCGGTCATGGTGAGGACGGCCTGAATCAACCCGGCCGCCGCCGCCGCCAGCATCACGCTCACGCTCGTCTTGCTGGCCGCGACAATGGCGTCATAGGTCGCCGAAAACATCGCGCGTCCCGCCGTGCTTCGAGCGAACAGCGAGACTCCCATGGTCAGCAGTATGCCCACAACGCCAGAGAGGAGCAGCACCTGCTCGCTCTTCAAACCGGTGAGCCGCGCCACGGCGATGAATACGATGAACAGAACGCTGATGTAGAACTTCTCGTTTCGGCTGACCAGACGTGTGAACGAGAGCGCCAGCAGCAGCAGCACCAGGAATCCCAGAGCCGCAATCACAAGCGTGTCGAAGGCGGAGCCCAGGAACATCAGTATCGTGGTCGCCGTGGCTACCGCCACGTAGAGCGGTTCCCAGCCGGGGATGGCGTCCTTCGACACCCACGCGACCCACACGGCGATGCCCAGGGACGCCACCGCGCATATCTGCGGAGGCAGGCCACGCAGCAACGCGACCGTTATGACAACTACCGGCAGCAGAAGGTACAGCTTGCGCACGTACGACCTGAGCGGCCGCTGGCGGGGCACGCCCCCCAGTCCGAGCCGCCTCGTCTCGAGATCCACGAACACGTACACACTGAAGTAATACACCAGCGCCGGCACGATGGCGGCGATGATGATGGTCCGGTACGGGATCCCCAGGAACTCCGCCATGATGAATGCGGCAGCGCCCATGATGGGCGGCATGAGCTGGCCGCCGGTGGACGCCACCGGCTCGATCGCCCCCGCCACTTCGGGAGAATACCCGGCCTTCTTCATGAGCGGGATGGTGAAGGTGCCCGTGGTGAGCACGTTTGCCACGGAGCTGCCGCTCACCGTACCCATCAGGCCGCTGGAGACCACGGCCGCCTTGGCCGGCCCTCCGGCCCGGGGACCGAATACGGAGATCATGAACTCAGTGATGTAGTCGCTCACCCCGATGCGCAGCAGAAACGCCCCGAAGAACACGAAGGCAAATACGTACGTCACCATCACCATCAAGGGGATGCCCAGTATGCCCTCGTCGAACACGAGTTGCTGCGTTATGCGCGGCCATCTGAAGCCCAGTTCGAGGACGCCGTAGAGGATGAAGCAGCCGACAACTGCCGGAAGAACCCAGCCCACCACGCGGCGCGTCGCTTCGAGCACCAGCAGCACCGTCGCGAGGCCCATCACGATGTCGAGCGGCTGGACCTCCGCGGTCTGCGCGTACCTGCCATAGACGAAGAAGATGTAGAACGCGCATGCCGCCCCCAGGCCCGCCAGCGCCCAATCGAGAACGCCCACCCGGTGGGAGTCGGCAGACCGCCGCCGTGCCGGGTATAACACGAACGAGATGACGAGCACCATGGCCAGAACGAAGGCCATGCCCTGCTTCGTCTGGAACGTGTGTCGCAGGAAGGCAAGATCGATACCAAGCCTGGTGAAGAGTGCGTACAGGGTGTAGTTGAAGTTGAAGAAGAACACGACCTCGTAGAGGCCAAGGAGGAGGGCTGCTCCGGTCACGATACGCGCCGGCCACGAAACCAGCGCCCTGGTGAGGTGCATTGCGGATTCGCCGGAAGGCTTCTGTTCACTCATTGCGTGGACTCACAGGAGAGGACACTCTGGGCTACCTGCCGCCCGAGAGGAAGCGGCTGCTGAAGGATTCGAGCACAACGACAACGGCCGGTACCCGGTGCACGCGCACGGCCACACGAGACGGCCGCTCGGGCCCCTGGAACACCACGATGCCGCGTATGGAGAGCTCGACACGGTTGAGGGGCAGGAACCAGTAGTCGAGTTCGTTACCGATATCGACGTCGAGTTCTCGTACATAGAAACCACCGGCAAACGTGTCATACGTGTCGGGAAGTCCGGCGCCAGAACCCTGCCACTTCATGCGGACAAGGCGTAAGCCCTGACTGTCCGCGGAGTATGACTCCTCCACCCAGGTGCGCTCCACACTGTGGACATACCCCACGGTCAGGCTTACCTCGTCGCGAAGCCAGACTCGCGGTGCGGCGCGTGACCCATCGGCCTCCACCTCCATAACCCACACCGGGATGCAGAGAGCAAGCAGCGGCAGCAAAGTGAGCAGAAGTCTCACGGTCCTGCCTGCCGTCCCACGCATCCCGGACAAATACGGCGCCACGGGCCTTGACGGATAATGATACTATAGTTGTAGTATAGAATGATACCCACGAGGCTCGGGTAGACCCGAGCCTCGTTACGATACGGTCGCGTGCCGTCGTGCGCCGGAGCTACCGGTTCGCCGCACCACGTTGATCCGGACATCGGGTACGTCAGGAAAAGGAGGACAACAGGTGCGTACTACTGCCAGGACTGCTATCAGACTCCTCACATTGATGGTAGTCGTTGCCACGCTGCTGGTCGGCTCCACAGGCTGCGCCAGTGGTGGCACGAAGGTGACCATCTTCACCGGCGGAACGGCGGGCGTCTACTTCCCGCTGGGCTCCAAGTATGCCGAGATGCTCAACCAGCATTCCGACAAGATCGACGCCAATGCGGTCACCAGCGGCGCCAGCGTGACCAACGCGAAGGCGATCGGCACAGACGAGTGTCAGGCGGCGCTGCTGCAGAACGATGTCGCGTACTACGCCGTCACCGGAACCACCGCCATGTTCGATACGGCGGTTCCACAGTTGCGAGGGCTCGCCTGCCTCTATCCTGAGACCATTCAGTTCGTAGTGCTGGATGACAGCCCGATAATGACGCTGGCGGATCTGGCCGGCAAGAACGTGGCAGTAGGTGCACCCGGCAGTGGAACCGCGGTGGCCTGCGAGCAGATACTCACCGCCGCGGGCGTGTGGGGTAGCATCACCCGGTTCGACCTCAACTTCGCCGAAGCCGCTTCAGCGATCAAGCTGGGCGAAGTTGATGCCGGCATCATCCTCGCCGGCGCGCCCACCCCGGCCATCGAGGAACTCGCCATCTCCTCTCCCGTGCGAATCATCGATGTGCCGGCGGACATCCTGTCGAAGCTGTTGGCTGCGGGTTATCCTTTCTATGTGCAGCAGTCCCTGGCAGCCGGCACCTACGGCATGGACGCAGGCGTGACAACGGTCGCCGTTCAGGCCATGCTGGCAGTCCGCAATGACCTGCCCGAGGACGTGGTCTACGACATGACCAAGATCCTGTTCACGCAGCTCAATGAACTGAAGACCGCCCACACCAAGGGAAATGAAGTCTCTTTGCAGACGGCCCTCGACGGCATGAGCCTGGTGCTCCATCCCGGGGCCGTGAAGTACTACAAGGAAGCGGGCGTGACCGTGCCCGCAGCACTGCAGGGCTAGTAGACAGGTAGAACATCTGCGACCAGGCAGAAGGGACACACGAAGGGCGTGCCGCAAGAGCGGCACGCCCTTTTCCGCTTACGCTTCAAGTAGCAGGTTATCGATGAGCCTGGTTGTGCCGAGCCTGACCGCCAGCACGGCAAGTCCGGGCGACTCCAAAGACTCCAACGCCTTGAAAGAGACCGGGTCGACCACGGCGGCATAGTCCAGGCGGGCCAGCGGCTCCGCGGTGATGATGTCCTGCATACGCCGGACTACGGCAGCGGCATCGCGGCATCCATCCCGCCGCATATCCATCGCCGCCATCAGCGCACGGTGCAAAACGGGCGCTGCCGCGCGTTCCTCAGCACTCAGATACGAGTTGCGGCTGCTCATCGCCAGGCCATCCGGCTCGCGCACCGTCGGCACGACAACGATCTCGAGGTTCATATCGAGGTCGCGGACCATCCGCCGGATGACCGCCACCTGCTGGGCATCCTTCTGGCCGAAGAAGGCCAGATCCGGGTCCACGATGTTGAACAGCTTGTTGCACACCGTCGCAACACCCCGGAAGTGCCCCGGACGGGAGGCTCCTTCGAGCGGGGCGGTGACTCCCTCCACGTCCACCCACGTTGAGAAACCGGACGGATACATCTCCTCCGGAGGAGGGGCGAAGACCACATCGACTCCGGCATCGCGCAGCAAGCCGAGGTCGCGCTCGAACGCTCGCGGGTACCTTCCGAAATCCTCGGAGGGTCCGAACTGCGTGGGATTCACGAAGATGCTGGCCACCACCGTGGCCGATTCATTCCTCGCCCGCCTCGCAAGCTCGATGTGGCCCCGATGCAGGTACCCCATAGTCGGAACCAGGCCCACGGGCCGTGCCCACGACACACGCCGATGCTTCAGTTCGGCGATCTCTCGAATGACATCCATAGCGCTCACCAGTCCGTCACGGACATAGTACCGGCCGGCTACCGCATGCGGTTCTGCGCATCCACGTGGACAACTACTGGCTTGAGGGCACGAGCCTCATCATCCTCCATGGTCCGATACGAGACGATGATGACGAGGTCGTTGGGAACCGCCATCCGTGCCGCCGCTCCATTGAGGCCGATGATGCCCGAGCCCGCATCTCCTTCGATCACGTACGTACTGAACCGCGCGCCATTGTTCACATTCAGCACGTCCACCCTTTCATACGGGTAGAGGTCGGCAGCGTCCATCAGCGTGCGGTCGATGGTGATACTCCCCTCGTAATCCAGGTTCACCTGCGTGACGCGCGCGCGGTGTATCTTGCTCTTGAGCATTGTCCTCATGTCATGACTCCTTAAGGTCACTCACTGCCGGCACTCCGGCCACGGTCCACGCCCGCTGTACGGCACGTTGTACTGCTTCGGACACCGCCTCCACCGCACCCACTCCCAACACATTCATATCACACCGCCTGTCTCCGGCCGACAGGACGAACAGGGTATCTCCATCATACATGGAACCGCAGGGGTCTATCGTCCGCGCCAGTCCCACCTGCGCCATCTGGGCCAGCCGATGAGTCTGGCTCTTCCTCAGGCGGACGTTGGTTGCCACCACGCCGATTACGGTATTTGAGGTCGGGAACGGCCTGCGCATCCGGTGTTCCTTCAGCAGGCTCGAGGTACGCAGGAAACGCCCGGCATCAAGGTCGCGCGGCCCCGCCAGCACAGCACCGCTCCGCGGGTCGATGACGTCGCCCCACGCGTTCACGACGATGAGCGCGGCCACAACCACATCGTTGCCGAGTGCGACACTGGCCATGCCGACACCGCCCTTGGTGGCATGGTTCATACCAAGGCATTTCCCGACTGTGGCCCCCGTGCCCGCACCCACGCTGCCTTCCTCTGCCTGCGACTCAACAGCCGCACAGCATGCGGCGTACGCGTTGTCAGCGGTAGGGCGGACGCTCGCATCGCCGATGGAGAGATCGTAGATGATCGCGGCAGGAACGATGGGCACAACGCCGGCAACCGTGTCGAAACCGGCGCCCCGCTCTTCGAGGTACCGCATGACGCCGGCGGCCGCATCAAGACCATAGGCGCTGCCGCCGCTGAGCAGGATGCCGTGGACGAGGTTGATGGAGTAGCCGGGCCGCAACAGTTCAACCTCGCGCCCGCCCGGAGAGGCGCCACTGATGTGGACTCCTGGCACGGCGCCGCGTTCACACAGCACTACCGTGCATCCGGTGGCGGAAGCAGCGTCCGAATAGTGCCCGACTTTGAGTCCAGCTACATCCGTTAGTGAACCAGACATCGCAACTTCACAGCAAAAAGCCCTCGCGGCGCACCGACCGGGAGGGCCTCAACAAGGTCCCCTGTACGCCGTCTCGGTCGACACTCGATCCAAGCGGGCTGTCTTAACTACGAACAACGCTTTCGGCTAGCCGCCCTCACGGGGTCAACTGCCGGAGGAATGCTAGCACCGATGCAGGAGACGGTCAACGGGAACCAGGGGAGTCCGAAAAAGCGGATGGCCATTCGCGGTCAGTGGGGGCTCCTCAATCCGGCTTCAAGCTCGGGAACCATCGCCTTCAATTGAAGGACCAACTGCTCACTCACCACCCGGTCCGGCAAGGGGGTAATGGAGACCCGGCCGTTCTCAACCGCCCACAAATCGGTGCCGGGAAGCGCATCCTCGAGTTCATCGTTCCGCGTGATGATGAAGTACTCGCCGCTCGTGTCGTAGTCTTTCTCTATCCGGTCGCAGTAGTTCTTACGGCTTATTCGCGTGATGTCTACTCCCGCCACGCGGTCGGGGTCAAGATTGGGGGAATTCACGTTGAGAAAGAGGGGGCCGTCAAGGGCTCCCTCACCCACCTTCCTGGCAAGCAAGCCGGCCATTCTCGCCGCCGTGCTGTAGTTGATGTCGACATAGGCATACATCGATACGGCCATGGCGGGGATGTTGTGCAGGTAACCCTGCATCGCCGCTCCCACCGTGCCCGACACATACACATCGTGGCCCAGATTCGAGCCGCGGTTGATGCCGGAGACCACAAGGTCGAATTCACCGGGGAAGAGACAGCTTATGGCAAGGATGGCGCTGTCCGCCGGCGTCCCGGAAACCGAGAACGCCCTCACGCCCTCCACCTGGGGAGATACTTCCTGTACCCATATGGGCTTCCGCAGGCTGATCGAGGTGCCGGCGCCGCTTCGTTCCTCGCCGGGAGCTGCAACCGTCAGGTCGCCGACTCTCGCCAGTTCCGCGGCAACCGCCCACAGGCCGGGCGCGCCGATTCCATCATCATTGGTCAGCAGGATACGCATTTACTATAGACAAGCGCAGGGGCGAGTTCACTCAGGACTCGTCGGGAGGCAGAACCTCACCATCTCGGGTGAGATCGAAGTTGTAACCGAAGAAGTTCGGCTTAATGACCACGGAGAACCACGTGCCGTCGATTTCAAACGGCTGCTGACGGTAATTGAAGATGGTGATGGCCATCGCCTTTGCGGCGAACATGGTCACCATTTGCCCATCCACCTTCACTTCGCCGATGGCAAGCCACGGCTTCCGCCGCACCTCCACCGTGTGGGTCTTATCTCCTACTTTGACTGTCCACTTCTTGGGTTTGGCCACCTTGCGCGTGCTCCTTTCCGGCATATTGTGGCCGCACGGGAGAGGGGTGTCAACTGTACTCGTAGATGACACCGACGGACGGCTGGCACACGTACAGCAGCGTGACGGTGTTTGACACGGCGAAGCGCTTATTGCTACACTCCGTGCGCCTCAATCCCGGTCACGGCCCCATGGTGTAGCGGACTAACATGCCACCCTGTCACGGTGGAGAGCGGGGGTTCGAATCCCCCTGGGGTCGCCAGTCTTCTTCCTGATTCACCGCCGGCTGCTCGGCCACGCAATTCACCTCAGCCCCAACCTCCCGGCCGCCACGTGATGTTAGAATGGCGGTAATAGACTTGGGACCACGCGTATGTCAATCCGTTCGTACTACCTCGGTGAGACGGGAGCGGTGGAGACCGGTCTCTCCACAGAACGAATGGCTGAGGTCCTCACCTCAGGCAAGGGTGTGCTGTGGGTGGATATCGCCGAGACCACCGAGGCTGACGGGGTCTTCCTGGCCAACGTGTTCAACTTCCACCGGCTGGCGATCGAGGACTGCGTCGAACCGGCGATCCACGCCCCGAAGATCGATGATTACGGAAGCTACTTCTTTCTGCTGGTTCACGGCATCAACCACACGACAACCACCTCAAACGTGGTGGAGACGGCCGAACTTGAGATCTTCCTCGGACCCAACTACGTGGTGTCGAACCACAACTTCCCGCTCTACAGCGTCGAAGAGATCGTCAATCAGGTGGAAACCGGTGGAAAGCCTCTGCAGCGCGGGGCGGACTTCCTCGTCTACCTGCTGGTGGACGCGCTGGTGGACAACATCCTCCCCGCGATCGATTATCTCAGTGACATCGCCGATGACATCGAGGAACAGGCGCTTGCCACCTCAGACCCGGCAACGCTGGAATCCATTCAGCGACTGAGACGCTCCATCCGCAGTGTGCACCGCACAACCATTCCGCAGCGCGAACTGCTCAACAGGCTCAGCCGCGGCGACTACCCGCTGGTGAGGCCGCAGACTCGCGTCTACTTCAGGGACGTCTACGACCACCTGGTGCGTATCGACGATCTCAACATGAACATCCGCGAGAGCGCCGACAACGCGATAACCACGTACCTCTCCGCCGTGGCCAACCGGCAAAACGAGACGATGAAGGTGCTCGCCGTCGTCGGAGCCATATTCCTGCCACTCATGCTCGTGGCGGGTGTGTACGGCATGAACTTCCAGTACATGCCTGAACTCGGCTGGCGTCACTGGTACTTCGTCGTCATCGGTTTCATGGCATCGGTCATCCTTGGCTCGCTCGTGCTCTTCTGGAAACGCGGCTGGTTCAGGCCGCGTCCACTTCCTGACTACATCCTGCGTCCATTTTCAATCGATAGGAGCAAGCTTCGCGGCCACGTGCCCGGCACTGAGCAGCCCGGAGGCACCCGGACAGGACGTGCAGCCAGGGCAAAGGCGACAGCGGATGGATTAGATGGGATAGAAGGAGTTGACGGGGCTGAGGACCGTCCATAGACTTGCAGCATGTTTCCCGCGATCGACAGCGCGAATTCGTTCACGATGCTCTGGGCATGGTTCAGCAGCTACGCCATCTGGATACTGATGTGCGCTGCCCTCGCCCTGGCTCTGCTCGTCTTCGGCAAGCCGAGGCTGATGGAACTCATAGCCCGCCTCACGCGGGGACCGCATACCGGGCAGGTTCAGCGGTTCTTCAGCGTGGTGATCGCCACACTGGACGCCATCACCATTGCGGTCATTGCCACCGCCGCGGTGGCGATAACCATCACGCGTGAAGGCCCACAGGACATCATCACCCCGGAGTCCATCCAGCGCTGGTTCCTGTCACACGGGCTGCTGATTCTACTCATCGCCGCCATCTCGTATCTGCTTTACCGTCTGCTGAGAACCGCTTTGCCGGGCATCGTCGAGAGTTCGATGTCATCTCGAGGGCGCGGGCGCAAGGCACGTGAGGAACTGGCTCGCCGTGTGCAGACGCTCAGCGGCGCGCTCACCACTCTGGTAGGCGTCGCCCTGGCCACCGTGGCCGCCTTCATGATTCTGGGCGAGATGGGGGTCGACGTGACGCCACTGCTGGCAACGGCGGGCGTGGCCGGCATCGCCATCGGCCTTGGAGCACAAAGCCTCATCAAGGACATGCTTGCCGGGCTGTTCATTCTGATGGAGGACCAGTACAACAAGGGTGACGTCGTCAAGGTAGCGGGCATCTCGGGTCTTGTTGAGGACGTCAACCTGAAACGCACCGTGCTTCGTGACATGGATGGCATCGTCCACAGCATTCCCAACGGGGAGATCACCATCGCCAGCAACTACACCAAGGAGTACTCCCGCGTGAACCTCGATGTCCCCGTTGCCTACGGAGAGGACATGGAGCGCGTGATCAGGGTCATCAATCGGATCGGCGAGGAGATGGCCAAGGATCCCGTCTGGGGACCGAAGCTGCGCAGTGCGCCGCAGAGCCTCGGTGTCAACAAGTTCGGCGAGTCCGGAGTAGAGATCAAAGTGGTTGGCGATACGAAGCCGATGTTGCAGTGGGAGGTGATGCGGGAGTTCCGCCTGCGCATCAAGAAGACGTTCGACCAGGAGCATATCGAGATACCGTGGCCACATGTGAAGCTCTACTACGGCCAAACCGGGAGAGAGCCAGAGGTGGCATGCCCCGCTTGCCGGCATACGCAGCCTGCGGGCGGTTCCTTCTGCGCCCGGTGTGGCGCAGCCATGCCCGCCACCGTGCCGACAGAACCCGAATCCCAGGCGCACCAGGATCAGAGCGCCTCGAAGAAAACGTAGCGCCTAACGGGCAGGTGGCTCAACGCTCCCTCGCCCGGCTAGAACCAGACTGATGAGGCAGTGTCCAGCACGAGGAGAGAGGCGGGCATCCTCGGCCATAACGTGAAGCCTGCCGCCGGGCTCCAGCAGAAACAACACCTGCGCCGCGTCACCATAGTATCGGCGGAAGCCCTCGAATCCGAACTCCTCCGTCAGACATGTCACCTTGACGTTGGCCCCTTGCTCGAAGGCATGGGAGAGCGTCGGGAACGTCCACCTGTAGCCGAAGAGGATCCGCCCCGTCAGGCGCGGCGAGACTCCGGACCTGGTCCTGCCCTCGGTGTCGGGAGCGACCTGGTAGACGTTGGCGCGGCCGAATATGGTGGCGAAGTGCCGCACCGCCAGCATATTGAACTCATCGACCGGACTCATGGCGAGGAGCCGCCAGACTGTTGGCGCGGAGTCGCCAAGCTCGGATAGACGCAAGGATAGGCTGCCTTCGAAGAGTATGACCGAGACCGCCAGGGATACGATCGAAACGAGGGTCTCATCAGACACGAGGTCCGGCTGCAGGATGCCGAATACGGGGCCCGCCAGGAATCCTGCAATCAGGAGAACCAGCATGGAGGGAAGCTGGAGCCGCCAGGCAACCTATTCCGAGCCCAATCCCAGAGCTAGTATAATGGCCAGCGCGGTACCTATTTCGAGATGCATGATGAACCCTGGGCCAGGGCGATGCCAGGAAGACGCCTGGGTGCAGATAGTGCACATGCAAGAATCCCTGTCGCCAGTAGCCGCATCACGGGGAGGCATGGCGCCGCGGCAACGCCGGATCCGATCCTCTGTCGGACGCCTTGTGGCTGACCCGCACGGGGTGGGGGGCCGTTGAATGACCACGGAAATCGCCATCGTGCTTCTGCTGGTCCTGGTGTCCTCGGTGTTGCTTGTCACCGAGAAGCTGCGCATCGACGTGGTGGCACTCCTGGTGATGCTGGCCACCGCATGGCTCGGACTCATCTCTCCCGCACAGGCGTTCTCAGGACTGGCGAGCAACGCGGTGGTGGCCGTCATCGCCGTGATGATACTGAGCTACGGACTCGATTCATCGGGACTGACGCAGCACATCACCCAACCCCTGCTGCGCCTCGCGGGCGATAGTGAGGCTCGCATCGTGATTCTGCTATCGGCCGCGGCAGGCATCCTCTCGGCATTCATGCAGAACGTGGGCGCCGCTGCGTTGTTCCTGCCCGCTTTGCTGAGGCTTGCCCGCACAAGGGGACTCTCTCTGTCCCGAACACTCATGCCGGTCGGTTTCGCCGCCATACTCGGGGGCTGTCTGACAATGGTGGGATCAGGTCCTCTGATTATTCTGAACGACCTCCTGAAGCAGCGGAGTCTGCCCACCTACGGACTATTCTCAGTGACTCCCCTCGGCATACTGCTGCTCGGCGCCGGCATCGTCTACTTCATCCTTCTCGGCAGGAGGCTGCTTCCCTCAGGTAGCAGCGATGCGCGCCCGGGCCATCAGCAGGAGCTGATTCAGGCCTGGAACCTGCCGACATCCATCTGGTATTTCGCCGTCACGCCTCACAGCTCCCTGGCCGGTCAGACTCGCGAGAGCGCCCGCCTCTGGGAGGACTACAACCTTCACCTGCTCGTGCTGGACGACGACGAAGATGTCCTCTACGCGCCATGGAGACATACAACGTTCCGGGCCGGACATCAGCTCGCTGTTCTCGGCACACGCGAGGATGCGCTTCGATTTGCAGGCGACCATGCACTTCGAGAACTTGGAGACCGCTGCCGCTTGAGCAATCGATTGCGGGGGGGGATCGAGGCCGGATTCGCCGAACTTGTCGTCCGCCCTCGATCATCGGTTATGGGACTCACCCCGCGTCAATTCGGCCTTCGGAAGACGCTTGGCTTCGAGCCGATAATCCTTCTCTCCGGAAGCCGCGAGATCCGAGGTGATTTCTCGGACGTCCCTCTCAACCCGGGAGACACCCTGGTGGTGTACGGACCGTGGTCCGCCCTTGCGCCGCTGCAACGCGACCGCAATTTCCTGCTCGTCACGCCCATCGAGGCGCCGATACGTCCGGCGAGACAACCTCTTGTCGCGCTGGGATGTTTCGTCCTTGGCATCGGACTGGCGCTGTCAGGGGTGCAACTCTCCCTGGGCCTGCTCACGGGGGCGCTGGGCATGGTGCTGCTCCGAGTGATCACCATCGACGAAGCGTACCGGTCCATCGACTGGAGGACCGTGTTCCTGCTGGCCGGATTGATTCCTCTTGGCATCGCCATGGAGTCCACGGGCGCCGCCGCGTTCGTCGCCGACGCGGTGGCGCAACGCGTGATGGGGGAGCACACGATCCTGCTGTATATCCTGGTGGCTCTCCTCTCCTCGGTCTTCTCACTGTTCATGTCCAACGTCGCCGCCACGGTGCTCCTCGTGCCCCTGGTGATAGCCATCGCGGGCAGCGCGAACCTCGACCCACGTCCACTCGCGCTCCTGGTAGCCGTCTGCGCCTCCAATTCGTTCCTGCTGCCCACTCATCAGGTGAACGCGCTGTTCCTGGGGCCGGGTGGCTACCGAAACCGTGACTTCCTGAAGGCGGGAGGATTGATGAGTGTGCTGTTCCTTGTAGTGGCGGTGACCGGCACCTACATGTGGTACTCTTGACGCTCAGATTCCGTCGACATCGCGATACTGACGATGGAGGACGTTCATGCTGCTACTGCAGATCTTCACTCCCAAGATCGCCCACAGCTCCTACATCCTTGCTGGCAATACAACGTGCGCCGTGATCGACCCGCGCAGGGATGTCCAGGTGTACATCGACACCGCCAAGGCTGCCGGATGGAAGATCACTCATGTCATCGAGACCCACCTCCACGCCGATTTCATCTCGGGTCACATGGACCTCGCCCAGAGGACCGGCGCTGCGATCTACGCACCCAACATGGGGAAATGCTCATTTGAGCACGTGCCGGTGGCCGAGGGTGACGAGATAACCGTGGAGGACATGGTGCTGCAGGTGGTTGAGACACCGGGGCATACGCCGGAACATGTGTCTTACGTGGTCATCGATACGTCGCGCGGCACCGAACCCGTTGCGGTCTTCTGCGGCGACACCCTGTTCGTGGGTGACGTGGGCCGGCCGGATCTGTTCCCGGGCCGGGCTCACGAGTTGGCCGATTCTCTCTACTCCAGTCTGCATGACAAGCTGCTCAATCTGCCGGATCACTGTGAAATGTATCCCGCCCATGCGGCCGGTTCGCTCTGTGGCCGGGCCATGGCGGCCAAGCGACAGAGCACCATCGGCTACGAAAAGCGCTACAACGACGCCCTGCACATCAAGGACAGGGAGGAGTTCATCGCGTCGTTGACCACCGACATGCCGCCGGCACCAGATCATTTCGGCCGCTGCAGCGCGATCAACGGACGGGGGCCCGCGCTCGTCAGTTCACTGCCCACGCCACGGGCCCTTCCCCCTCATGAGTTCGCCAATTCAACCTCGCGTCATGACACCGTCATCGTGGACGTCCGTCCGTACGCGGCCTTCGGTGGGCAGCATATCGCCGGAGCGTTCAGCCTCGACATGGCCGGCAATCTCCCGACCTTCGCCGGCTGGGTGGTGCCCCCCGACAGGGACATCCTCCTGGTGACCTCAGATGCGGGACAGGTTTCCGAGGCCGTCGATTGGCTGCGGCGCGTGGGCATGGACCGGACGGTCGCGTACCTCGAAGGTGGCATGGCAGCGTGGGCAACGGCCGGACTGCCGACGCGTCACCTGCCGCAGTTGTCCGCACAGGAACTGGAGGAGACGGTCGCGGCACATGCCGGAGCCGTTATCGTGGACACGCGTGCCCCGGCCGAGTACCGGGCGGCACACGTCAGGAGATCGATCAGCATGCAGGTGGCGGACATCCGCACCCGGTTCGGCGAGCTTGACAAGTCCGCCGAGACCGTGGTCGTGTGCTCGACCGGTAACAGGTCCAGCCTTGGCGC
Source organism: Dehalococcoidia bacterium (assembly GCA_040766535.1). Classification (GTDB taxonomy): domain Bacteria; phylum Chloroflexota; class Dehalococcoidia; order GIF9; family AB-539-J10; genus SKVJ01. The sequence goes on along the minus strand of JAXGQG010000015.1, from coordinate 19,923 downwards.
GAGCATGCTGATGCAGAGGGGCTTCGTGAACGTGAAGAACGTGGCCGGGGGAGTGACCGGCTACGTGGCGGCGGGATTCCCGCTCGAATCATAGCACTGCGTTCAATCGGCCGGGCAGGAGGCGCGAATGGAATGGTTGCGGATGGAGCAATGGTCTCCCTACATCTGTGGGGCGGGCATCGGCATACTGAGCTGGCTCACGTTCCTGTTCTCGGACAAGCCACTCGGCACATCGACGACGTACGTCAGGACGGCGGGGATGCTGGAGCGGCTCTTCCGCGGCGATAAGGTGCTCAACAGGGCATTCTTCAAGACCACGCCGCCCACCATAGAGTGGCAGTGGATGCTGGTCCTGGGCATCATAATAGGCGCACTGCTCTCAGCGCTCGCGTCGGGACAGGCACGTCTCGAATGGGTGTCCGAACCGTGGTTGACCGCCTTTGGAGCAGCGGTATGGCCGCGCGTCATCACGGCGTTCGTCGGCGGCGCGCTGCTGGGGCTGGGCTCCCGCTGGGCGGGCGGCTGTACCAGCGGACACGGCATCAGCGGCACGATGCAAATGGCGGTCGCCAGTTGGGTGGCAGCCATCTGCTTCTTCGTCGGCGGCATCGCCGTCGCCACGTTCATGTACGCAGTGCTGGGAGCATAGGAGCAGTCCGATGTACGAAGCGTTGAGACAAGACAAATCCAAACAGAAGGCGCTGGGACTGATCTTCGGTATCGTATTCGGAGTGCTGCTGCAGAAAGCGGGGGTTACGCGGTACGAAGTGATCATAGGGCAGCTGCTTCTGGTGGATTTCACCGTCCTCAAGGTCATGATGTCGGCGGTGGCCGTCGGCGCCATTGGCGTCCACCTGATGCACCAGAGAGGCATGGTCAACCTGCACGTCCGCGGGGGCGCTTTCGGCTCGACCGTTGTCGGCGGCCTCATCTTCGGCGCCGGATTCGCGCTGCTGGGATACTGTCCGGGCACCGTCGCCGGCGCAATAGGACAGGGCGCCCTCGACGCGCTGGTGGGCGGCCTCACCGGACTGGTGTTCGGCTCATGGGTCTTCGCCCTGGCGTACCCACGGCTCACGCCGTTCCTGAACCGGGGCCCGTTCGCCAGCACGACATTGCAGGAGGCGTTCCACCTCGGCACCTGGCAGACAGTGATCCCGGTGGTTGTGTTGATCGTCCTATTGCTGCTCGGCCTCGAGTGGCTGGGCTATTGAGGCACCGGAATCACGGCCGCTTGAAAGGGTGAGATGATGAGTGCCGCAAGCGTACTGGAAGACATAGCCACCGGCGTGGGCATCGTCGGCGTCGCCATCATACTGTGGGGCGTTGTCGTCGCCCTGGCCGCGACCGTCAGAGTCGAACTGTCCACACTGCGACACAGGAACATGCCGAAGGCAAGAATCCGGCTGCGCCAACAGCTTGGTTCGTCTCTGCTTCTCGGCCTCGAGTTCCTGATTGCCGCAGACGTGATCCGCAGCGTGATTCAGCCTACCCTCGAAGAGGTGGCCGTGCTGGGCGGCATCGTGGCGATACGTACCGTGATCAGCTACTCACTGCACAAGGAGATGGAGTCTCAGGCCGCTCCCGACGGAGACGAAGCGCGCTAGCTAGCGCCTTCGGCCGCCGTCATGACTGTTTCTCGGCATTCTCCGCCGGGTAGTTCTTGCGCGCTTCGTTCAGCATGGATTCGAGGTGGTCGTCCCGGCCGTACGGAACCAGCACATCGCCCACCTGGACTTTCTCCGACATCGCGGGAGCAACGATTATCTCTTCACCGCGCTTGATGAGCAGAATGGCAACTCCCGATTTGCCTGTTGGTCCGAAGCCGAGTTGCTCCAGTGTGCACCCGACAAGGTACTTCGGGGAGTTGAGCTTCGAGATACCGTAGTCCGGGTCAAGAGACATGTAGTCGTCCACTTCCCGCAACATCACCGTGTGCGCCACGCTGATGCCCATCTCATGTTCGGGATACACCACGCGATTGGCGCCGATGCGCTCCAGGATCTTCCCGTGAAGGTCGTGGTCGGCACGGGCGATGATGTATGTGACGCCGATCTTGCGCAGCAGTATGGTACAGAGCACGCTGCTCTCGATGTCGGAGCCCATGGCCACAACCGCCACCTCGAAATCCTTGAGTCCAAGTTCGGTGAGCACCGACTCGTTGGTGGCGTCAGCCTGGACTGCGTGCGCCGCGCTGCCGGCGATGTTTTGCACCTTGCCCTCATCCTTGTCGATGGCCAGAACCTCGTGGCCGGCGCCATGCAACGTTTGAACGAGACTCGCACCGAACCGGCCCAGACCTATCACGGCCACTTGCTTCTTCATGTCACCCTCCTCAGCCGATTCTGACCGGCTCAACAGGATAGCGGAAATCACGGACACGCTGCCGTTGCACCAACGCGAGTGCGATGTACAGCGGGCCAAGCCTGCCGACAAACATCGTGACGATGATGATTAACCGGCCCGCGACGGTCAGCCCTGGCGTGATTCCCGTACTCAAGCCGACTGTTCCGAACGCCGACACCGCCTCAAATGCCAGGCTCAGTATGTCTGCATCCTCGGTAACCGCCAGCAACAGCGTGGTCACGCAGACGAATGCCAGTGCGAGTACGGCGACGGTCAGAGCGCGGTGCACATGCTCCGTGTTGAACGCCCTGCCATACGCGCTCAGCTGCGTCCTGCCCCTCAGTGTGCTGGCCACCGTGGCGGCCAGCAGCCCGAACGTATTGACCTTGATGCCCCCGGCCGTGGAGCCGGCGGCGCCGCCCACGAACATGAGAAACATCGTGAACAGCAGCGTGTAGTCCGTCAAATCGGCCATGTTTACAGTAGTAAACCCCGCCGTCCTCGGGGTGGCAGCCTGGAAGGCCACAGACAGAAGGCGCTCATTGACAGGCATCGACGCAAGGGTCGCCGGGTTGGCCGACTCGAACGCCGCGTACACCAGCATCGCTCCGAACAGCAGCACGCCGGTCGTCACGAGCACCAGCTTGGTATCGAGCGCCAGCCAGACAAAGCGCCGCTGGCGATAGATGTCGGCCAGAACCACATAGCTGAGCCCGCCCACGATCAGCAACAGCGCGGTGGTGACAACCACCACCGCGTCGCCGCGAAGATTGATGAGGCTGGCGAAGTCACCAAATACGTCGAATCCCGCGTTGTTGAATGCGGAGACCGACTGGAACACGGCCGTCCACAATCCGCGAGGCATCCCCTCCATGTGCCCGAACCGTCCGAGGAGCACGAGTGCCCCCGCACCCTCCACCACCAGGGTCAGCAGCGCCATGTTCCGTATCGTACGGATGAGTCCTCCGGGCGAGGAGACAGCGATGGTCTCACCGACGAGAAGGCGCTCGCGGAGCCCGATGCGCCGGCCGAACAGGCGCAGCAGCAAGGTGGTACTGGTCATGAACCCGAAGCCACCCACCTGAATCAATGCCAGGACCACGAACTGGCCCAGCCATGTCCAATGAGTTCCTGTGTCCACCACCACGAGCCCGGTAACGCACACAGCGGACGTGGCAGTGAAGAGTGCGTCAAGGAATGTGGTTCTGTCGCCATCAACCGTACACAGCGGCACCATGAGCAGCAACGCACCCACCAGGATCAGCAGGATGAACACGCACACGAGCGCCAGCGGCGACAGGAGGAACTGGCGCCTGGACTGCGTCTGCTCGAGAGACAGCTTCCACGGACCCCGTCCGGACAGTCCCGAAGTGAGGCTCACACGTCCAGGGCCACTGCCACTGCGCATGGTTGTGTATGCATTAGTATCATCACGAGTCACGCAGGTCAACAGAGCGGGAGACAAAGGCAACGTACGACCGTATGGTATAGTAGGCCACGTGACTCAGGAATGGCATGTCCGGACCGTGAGCCAGTCACTCGAAGCGCTTGATTCGAGCGCTTCCGGCCTGTCCGAGGAAGACGCGAGGAGGCGGCTCGCAGTTCACGGCCCCAACCGGCTTGAGGCCAAGAAGAAGAAGTCCCCACTGGTCCTCTTCCTGCGGCAGTTCCTCAGTCCGCTCATCTACGTCCTGCTTGGCGCGGCCATCCTCTCCATGGCGCTCGACCACTACATGGATGCAGGCGTCATCCTCGCCGTACTCGTGCTCAACGCGGTCATCGGCTTCATCCAGGAGCAGCAGGCGGCCAAGGCGATGGAGGCCCTGGTGCGCATGACGGCTCCGAGAGCGCAGGTACGCCGAGACGCCACAGTCATGACCATACCGGTGGAGCAGATCGTCCCCGGAGACATCATCCTCCTGGAGAGCGGGAACAGGGTGCCGGCGGATGCCAGGGTCATCGAAGAGGCGAACCTCAAGGTGATGGAGGCGTCGCTCACCGGAGAGTCCACCTCCGTGGATAAGGAGGTCGACTCCCTTCTCGATGACACCCCCGTTGCGGAGCGCAACAACATGGTCTTCATGGGCACCAGCGTCACCCATGGCCGCGCTGCGGCGGTAGTCGTGAGCACGGGCATGAAGACACAGATGGGCGCGATTGCGGCGGCGCTGCGGGATGTGGAGGAAGAGCGAACGCCGGTGGAGAAGAGCATCGCCACGCTGAGCCGCTACATCATCGTGCTCGTCATGCTCGTGGTGGGCGCACTGGCTGCCGTCGGATACTATCGAGGCCTCGATCCACTGGAGATCGTGTTCCTGGCCGTGGCCGCGGCGGTTTCGGCCATCCCCGAAGGCCTGCCCGCGGTGGTGACGGTCGTGCTTGCACTGGGAATGCGGCTCATGGCGAAGCGCAACGCCATCGTTCGTCGACTTGTGGCGGTGGAAACCCTCGGCTCGGCAACGGTCATCTGCTCCGATAAGACCGGCACGCTGACCATGAACGAGATGACCGCGAGGAGGATCTACGTCGACGGCAAATTCGTGGAGGTCTCAGGCGAAGGATACGCGCCCGTGGGCCGGTTCTCGAGCGACGGTGCGGCGGTGCCGTCCGACGAGCGCACAACCCTCGGCCTCCTGCTGCGCACCGCCGCGCTGTGCAACGAAGCGTCGCTCGTTCAGAAGGGCGAGAATTATGACATCATCGGAGACCCCACGGAGGCGGCGCTGGTGGTCGCCGCCGCCAAGGCGGGCATAGCTAAGGCGTCGCTGCAGCACCGGCTGCGCCGCACCTGTGAGATACCGTTCGAGAGCGAGCAACAGTACATGGCCGTGGGTTACGACGAGCACGATCATAACCGGGTCTACGTGAAGGGTTCCGTGGAGCGGCTGCTGTCCTTCTGCTCCACCTGGCAGAACGATGGAGAGGTACTGCCGCTGGACGATGAAGCCAGGATGGAGATCGTGCGCGCAACTGAAACGCTGGCAAGCGGCGCCATGCGCATCATCGCGCTCGGCTATGCCCAGTTCCCGTCCTCACCACAGAAACTGAAGTGCGACCATTTCGCCGGCCGCCTGACGTTCCTGGGACTGGTCGGCCTCGCGGACCCGCCGCGGGAGGAGGCCAGGCTGGCCGTCAGGCACTGCCGTGAAGCGGGCATACGTGTCGTCATGATCACGGGGGACCACCGCGCCACCGCGGAGGCCGTCGCCCGCCAACTGGACCTGCCTGAAGGCCGGGCGGTCGAGGGGCGCGACGTGCAACGCATGAGCGACGAGGAACTGGCACGCGAGATCAAGGACATCACCGTCTTTGCCCGCATCGAGCCGCTGCACAAACTGCGCATCGTCAATGCCCTCAAATCGCAGGGGCACGTCGTCGCCATGACGGGCGACGGGGTCAACGATGCCCCCGCACTCAAGACGGCCAACATCGGCATCGCGATGGGCATCACCGGCACCGATGTCGCGAAGGAATCCGCGGACATGGTGCTGGCGGACGACAACTTCGCCTCGGTGGTCGCGGCCGTCGAAGAAGGCAGGGCCATCTTCGCGCGCTTACGGAGCGTCATCTTCTTCCTCCTCAGCACCAACCTCGGTGAACTGCTGGCGCTGATCATCACCGTCGCGGTGCTGGGCAAAGCGCCTCTCCTCGCCATACAGATCATCTGGGTGAACCTGGTCACTGATACCACCGCCGCCGTCCCGCTGGGCATGGAGCCGAAATCCGGGGACGAGTTGTCACAGCCGCCACGGCACCCGCGCGTGGGACTGCTGTACCCGGGCAACATACTGCGGATACTGTTCCTCGCGGACTGATGGGCATCGGCGTCTTCCTGGTGTTCGACTGGGCACGGCAGCGCATGCCGCTACAGGAAGCCCAGACACTCGCCTTCTGTACGATGGTGACGTTCGAATGGGTCCGCGCCTTCAACGCGGGACGGATGAGCGCACGCTGCTGTCGGCCTGCTCAGCAACAAGGTCCTCCTGGCAAGCATCGCGCTCGCCATCCTGCAGCTTGCGGTGCTCTGCATACCTGCCGGTCAGGCCGCGTTCCAGACCGTGCCGCTGAGCCTGAGCGCTGGGGCACGCACCCGGAGCCGCGGCATGTCTCTTCTTCACGAGAGATCCGCCAAGCTCCTCTTCCCGCGTCTCTTCTCGCTGGGTCAGCCCTGCGGGGTGGCGGCATCAATCTCGAACTGAACCCGTACCCTCCGCAGGAGGCGGTACAGGATGCGATTGCCGCGCCACATCGGCTCGTGTTCCATGCAACGCCGCGGGCAGAGCTATGAACACGCTCCGTGACAGCACAATCCTTCCGGCATCCCCTTTGTATCCACACGTCGGCATGACGGACTGCTATCCGGCCGCCCACTACACTAAGGAGGACATTCGTGGATTTTGAACTGACGGAAGAGCAGAAGATGTTCCAGTCGATGCTCAGGGACTTCGTCGATAACGAGATCGCCCCGTGCGCCGCGGCATGGGACGAATCCGATGAGTTCCCCTATGACGCTATTCAGAAACTGGCTCAGCTGGGACTGTGCGGACTGCATCTGCCGGAGGACTACGGCGGCAGCGGCGACGACATGACGTTCGTGCTGGCGTGCGAGGAGCTGGCCAGGGGCTCGGGCGGCCTCTCCAGTATCTACATCACCACGGTGAGCCTCGCCGTCGGTCCCATCGTCATGTTCGGCAACGAAGCCCAGAAGCGCAAGTACATCCCCCGGGTGGCGAACGAGGGCGCCACCGTGGCCTTTGCACTCACCGAGGCCATGGCCGGCAGCGACGTCGCCGCCATGGATATGAAGTACACCAGAGAGGGGGACCACTACGTCCTCAACGGCACCAAGATATTCATCACCAACGGAGCGGAGGCGGACTTTCTGGTCACCTTCGCCACGAAGGACAAGTCCCTTGGCTACAAGGGCATAAGTGCTTTCATCGTGGACAAGGGGACGCCGGGGTTCTCGGTGGGCAAACTGGAGAAGAAGATGGGGCTCCATCCGGCATCGGCTGCGGAACTGGTGTTTGACAATTGCAAAGTGCCTGCGGAGAACCTGCTTGGGCAGGAAGGCCAGGGCTTCAAGGTCGCGCTCCGGGCGATAGACTCCTGCCGCGTCTCCATCGCAGCGCAGAGCGTCGGCCTGGCCCAGGCCGCCTACGACGCTGCCGTCGCCTATGCCAGGGAACGCAAGCAGTTCGGCGTGGAGATCGCCCGCCACCAGGGCATCCAGTTCATGATTGCGGACATGGCGGTAGACCTCGACGCCGCCAGATTGCTGACCTACCGGGCTGCATGGCAGCAGCAGGAGACCGGCGACGTGAGCGCCAAGGAACCCGCCATGGCGAAGCTGTTCGCCAGTGAGGCAGCGCACCGCATCGCGCACAAGGCCATTCAGATACACGGCGGCTACGGATACACGAAGGAGTTCGCCGTCGAGCGCATCTACCGTGACCAGCGCATCATGGAGCTGTTCGAGGGCACGTCCGAGATGCAGCGCTGGACCATCGCAAGACAGATCACAGGTCTGAAGTAGCCGGCGAGCCGGCCCGTCGGGAGGAGGTAAGCGACATGGACTTCGAACTGAACGAAGAGCAGAAGATGTTTCAGGCAATGGTCCGCGATTTCGTGGACAACGAGATAGTCCCGTACGCGGCTGAGTGGGATGAGACGGAGCAGTTTCCGCATGACACGGTCAAGAAGATGGCAGAGGTGGGGCTTTACGGCTTGCACATGCCGGAGGAATACGGCGGTTCCGGTGACGACATCTCCTTCGTCCTGGCGGTGGAGGAGATCTCCCGCGGTTGCGCGGGACTCGCATCCTCCTACGTGACCACGATGAGCCTGGCGATGAACCCGATCGTGATGCACGGCAACAAGGAGCAGAAAGACCGCTACATTCCCTGGGTGATTCGAGGAGCCAATGTCTCTTTCGGGCTCACCGAGGCAATGGCCGGCAGCGACGTCGCCAACCTGGACACGCGCTATGAGCGCGACGGAGACGACTTCATTCTGAACGGCACGAAGATATTCATTACGAACGGCGCGGAAGCTGATTTCCTGGTGACGTTCGCCACCAGAGACAAGTCACTTGGATACAAGGGCATCAGCGCCTTCATTGTGGAGAAGGGGTTCCCCGGTTTCTCCGTCGGCAAGAAGGAACGCAAGATGGGACACCATCCGGCTTCGGCGGCTGAGCTTGTGTTCGACAACTGCCGGGTGCCGGCGCGTAACCTCATCGGGGAGGAGGGGAGAGGATTCGGGATCGCGCTACAGGCCATAGACACCTGCCGGGTGTGCGTGGCCGCAGAGGGAGTGGGCATCGCACAGGCCGCCTACGATGCCGCCGTCTCCTATGCCAAAGAACGCAAACAGTTCGGTGTAGAGATCGCCCGTCACCAGGGCATTCAATTCATGCTCGCGGACATGGCCGTGGACCTCGATGCCGCGCGCCTGCTGACCTACCGGGCGGCGTGGCAGATACAGACCACCGGAAAGGCTTCCGCCAAGGAACCAGCCATGGCCAAGCTCTTCGCCACGGAGGCAGCCCACCGTATCTGCCACAAGGCCGTGCAGATTCACGGCGGATACGGCTACACCCGTGAGTTCCTGGTTGAGCGACTGTACCGCGATCAACGAATCATCGAGATCTATGAGGGCACATCCGAGATGCAGCGCTGGACCATCGCACGCCAGATCACCGCGCTGAAGTAGTCTGTATCACACAGAAAGGGAGTGATTGCACGCTATGGACTTTGAACTGAGCGAAGAACACAAGATGTTCCAGTCTATGATCCGTGATTTCGTGGTCAACGAGATCGAGCCGTGCGCCGCCCACTGGGATGAGACGAACGAGTTCCCCTTCGACATGGTCAAGAAGATGGCTGAGGTGGGGCTGTACAGCGTGGGGCTCCCGGAGGAGTACGGCGGGACGGGTGATGAGTTGACGTTCACCATCGCCGCCGAAGAGGTATCACGCGGTTCAGGAGGCCTGGGCATCACATACCTGGTGACGCTCGGCCTGGCCATGTACCCCATCACCATGCACGGCAACCATGAACAGAAGTCCCGGTACATCCCCCGAGTGATCGATGGAGCCACGGTCGCGTTCGCACTGACCGAGGCGATGGCGGGCAGCGATGTGGTGAACCTCGACATGCGGTACGAGAAGGATGGTGATGACTACATCCTGAACGGCACCAAGATCTTCATCACCAGCGGCGCCGAGGCGGAGTTCGTGACCACGTTCGCCACCCGGGACAAGTCACTGGGACACAAAGGCATCAGCGCGTTCATCGTGGACAAGGGCACGCCCGGCTTCTCGGTGGGCAAGACCGAGCGCAAGATGGGTATCCACCCGACGTCGGCCGCCGAACTGGTGTTCGACAATTGCCGCGTCCCCGCGGAGAACCTGCTGGGTGAAGAGGGCAAGGGCTTCCGCATCGCCCTCGAGGCCATCGACGCCAGCCGCGTCACCATCGCGGCACAGGCGGTGGGCATCGCGCAGGCAGCCTATGATGCAGCCGTCGCCTATGCCAAAGAACGCAAGCAGTTTGGTGTGGAGATCGCCCGTCACCAGGGCATCCAGTTCATGATTGCGGACATGGCAGTGGAGCTCGACGCAGCGCGCCTTCTCACCTACCGCGCCGCCTGGCTCACGCAACAACAGGGCAAGTCCCCGCTCAAGGAAGCCGCCATGGCCAAGCTCTATTCGAGCGAGGCGGCGCACCGCATCTGCCACAAGGCGGTGCAGATATTCGGCGGCTACGGCTACACCAGGGAGTTCCCGGTGGAGCGCTACTACAGGGACCAGCGCATCACGGAGATCTACGAAGGCACCTCCGAGATGCAGCGCTGGACCATTGCGAGACAGATAACAGGGACGCGCTGAGCGCGTCCCTCCACGCTGCGCGAGCCGACAACGGATACAACGTCACAACGTGCTGACGGGTGTCCCTTTACGTTGTGCTGACGGGTATCCCTCCACGCTACGCGGGCCAGGCCAGGCAGGGGCAGAGAGAGATTTCACCCCACGGGCTTTGCCCTCTGTCGCCTCCACGCTGCGCCAGCCGACAACGGACACGGCCTCACGATACGCTGACGTACAGAGACTGCAAGAGAGAACGGGGACGCGCTGAGCGCGTCCCCGTTCTGAATCCGACAACGGCTGACAGGGGCGGCCGCGCTACGCGCCGCCCTTGATTTTGCTCGCCGCCTCACGTATCTCGTCGATCGAGGCCTCTTCCTCCACAGTCGAGAGGTCGCCGATGTCCTTGCCCGTCAGCAGCGCCTTCATGACCCGGCGCATGATCTTGCCGCTCTTGGTCTTCGGAAGCATGTTGACGAACTGGATGTCGCCGATGACGACGATGGGGCCCATCGTCTGGCGGACGTGATTGATGAGTTCCTTCTTGAGGTCATCACCAGCCTTGTCCTTGTAGTCCCTGGACAACACTACGAAGGCGCTGGCGACTTCGCCACGAAGCTCGTCCGGCACGCCGGAAACGCCCGCCTCCACAACAGCGGGGTGCGCTATGAGAGCGCTCTCAATCTCGACGGTGCCGATGCGGTGCGCTGCGATCTTGATCACCTCGTCCGCGCGGCCGGCGAACCAGATATAGCCGTCCTCGTCCTTGGAGGCGGAATCACCCGCATAGTACTTGCCCTTGGTGCCTTCCTTCGTCTCCCAGTAGTCGGTCTTGTACCGCTCCGGATCGCCCCATAGCGTCGAGGTCAGCCCGGGGAACGGTTTCGTGATCACCAGAACGCCCTTCTCTCCGGGTTCGCACGAGTGACCATCCTGAACGTCCACGACATCGGCTACGAGTCCGGGGACTGGAATGGCTGCCGAGCCGGGTTTGATAGGAGCGATAGCGATGCCGTAGGGGTTGCCGATGATGGGGCCTCCGGTCTCGGTCTGCCACATGTGGTCGATAACCGGCACAGCATCACCGAACACATCCTTCTGGAGCCACTCCCACGCAGCGGGATTCAGCAGTTCACCGGCGCAGAGAACACGCCTGACGCAGCTGAGATCGTGCTTCTGCGCATGCTCGATGCCGAGGCGCCGCAGACCGCGAATGCCGGTCGGCGAGAACCACAGACCCGTGGCCCTGTTCCGGTCGATGAGATCCCACCACATATCCGGCCTGGGATAATCCGGAGTGCCGGAGAACAGTATGGACGTGCAGCCGACCAGCAGCGGGCCATAGATATTGTAGCTGTGGCCCACGATCCAGCCGATGTCCGACGTGCAGAACCAGACATCATCCTGCTCAAGACCATAGATCCATTTGGCCATGGAGTAGATATACACCTGGTAGCCACCGTGCCTCTGTACCGTCACCTTCGGCTTGGCCGTGGTCCCGGAGGTCGGCATAACAAACAGCGGGTCATCCGACGCCATGGGCGTCACATCGGGGCTCTGTCCCTCGCCTTTGGCCAGGAACTCCTCCCATGTGATGTCGCGGCCTGCCTTCATCTTGACTTCGACACCGCCCGTCTTGAGAACAACCATCGTCTTGATCTGCGACTCATCCTCGAGGAGGTCGATCGCCTCATCGACCATGATCTTCAGAGGTACGGGCTTGCCTCTTCGTGTGCCGGCATCCTGGGCGAAGATGTACTTGGCGCCGGTAAGGGACAGCCTGTCCACGACCGCGCCCGCGGAGAAGCCCGCGAAAATGGCCATGTGGATCGCACCGATGCGAGCGCATGCAAGCATGATGACCGCTGCCTCGACGCCCATGGGCATGTAGATAGCCACGCGGTCGCCCTTCTTGACACCCAGGCCGCGCAACGCAGCCGCGTGTTTCTTCACCATGTCCAGCAGTTGCAGGTACGTAACCGTCCGCGTCACCCCGGTGTCGCCGTCTTCGGCTATGAACGCCGCCTTGGCGCCAAGGCCCTGCTCGACCTTGTAGTCAACGCAGCTGTAGCACATGTTGGTCTCTCCACCGGAGAACCAGCGGAACGTTGGGTACTCCCATTCCAGTACCTTATCCCACTGCTTGAACCAGTAGATGTCATCCATCGCCGCGATCGCGGCATCCTCCCAGAACCCTTCGTAGTCCTCCTCCGCCTTCTTCAGGAAACCTTTGAGTTGAGGTGGCAGCATGTTCGACATTCCTAGAGAGTCTCCTTTCCCCGTGCAAGCACGGCTGTAGTAACTACATTGCATAATGGAGCTTTGGCGATTGTAACAACCGGTTTTTGGATTATCAACGTGGCGTGTGGACACACGTGACCACGTACACGGTGAGGCGACAATCGGACCCGCGCGAAGGGCCCCAGGTCGCTACCACTGCGAGGCGGAGCGGCGACGCCCCAGGGAGGACAGCAACCAGAGCAGGAACACGACGAGGAAGAATGGAGAGATCGGCAGAGAGAATCCGCCTCCTTCACTTCGTTTCACCGTTGTTGTGGGCTTGTCGGGAAGCGACGCGGGTGGAGCGCCTTTGTCATCCAGTTCGTAGGCATCAAGGGGAACCCGCATGTAGTTCTCGGGCATCCACCCAAGAGGATTGTTGCCGCCGGTGGCTTCGGCCCAGACCCAACCTGATTCCCCGTTCAAGCGCAGGACCCTGTTGGCCTGTGGGTAATCCGGCAGATGAACGAGCGTTGCCGCGTGGTCCGGAGCCAGCACCACCGCCGCCCGGATGCCGGCGCCGACATACATCGCCCCCAACAGAAACGCGTAGTCTTCGCAGTCCCCGTAGGCGAAGCCATCCTCATCCACCACCGTGAGCAGCTCATCCGCGTTCTGGGCAAATTCCACCTGGCCGAATTGCGAGCTGTCGGAGACGTAGCGCACCCGGTCGCGAACGTACTCGAAGATGGCCTCAGCGCGCTGCGTCTCATGGACATACTCAGCTGCAAACTGGACGCCGCGCGCGTATGCCCTGTCCGCATTGGCGCCGAGGCTCTCGTACACGATGATGGGTTCAAAGCCTGAAGCAACGTACTGAAGAAATCCGTCGCTGCCGTCCGCACGGGTGCGGCAGATGTCCCAGTCGTCGTATATCTCGCCGCCGGCTTTATAGTAGTCACCGGTGGGTGTGGCGGAGACCCCAACGGGACTGAGGAGCAGCGCACATACGCCGCACAGGGCAACCGGCGTCGCCCGGCTATGCAGCAGCCTAGAGAGGCATCGTAAGAGCGCCATGCAGTATCAGGCCAAAGAACACAAGATAGCCGAAGACGTACACGCCCACAGCCAGAGGATCTTCATCCACGCATGAGAACCGTATCCCCGGTGTGAGCCTGTCGACTATACGGAGCAACAGGATGCCGAGGAGCAGGCTGGCGAAGAAGCTCACCGCAATCAGGCCCAGGCGCACCGGATCCAGCACCGCGCGCCACAGCCCGGAGCCCACCAGCACTGGCCCCGTCACCGCGCCATGTATCACCAGTCCGATGAGGATCATGAAGCCACCGACGAACATGCCAACCGACAGCGGGTGTTCGCCCACTCTTCGACGATGATGAATGCCGGGCGTCAGCACATCGAGCACGGCGATCCCCAGCCAGCCAAGCAACGAGGCTACCAGCGCCAGGACCGCCGTTCGCACCACCCAGAGCAGCACCACCTGGGCGTATGAAGCTTCCGTTCCCATTAGTACCCGTGTATCAGGCGTTGCAGCTGATCCGGGTCGCTGCTCTTCCTCACGGCCTCCTCTGCTGTTATCACGCGCGTGTTCACGAGGTGCGCCAGCGCCTGGTTGAGGGTCTGCATCCCTTCCTTGTTGCTCAACTGGAGCACCGACGTTAACTCATACGTCTTGTTAGTCCTGATCAGATTGCGCACCGCGCCATTCGCCACCATGATCTCGAACACCCCGACGCGGCCGTGACCCACCGCCCGGGGCACCAGCGTCTGGGACAGCACTCCCTCGATGACCTGCGACAACTGGAGCCTGACCTGGTGCTGATGCTCGGGAGGGAAGGCATCGATGATACGATCCACCGTCTGCACCGCGTCGACCGTGTGCAGGGTACCCAGCACGAGATGGCCTGTCTCCGCGGCCGTGATAGCCGTTGAGATGGTCTCGAGATCACGCATCTCGCCAACCAGGATGACATCCGGATCGTGACGCAGCGCATGCTTCAGTGCGTTCGCAAACGACCTGGTGTCGTCCCCCAGGTCGCGCTGCGCGATGAGACACTTCTTGTTGTGGTGCAGGAACTCGACCGGATCTTCAATGGTAATGACGTTCCGGGCCTCGGTCTCATTGAGGTAGTCGATCATCGCGGCGAGGGTGGTGCTCTTGCCACTCCCCGTGGGGCCAGTGACCAGCACCAGCCCCCTGGGCTTCAGGATCAGCGTCTTGCACACGTCGGGCAGCCCGAAATCCGTGATGGTGGGAATACTGAACGGGATACGCCGGAACGCGATGCTCATTGTGCCGCGTTGCAGCATCACGTTCACGCGGAAACGAGCCAACCCGGGGACACTGTAGGCGAAGTCGAGTTCCAGCTCACCGAAGAAGCGCTTGCGCTGGTCCTCACTCGTGCACTGCCGGAAGATATCCTCGATGTCGGCGGGAGACAGCCTCTCCTGACCTTCCATCGCCACCAGTTCGCCGTCAACCCGCATCATCGGCGGCGCCGGGACGCGAAGATGAAGATCGGACGCTTCCTTCTCCGACATGATGCGGAGAAGCTCCTTGACGTTCATCACCATGCCACCACCTGACCGGAAGTCTTACTACATGGTACCCAGTTGCGTGCCCGGTGTAAACGGTTCGATTATGGAAGGCCCGGTTCGTACGCTCCGTCTCTTACGAGCCCGTTGAGACAGTCCACCACATCTCCGTCGAATTGCCTGCCCATCCCATCCATGAGCGTGGCAAGTGCATGCTCGACGGTGAAGGCCCTGCGGTAAGGCCGGAACGAGGTGAGCGACTCCAGCACGTTGCTCGCCGTGAGAATACGGTCCTCCACGCTGAGCGCATTCCCGGCCAGTCCCTGCGGATACCCCGTGCCATCCAGATTCTCATGGTGGTGCAGCGCCATCAGAGCCACGGCGGGAGGTAGTCCCGCATCCTTGAGTATGACGTATCCCTGTTGTGGATGGGTTCGCACTATCT
The DNA here is from genome assembly GCA_040766535.1 of Dehalococcoidia bacterium. Taxonomy (GTDB): domain Bacteria; phylum Chloroflexota; class Dehalococcoidia; order GIF9; family AB-539-J10; genus SKVJ01. The sequence goes on along the minus strand of JAXGQG010000015.1, from coordinate 4,489 downwards.
CCAGCTCCTCGGGGGTCAGCCTGCCGGGCTTGGTGAGCAGGCTCTCCGGAACGGCCACCTTGCCCACATCGTGGAGCAGGCCGCCCAGTCGCAGTTCCCACAGCTGTGCGTCCTTCAGTCCCATCCTGGCGCCGACCTGTACCACGAGTCCGGCTACACGTTGTTGGTGGTTGGTGGTGTACGGATCACGAGAGGCCATCGCCCGGGACAGCGTGTCCGCCAGGTTGATGAAAGAATCTCGCAGTTGCGCCTCCGTGCGCCGCCTTATGGTGACATCGTGAAGTATCACCAATGTGGCATCTTCTCCGCCCCAATCGATCGGGGACCAGCGGGCCTCAACGACGATGGGTACGCCAGCGACCGGGGCCATGTCCACCTCGCCGGCCCCGGAATCCCCATCGAGTCCCAGCGGCAATTCGCGGCCTAACAGCCTTTCCGCATCCCCACCCAGCATCGCCTCCGCCACAGGATTCAGATAGCGCACGAGCCGCTTCGCGTCAACAACGATGATCCCCTCGCTGCTGGCGGCAACGATCCTCCGCGCGCTGGCCTCGCGTTTCCGAAGTGCGCTCTCCATGAGCCTGCGATCGCGCCGCCCAGCCGCAACCCGCACCTCCCGGGCTACCACCAGTCCGAGCCGTGCGAGGTGGCTCCCGGAGATAAAATCCGCCGCTCCAGCGCGGAGGCATTCGGTAGCCGCGTCCTCGTCCTCCGTGCCCGAGCAGACGATGAACGGGAGATCTCTGACGGTGTCCTGCACCACTCGCAGTGCCGCCAGGGCGCTCATCCCCGACATCCGATAGCAGGAGATGACAGCGTCCCATTGGGACTCGGCGAGTGCCTCTCGCAGCGCCTCTACCGAGGAGACACAACATGCGTCCGGTTCGAACCCGGCAGCACGCAGATGACCCAGCATGGTCTCAGCGCAGTCACCTGAATCTTCAACCATTAGAACGCGCAGCTTCTTCGTCATCGATCGCCTCAACTCACCGCGGGGCCGTTCTACCCCACAACGCTCGTCCGGCACCGTGCAACAAGCCCGCCTCTCAGAACGGCGGTTCTGTTCCGTGTGGCCGGCTTCCCCTGGTATCAGCTGCTAATCGTCTCGACCCGGCACCAACACGCCCTGCTCGATGGCGTCGACGGCAGCCTGAACCACGCGAGGCTCATACCGGATTCCCGCCCCCTCACGGAGTTCCTGCAGCACCGCCTCGACCGGCAGCCCCGCGCGGTACGGACGATCCGAACTCATCGCCTCCACCACGTCGCATACGCCGAGTATCCTGACATCCATACTGAGTTGTTCTCCCGCGATACCACCGGGATAACCGGACCCATCGAGCCGCTCATGGTGCCTCAGCGCCATGTCGGCGACCGGCCACGGCAGCTTCGCATCCAGCAGGACATCGTACCCCCGCTGGGGGTGAGACCGGATCAGGTCCCATTCCTGAGAGGTCAGCCTGCCCGGTTTGGTCAGTATCGTGCTGGGGAGGCTCATCTTGCCGATGTCGTGCAGCAGGCCGCCCACATACAGGCCCTGCAGTTGATCGTCTTCAAGCTCCAGCTTCCTACCCACTATGTCCGCCAATCTGGCCACCATCCGCTGGTGTTTCGCGGTGTACGGATCAACGCTCTCCATCATGCGTACGGTGGTCTCCACCAGGTCGATAAACGCCTCTTCGAGGCGTTCCTGGGCCGCTAGTTGCGCGCTCACATCGCGGTAGATGCCGAATCCACCCGCGTGTTCTCCGTCGAGAGTGACAGCCGCTCCGAGGATGGACACGGCTACCTCGGAGCCATCGGAGCGTCGACGGACCGTCTGCGTGACATACGAGCCGCCGGACAGTGACTTCCGCAGGATCTCACGCGCACTGGCCTGGAGGCGAGGGGGTGCGATAATCTCCACGATGTTCCTGCCCACCAGCTCACCCAGCTTGAAGCCGAACAGCCGCTCGAACGCGGGATTGACGTCCACTACCAGTCCTTCAGCATCGAATGCCACGATGCCTTCGGGCGAGTTCTCAAACAGCGCCCGAAAGTACTCTCTCTGCCTTCTAACCTCGATCTCCACCTGATCATGCGCCGACAGGTCGTGCAACGACACGATCAATTCCTCACTGCCGGGTAACCCCGCCACATGCACGAGCACCCGGCGTACTCCGCCGGAGCGCCTCACGATGCTGGACTCGAACTGCCCGGGCGTGGTGGGATCTTTCCGCAGCGCCTCCAGTGTCTTCAACAAGGGTGTCTCCGGAGGCAGAAGTTCCGCAAGCGACAGCCGGCCCTCGATCTCCCCACGCATGCTCCCCAGGAGCCTCCCTGCGCGTTCGTTCATGTGCCGGATGACCGTGTCCCGGTCGAGGGACAGCAGCGCTGTGCCCGTGTGCTCGAAGAGGGCATGGCTTCTGGATTCGGCCTCTCGCAGCCGGGATTCGAGCCGTGAACGCTCCGCCGCGCGCCGCAGCGAACGCGCCAGTTCGCCGGACGTCAGCGTGTCGGTGACCAGACAGTCGAATACACCATCGGCGGCAAACAACAACTCGGACTGCGCATCGCACTTCGACGCGAGAACTATGATCGGAGCCGCTGAAGCCTGTCCGGCGATCTGCCGGACCACATCCGCTCCATTGCCATCCGGGAGGTCCGGCCGCAGCAGCACCACGTCGAACGGGCTTGATGCAAGCGCCGCCAACGCGCCCGCCAACGTGTCCGCGCGGGAGATAGACAGCACAGGACCGGGCACAGCACCCAGGCATGACTGCAAGACACCCTCACGGTCTCTCCCGGCCTCAACCAGGAGGACCCGGATACGGGCATCGCCGCTGTCGCCAGTCCTCTCCGTTGTCATGAATCCCTCCGCGAGTCACACGGCGAATCTCACGGACCGCCACCACAGGCTCGGCCGCCGTCACGGCAGCCGCAATCACATATGGCGCAATCCGCAGCCGAGAAGCATCATGAGTCCGGCGTCACGCCGGAGTCTCGCCCCTCTCTGCGATCATCCGAGAGAGCACTTCGGTGACCTTGTGGAACTCGCTCGACTTATCGAAGAAGTAGTCGGCCCCGGCATCCATGCACTTCTTGCGGTACTGAGGATACGGGTAGTTGGTGAGCATCATGATGATGGGGGGGTTCTCTCTCTTTCTCACTTCCTCGAGGACCGAGATGCCACTGCCCGATGGCATGCGGATATCGAGTATCGCGACATCCGGCTGTTTCATCGCAATGCCGGCGATGCCCTCCTCGGCATTGTCGGCGGAACCAACCACATCGACGCCCGCCACCTCCGACAGCAGGGATACGAGTCGCTCTCTCACGAGCGGGGAATCGTCAACAACGTAGACCTTCATCCTTGACTCCTCTCCTTCTCGTAGCAGTCACGCGTACACTCGAACCATTACCATGCCATTATCGGCAATTCCCCGGTGGTTGCGCCATACGCAAACTGCTCATGAGTCTGTCGGCATTCGTCCTACACGACTACGTGTCGATCAGTCTCTGCCTCAGGGCATATTTGATGAGTTCCGAGTTCGTGGCCATGTTCATCTTGCGGAGCAGTCTCGCACGGTACGTGCTCACCGTCTTCGCACTGAGCGCAAGCCGGTCCGCGATGTCACGCCCGGTGAGCCCTTCAGCCATGAGCAGCATCACCTGGTACTCCCGGTCGGACAATCCCTCATGCGGCAGTCTGTCGGTCCCCCGTCCAAGTTCATCCGCAAGGCGCTCCGCCAGCGTACTCGTCACGTACTTGTGTCCGGAGGCTACGCTGCGGACAGCCGCCACCAGTTCCTCCGGCGCGCTATCCTTGGTCAGATATCCGGCGGCGCCCCACTTCATGACGCGCACCGCGTATTGCTCCTCCGGATGCATGCTCAACACCAGTATGCGTACGTTCGGGTAATCCTGGCGCAGTTTCTTCACCGTTTCCAGTCCGCTGAGGCCCGGCATGGACAGATCCAGGATCACCACGTCCACACCCATTCCGCTCACCTGTTCCAGCACATCAAGACCGTTCGAAGCCTCCGCCACAACCTCCAACTCGGGGGCATCGGACAGTATCTGCCTTATTCCCTGCCGTACTACCGCATGGTCATCTGCGATGAGGATACGTACACCAGCCATGATCGAACTCCCTCCTGACAGTGCCAATGATGCTGTATGAACGCATGCGATGCAAGTCCAACGCCATGTAGACGGTCTACGATTCTGTCCTCCCCTAAGGGTTCCGCGAAAATGTCCGCATGCAGGAGATGCTGACATTGAACAGGAAGGAACAAAGACGACTGCAGTTATTGAACTGGGTGGAGGGAGGGGTGATGGGGATGGATGAGGCGGCGGTGATGATGGAAGTATCGGTGCGCCAGGCGCGGCGGCTGCGGGCAGGATATCGAGGGAGAGGGGCGGCAGCGCTGGCGCACGGGAACCGAGGGCGACGGCCGCAGAACGCGATTGCTGCCGAGGTGGAAGCGAAGGTAGTGGCACTGGTGCG
>JAXGQG010000014.1:0-47354 GCA_040766535.1 Dehalococcoidia bacterium | reverse complement strand
AACACCCTCTTCACCATCGTCTCCACCTCTTGAGCATCGCCGACGGCGAACGGATTCCTCCCCCGTCCACACACCCCATCCGATGCGCCCGAAGTCAGTCGTAGTACTCTGGAGCATGCCTGACGGTGGACCAGATATCCGGATCGTGTCCGTAGACAGCCAGAGCGCATTGCTCCTGAAGCGTTTTGACACGCGCTCTGGAACCCCGGCACAGGTCCGGCCGCCACGTACCGGCCGCCATCGGAGCGCCATCCAGCGGTTCTCCGTTCATACATGCGTCTCCGGCGATGAGCACATCTCCGGTAGTGTCCAATCTCACCACCAGCGACTGATGCCCGGGCGAGTGGCCCGGTGTGAAGACCGCCACCACACGGCCATCCCCGAAGAGGTCGAGGTCACCATCGACGAGTCTGACGGAGCGGACGCATTCGGCCAGCGTTCCGTCGTATCGTGCGTCCCGATATGGTTCCGGATAGAAGAGGCTCAGGTCTTCCGGGATCGCCGTCTCCAGTTCGGCTCGCTGGAGAATGAACTCCGCGTTTGGAAAGAGGCATATGCCGCCAGCATGGTCACGGTGAAGGTGAGAGAGGAAGACGTAGCTGATGTCATCGGGGGACAACCCGATGCTCTGAAGCCGCCGCACGATGTGGTCTTCCGCACTCATGTACGGCACGAGGCGGTCCAGCAGACTTCCCCACACCGCGGCGGGGTCATCAATCATCCTCACATCCATGCCGGTATCGTAGAGGACGTTGCCGGCCGGATGCGTAATGACGAAGGCAGTCACCGGGACCCGGTACATTTCGGGGACACCGATAGCCCCGACCGCCGCGCCGTTCTTCACGCCGATGCTGCCGACGTCCAGCACGTAGAGTCGCGGTCCGGGCGCCATCACTGCCTCCCGGAGGATTGGCAGGAGACAGGAGTCTCTATTGCGGGCACCAGCGTGTTGGTCACGGTTGCCAGCAACCTGCCGCCCGCGTCGCGAACATCGGTACGAACCACTATCGTACGGCGACCCACGTGTACCGGCACGGACTCCGCCACCAGTTTGCTGGTTTCCGTATTGCGGATGAAGTTTGCGTTCAGCTGTACTGTCAGGGGAAAGCGATTCGGATCGAACTGCTCGGGGGCAGCCTGAGTATGGAGGTTGGCAAGGGTTGTCGCCGTACTATCGGCAAGCGTGAGCAGCGCACCCGCGTGAAACAGGCCTGTCACCTGGCGCAATTCCGGCTTGAAGGGCAGTTCAGCCAGCACAAGTTGCTTGCTGGCCGAGACGATGGTGAAACCGACGAGGTCCAGCATCGTCCCCCGGAAGGCCGCCTGCCACCGCGCAATGGTATCCGGCGACACGCTCATATGCTTCGAAGTATACTCCAGCCGGTAGGTCGTTTCTCAACGACGGCCCGACACACTCGCTGCTCTGTTGCCCGTGCCGGTGTCGTACGGAACGTTCATTCCGGTATCGGCTCGACGGGGAAGGGAAACTCGCCCGCCTCGATGAGGCCCAGCATGGCGTCCACCACCGCCGCATCGTACGCACTGCCCCGGCCGCTTCGCAGTTCCTCGACTATCGAAGCAACGGGACGCGCGGGCCGATACGGCCGGTGCGTGCTCATGGCCTCCACGATGTCGCAGACGGCGAGTACGCGCGATTCAAGCGTCACCTCGTCACCCTTCAACCCATCGGGATAGCCACTACCGTCGAGCTTCTCATGGTGATGACGGGCCATGAGGTCCACCCGCCATGGCAGGCTTGCGCCGCTGAGGATCTCATATCCGAGAATGGTGTGCGACTTGAGGACTAGCCACTCTTCGTCCCGGAGCTTTCCGGGCTTCACCAGGATGCTGGATGGGACCGAGATCTTGCCAATATCGTGGAGCAGCCCACCGATATAGATGCCCTCGAGCCACGACTCGTCGCAGCCCAACACCTCACCCACGCGGTTCGCCATTTTGGCGACCCGGCGCTGGTGTCCACCGGTGTAGGGATCGCTCATCTCCATCGCTCGGGACACGGTCTCCACCACGTCGATGAAAGCGTCCTGGAGCCGCTGGTGCGCCTGCTTCTGCTCCGTGTTGTCGCGGTAGGTGGAAAGCACCCCAATGCCCACCTCACCGATCACCACTGGAGCACCGACTATCGACACGGGCACGAGTGTGCCGTCCTGCCGCCGGCGAACCGTGTCCTGCATCTTGACCACCCGGTTGCCATGTGAGGCCTCGTTTAACTGGCGCGCTTCTTCACGCTTGTTGGGCGGCACGATGAGATCGTCGATGCTGCGCCCCGCGGCCACATCGAGAGACAGACCAAACAACTCTCCAAAAGCGGAATTGAAGTCGACCACAAGGTCTTTCCCATCGAGGAGAACCACTGCCTCCGGCGTACTCTGGAAGAGGGACCTGAAGTACTCACGCTGGCGGTCAGCCTCGGCTTTCGCCACATTCAACTCGAAGACCGTCTGCCGCAGCTGCTGAACCGTGTCCTCCAGTTCACGCGTCCGTTTCTGTATCTCGGCCTCAAGGTAGCGCTGATATTTCTTGCGCTCCTCGTCCGAGCGGAACAGATCCTCAAAACGGAGGCTTTGCTCACGCGCGGTCTGCAGGACCTCCTGCAGATCGCTGGAAGTCTCCCCCAGCCGCCGTATCACCAGCAGGCTGTCTCCATCCACGGTGGCCGCACCGGCCTCAAGCACCACGTCACCCCAACCGGTCTCCTCGGTCCACGGCCCCGACCACAATGCCCTGGATTCTCCTCGGCTCCAGTGCTCCTCAGCGTCGATGAGGAAGTTGCCCAGAAACGATGTACCATCGTCCGCCACGAACCGATGGGATTCCATCGATGGCCCGAAGATGGCGCCGAACCACTTCGGCGCCGCGAAGCGCATCTCGAATTCGCGCGCGCCGCTGCGCACAAGCAGGACGGTGTCCAGAACCGTCAGCAATCCAGTGACAGGATCCATCTGACTCTCTACTCCGAAGGGGCAGCTCCAGGCGCAGCCGAGGAGAGCATGTCGAGGGAAATCCGGTCAAACGCCTCTTCGACCGCCACGTTGTCCTTCGCGCTGGTGAGCAGAACCCTCCAGCCTCGGTCCCGCAGTTCCTGGATCTCAGCGTCGGTCACCGTCCACTGATCTCTCAGGTCGCACTTGTTCATGAGCAGCAGAAATGGGACATCTCCCAGTGTCTTTTGAGCCTTCTCGTGGACGCCGACGGCCGTTTGCAGCGAAGCCGCCCGCGTGCCATCAGCGACCAGAAGGTAGCCTGATGCGCCGCGGAGATAGGAGAGCCTGACCTTCTCGAATCCGTTCTCTCCCGCCAGATCCCAGATGACGAGCGACAGTTCTTGGTTCTCCACTTGAACTGCTCTCTTCTCTATCTTCACACCGATGGTAGTCAGATACCGGTCGGAGAAGATCCCGTGGACGAAGCGCTTCACCAGGGAGGTCTTGCCCACCGCGTAGCCGCCGAGCATGCAGACCTTCTTCACTATCATCAGACGAACCCTCCAGACACCTGTTTCTCAGAACGGCAACGCAACTCCAAGACGCCTGACAGTAGACGCTACGACGAGGTCAGCGCGAGAATGGCGAACACGGCGATGGCCACGATGGCCAGCACCGCGACGACTAGTAGCAGCCGTTCGGCGGAGAACCATGGCTGGACCGCGCGTTCTCCTGTCCCTCGCTGTCTGGCCGAACGAGGCCCTCTCTTCCCGGTTTGCGCCGAGATGAGGCAGGGCCGCAGCAAATCAGTGGTATCCTCGAAACGACTCGCGTCGCCGTCAAATGACTCAAGCGGCGCAACGTACTGGAGTTCGATGAACTCGAGCTGAGTCCTGAGCAGAGTGCTCAGCTCAGGTGGAGGGTTTCCCCTCACAACCGCAGCCAGCACAGTGCGCGGCGCCTGCTCGATCCAGACACCCAGCTCTCCAACGCGGAACGTCTCAAGGGCGCCTTCCCCACCCCCGAATGAATCGTGAACAAAGTCCTGTATCGCCGTGAGCATGCCCGATACCAGGTCCGCATCCTGCGCGACGATGCCGTCCACCGTCAGGTGCTTGAGGACGACGCCGCTCTCCCGGTGGAGAAGGAAGAGTTGTTCCACCCGGTACACGAGCGTGTGCAGCATCACCACCTCGGCGAAGCTTCGACCTGTCCGTATCGCCTCCCACCTCCATTTGAGGTACTTCCACGAGAAGGCCGTCTCCAGCGAGTAGTTGAACGATTCCATCATCGTCCGCAGGGCTTCCGCAATCGATTTGCGTATTGCGGGCCCCATCACGGGATAGAGTATGTCGGCGAAGAACTGGGGATTGCGCCGGACGGACGAACGGATGGCATCCTCCACGACGGGGCGCAACACCAGTGCAAGCCGGTCGTCGGGAGAGCCACGCATGGCCACGGCGTGAGCAAGCGCGCCACTCACCTGCTCCGCCAGACTCTCGGGTGAGGTGAGGCGGCGGTCCAGTTCCTCGAGCTTGACCTGCTCCGGCCTGATGAGGAGGCTGCGCAGCTCAGTCAGTCGGGCATCTTCCGGATCCGGCAGGTGCTCAGCAGGATCCGTTCCCGCATCACCCACGGGAGTCCCTCCCCGATCCAGAGGAGCTGTCATCAGATTCCAGCCGCGCTGCCACAGCGGCAAGAGCGCGTGACAGAGCCGCGCGGTCCACCTTGTTCGCATCGAGACGAGCGCTGGCGCGTTCCAGCGCCGCCTCGAAATGCGTCCGCATATCCGCTGACTCGCGGCGCAGAGTGCCCACCTCCTCACTCAACGAGTGGTGCAGCGACTCCTGCGACGCCGAACGTTCCTCGATTCTGGCCGAGAGTCCGCCCTCAAGAGAACTGACGCGCCGCTCGAGTTCGGCGGGAAGGCTCGTCTCAAGAGATAGGAGGCGAGACTCGAGGGCATCAAGTTTGTTCTTGAGTTCATCGAGACTGCCGCCGAAGAGTATGTCACGGATGCGGTCGATCTTATCTCCCGACTCCGGGACAGAAGCACCAACAGGACCGTCAGACTGTGGCACGGACATGGTGTACCTCCTGCCGACAGCGTGTCTGACCGTGAGTGTACTCTCGCATCAGCGACGGACGCAACATGACTCGTGGGCTCACTCGGAGCGGCCGGCGACCTTCCGTGTGCGCCGATCGGCGGAGCCACGGGGACGCGTTGGTTGAAGGGAGCAGCTCAGGACCTGCCCGGCGGCGTCCCCGGGCGAGGACAGCATCTCGGCATGACTGAAGTCAGATGCCGAGAAAGGGCATGCGACCGCCATATGCGAATTCGCCGTCGCTGGAGGCGGTACGTCCTGAAGCGACGGCGAAGGCGAGCGTGAGGAGGTGAAACAGTTTATGGCCTGCCCGCATTGTACCCCGGTTGCAGTCTCTTGTCAAAGCACCACACCGGCCCTATTTACAGAGGTAAACAAGGGTTTTCTGGGACAAATGCCGCCTTTTTGACCGAGAACCGCGGTCGGGCCATGTACAATGGGATGCAGCCATCAAGCCTGACTACGGGCGGACAGCCGCGCACTGCTGACACCGCGCGGTCTACAAGGCGGAAAGGAGTACCTAAAACGAACATCAAGACGATAGCCCGCGGCGCCAGTTACGTCGGCGCGCTGCTGCTGCTGTTCACACTGGCATCGGGATACTCGCTCTCATCCTCGGAGGCAGATGCTGCGGCCTCGTTGATGCGCAATCACTCGATCCCGGGACTGGTGGGCACCATTCTGTGCATCGCCGGGGTCGGCATGCTGCTACGGTTGAAGTAGCCACAACGACGGCGTTCAGCATCACACCGGCGCCGTCACCTCACGGACGCCGAGCTCAGGCCGGCTACCCGTGAGCAGCCCAACTGGCGAAGGAGAACACATTGGATGAAATGACCCAGGGCACAGCGGACATACAGGGGGTACAACTCTTCTACGAGACAAACGGCCATGGCGTGCCGGTGTTGTTCATATCCGGCCTCGGAAGCAGCACCGAGTCGTGGGCGCGGCAGGTACCTGTGCTTGAAGCACAGCATCTACTGGTCCGCTTCGATAATCGCGGCGCCGGAAGAAGCGATGTACCGGACGGACCCTACTCCGTGAAGCAAATGGCGTCCGAGTCGGTACAGTTGCTCGACGCGCTCGGGATCGTGGCGGCGCACATCGTAGGCGCTTCAATGGGCGGGATGGTCGCCCAGGAGGTGGCCATCCAGTATCCGGACAAGGCACTCAGTGTGTGCCTCATGGGCGCGCAGTGCGGGGGCACACATGCGTTCGGGGCGGCCCCTGAAAACGCGAAGGCTCTGCAGGAGCTGGCCACGCTCGATATGTCCCCCCAGGAGCGTGCCCGCGGCTGGGTGCCATATACCCTGAGCCAGGGATTCAGGGCGGAGCACCCGGACCTCGTGGAGGAATACGTGCGTCTCAGTGCGTTGCACCCGCCAACCATCGCCGGGTTGCGCGCCCAGTGGGCCGCGCTGATGAGCTACGACTCATGGGATAGGCTGCCGCTCATCGCCGCTCCGGCGCTCATCCTGCAGGGAGACGAGGACGTGCTCGTGCCTGAGGAGAATGCTGACGTGCTCTGCGTCCGAATACCGGATGCGCGAGTGGTCACGATCTCCGGTGCGGGGCATAGCCTGCAGTTCGAGGCCGCGGAGCAGGTGAACAGGCTTCTTCTCGACTTCTTCGCCGAGATCGATGCGGAGGTGTCGGACACTGAGTAGCTCTGGACCGGGCAGACTCCCGGAGCAGAAACCCCGCTTCTTCTACGGATGGATCATCCTCGGCATCGGATTCCTCACCGTGGTGGGCGGTTACGTCTGCCGGAACACGTTCTCCGTGTTCTATCCGGCGATTGTGGATGAGTTTGGGTGGGGGCGTGGAAACACGGCGCTCATCTTCTCCATCAACGTCCTGATATACGGCCTGTTCGCGCCCTTTGCCGGCGGGCTGGTGGACCGGTTCCGTCCCCGATATGTGCTGGCAGTGGGCGCCATCATCATGGGAGTGGGAGTCGCACTGTGCGGCCAGGCAAGCCAGCAGTGGCAGTTCTACCTTCTCTATGGCGTGGTCGCATCCATCGGCCTCAGCGTGGCGGGGTGGACGCCGGTGGTGGCGCTTGTGGGGAACTGGTTCGTGAGGCGCAGGGCGCTCTCGATGGGCATACTGGGGGCCGGGTTCGGCTCGAGTCTCGTCTTCGCACTGGCGGCCCAGTACCTGATCAGCAACTTCGGATGGCGCACCGCCTACGCGTTCATCGGCATCCTCGCGGCAGCGACGATCGCGCCGCTTGCCCTGTTGTTCGTGCGCAGGTCCCCCGGGGAGAAGGGGATGTTCCCGGACGGAGTGTCCGCTCAAGAGGCGGCGGCCCTCGAGGCGCTGCACGAAGCGGACACCGGACGCACATCGTGGGACAGGACAGAATGGACGCTCAGGCGCGCCGCACGGACACGACAGTTCTGGCTGCTGTTCGCCCTGGCATTCACCATCATGGGCATCGTCGAACAGATCGCCATCGCGCACCAGGTGTATTTCTACCGCGATGCGGGTTACTCCGCGCTGTCCGCGGCAGGGTTCTACAGCGCGTTTGGCGTTGCTTTTATCATCGGCAACCTCGCGGGCTCGGTCTCCGACCGTGTCGGCCGTGAGCGGCTGTTCGTCCCCGCCTGCCTGATCTGCGCCGCCTCGGTCTTGCTCCTCTTCCTCCTTGACGCGGCAACGCACCCGTGGCTGGCGCCTCTGTTCGCGGTGGTATTCGGGTTGACACTCGGTTCGGGCCCCTGCGTCTACTATGCGACGGTTGCGGATCTGTTCCACGGCCCCAACTACGGTCGAATAGTGGGCATGATGGTGCTGGGTTTCTCACTTGGGGGCACTCTGAGCCCCTGGCTCGCGGGCTATCTCAACGACGCCACGGGCAACTACGAGAGCATCTTCTGGCTGCTGTTCGCCTCCATGGTCGCGAGCGCGCTGATGATGCGGCTGATTGCGCCATCAAAGCTCAGCCCAGTGGCACGGCAAGGGTGACATACCGACAGACTGCAGTTCACTCTACGGGTCAGTGGCCAGGCTGACGCTGCCCCACCTCAGGCCCGTGTGACAGGAGTAGAATGGGATGCACAAGACACCGTTTCTTCTACGGTTGGATAGTCCTCGCCGTCGCCTTCCTCACACTCGTGGGAGGTTTCGCATGCCGCAGTACGTTCTCCGTCTTCTATCCGATCATCGTTGAGGAGTTCGGCTGGACGCGGGGTAATACTGCGATCATCTTCTCTATCAGCGTACTCGTGTACGGTCTCCTCGCTCCGTTTGCCGGCGCGCTCGTCGATAGATTCAAGCCGCGGCTCGTGCTGGCCGCGGGCATAATCCTCACTGGGGTCGGCATGGCTTCCTGCAGTCTCGCCTCAGACCGCTGGCAGTTCTACCTCTTGTACGGTGTTGTCTCCGCCACAGGCTTGAGCATCGCGGGTTTTGCGCCCGTGGCCAGTGTGGTGGCGAACTGGTTCTATCGCAGGCGCGCCCTGGCGTTCGGCGTGCTGGGAGCCGGCGTGGGGTTCAGCGTCATCTTCTCGTACGTCGCGCAGTACCTCATCATCGCGTTCGGCTGGCGCTCAGCCTACGCGGTCATCGGACTATCCATCTCGTTGCTGGTTGCTCCACTGTGTCTCGTCTTCGTGCGCCGCACGCCGGCGGAGAAGGGATTGTTTCCTGACGGCATGTCGTCGGATGAAGCGGCTGCCCTGCGCGAGCCCACATCCGGCATCCAGGCAACCAGCGCATGGCGTAGCCGGGAGTGGACACTCGGCGCCGCCATGCGCACTCGCCAGTTCTGGCTTCTGTTCTTCATATGGGTCGTTTGCATGGGGATCGTCGAGCAGATAGCCATCTCACATCACGTGTATTTCTATCTCGACGCCGGCTATGAGCCTCTCACCGCCGCCACGTACTTCAGTCTGTACGGCATCTGCTTCGCCCTTGGCAACGTCACGGGCGCCATCTCTGACCGCATCGGCCGGGAACGATTCTTCTTTCCCGCCTGCCTGTCGTGCACCGGCTTCGTCTCCCTCTACCTGGTGATGAGAGATACCTCCACATTTTGCCGCTTCTCTATACCGTGGTTTTATCTGGATCGAGTTCTGGCCTTTGCTGCGTGCTGAACGCGATGCTGGCTGATCTGCTCTGTGGCAGGCACTTCGGCCGGATCGCTTGCCGCATGATCTTCGGTTTCGGTGTGGGCGGCACGCTGAGCCCTTGATGGCCGGGTATCTGTATGACATCACCGGCGCCTACACCATCACGTACTACGTCCTCATCGCGGCGCTTATCGCTACGGCGACGATGTTCTGGCTCGTTTCACCGCGAAAGCTCACCTGCTGCCGCCACGAAAGTGACAAACCTGCAAAGTCGTGCTTTACTATGCGGGCTTGAGAAGAGAACCAGCGGGCGCTGGCCCGCAGGGATGCTAACGACGCATCGGGACCCTGTAATGTCACCCCGCACCTTCTTCTACGGCTACGTCATTCGGCGATCATTTCGCCACTATTGTGGCGGGCATATCTGCCGTAATACGTTCTCCGTGTTCTACCCGGCGATAGTCGAGGAATTCGGGCTGACGCGCGGCAACACCTCTATCTACTCCATCAATGTGCTCGTCTATGGCGCGGTGGCTCCCTTCGCCGGTGGGTTGGCCGACCGCTTCCGCCCGCGTTACGTGCTGGCTTCAGGCGCCCTCATCACCGGCATCGGGATGTCTCTCTGCTGCCTTGCCTCCGAACCATGGCAGTTCTATCTCCTCTACGGCGTACTGGCCGCCGTCGGGCTCAGCATCGCGGGATGGGTCCCCGTTGCCACCATCCTCACCAACTGGTTTGTCCGTCGCCGGGCGCTCGTGTTCGGAGTCCTTGGGGCAGGATTCGGCTTGAGCCTCATCGCCGCGCACACAACGCAATACATCATCCTCTCCCTCGGCTGGCGTGCGGCGTACCTGGTCATCGGACTGTGTGTCGCGGTCATCATTCCCCCCACCTGCGTGCATTTCATACGGCGCACTCCGGCGGAGAAAGGACTCTTTCCTGACGGCATCTCCGCGGCTGAGGCGGAGACCCAGCCCGCACAGGCCGCCGATGGGGGGTCGTTGATCAGGGTGAAGACGCACGAATGGACCCTTGCGGAAGCCTTGCGGTCACGCCAGTTCTGGCTGCTGTTCGCCATGTGGATCTGCATCATGGGCATCGTGGAGCAGACGGTCATCTCACAGCAGGTGTACTTCTACCTGGATGCGGGCTACTCCCCGCTCGTCGCCACCACGTTCTACAGCGCCTTCGGGATATCGCTCGCCGTGGGCAACCTCGTCGGTTCATTCTCCGACCGCGTCGGCCGAGACAGGTTCGCCCTGCCCTCGTTCCTGCTATGTCTGGGATTCACCACTCTGCTCTTCCTGATGAACAACACGTCCACTCCGTGGCTGCCCCCGCTGTTCGCCATCGGGTTCGGCTTCGCCTTCGGCATGCTGTCGTGCGTGCTGAACGCCACGGTGGCGGACATATTCCACGGGCCGCACTACGGCAGCATCGCGGGCGTAATCGTCCTTGGTTTCGCCATCGGCGGTTCTATCAGCCCCTGGCTGTCGGGATACCTGTACGACCTCTCGGGCGGCCACACCTCCACCTACGTTGTTGTCATGGTGGCCATTATCGCCTCGATCGTCATGTATCAGCTCGTCGCTCCCCGGAAGCTGAGGCGGCTGCGCCACCACACACCGGTCTAGCCTCGCCGCCGAGGATTGCCTCGGTTCACCGAAGGGGCTACAGTATCAGTGACGCTGCCACCGTTTGGGTGCGCGAAACAGGAGGGTAAGACGATGAGAAGTCACGCGACTACCAAAGGGCTCGAACGAGCCACGCATCGGGCACTGTACTACTCGATGGGCATCCTGCCCGAGGAACTGGACAAGCCGCTGGTCGCCATCGTCAATCCACAGAATGAGACCATGCCGGGGCACGTGCACCTTGACATCATCGCGAAGGCGGTGAGAGAGGGCGTGCTGTCAGCGGGCGGAACGCCGATCGAGTTCGGGACCATCGGCCTGTGTGACGGCATCGCCCAGGGCAACTACGGCATGCATTATCCCCTGGCCAGCAGAGAACTGATCTGCGACTCCATCGAGTGCATGGTGAACGGTCATTCGTACGATGCCATGGTGCTCGTGACCGAATGCGACAAGATCACGCCCGGCATGCTGATGGCCGCGGCCCGGCTCAACATCCCGGCCATCGTGGTGAGCGGCGGACCGATGTCAACGGGCTGGTGCTTCGGCAAAGAGGTGGGATACACCGACCTTATGGAGGCTCAGGGGCTGGTGCAGCGGGGAGAGATGACGTGGGAACAACTCTCGGAGTTCGAGCAGGGCGCACTTCCGGGTTGCGGCGCCTGCAACATCATGGGGACGGCGAACACGATGAACTTCCTTACAGAGGCGCTCGGCATGTGCCTGCCGGGCAGCACCGCCCCGGCGGTGAGCGGCCGGAGGGTGGCGCTGGCCAAGCGCACCGGCATGCAGGTGATGGAGCTGTACCGGAAAGGCATTCGCCCGCGCGATGTACTGACGGCTGATGCCTTCTGGAATGCCTTCGTGGTGGATATGGCCATCGGAGGGTCGACGAACACGCTGCTGCACCTTCCCGCCATAGCCAATGAGGCTGGCATCAAGATCGACATGAAGATGGTGACCGAGATCGCTGCCAGGACTCCGAACCTGGCCCGGATCAAACCATCGGGAAAGCATTTCCCCGCGGATCTCGACCATGCCGGGGGCATCGAGGCGCTCATGAAGCAGTTGCTGGATGCCGGATTGCTGCGGGATACGCTGACGATGACGGCGGAGAGCGTCTCCGCCAACGTTGCTGCTGCGAAGGTCGCCAATGCCGATGTGATACGCCCGATGAACAACCCGTACAGCCGGACAGGTGGACTCGCGTTGCTCTACGGCAATCTTGCCCCGGATGGCGCCGCCTGCAAGGCGGCAGGCGTGGCGCCTGAGATGCTGAAACACCGGGGGCCCGCGCGCGTCTTCGAACAGGAAGAGAACGCCGTCAAGGCCATCTACGGGGGCGAAGTCAAGCCGGGAGATGTCGTCATCGTGCGTTACGAAGGACCTCGCGGAGGTCCGGGAATGCGGGAGATGCTGGCGCCGACGGCGGCAATCATCGGAATGGGTTTGGGGGACACGGTGGCACTGATCACCGATGGCAGATTCTCCGGAGCCACCCGCGGCGCAGCCATTGGACATGTATCTCCGGAAGCGGCAGCGGGAGGTCCGATCGGACTGGTCCGCGAGGGCGATAGCATCGACATCGACATCCCCGGAGGAAAGCTCACCCTGGAGGTGGGCGACGAGGAACTGGCGCGAAGGCGGCAGGCATGGTCCCGGCCACCATCCGCAGTGCAACCGGGCAGCTACCTTGAGAGGTACGCCAGACTGGTGACATCGGCGATGTCAGGCGCTGTCTTCAGCAGGGAATAGCCGGA
This sequence comes from Dehalococcoidia bacterium, assembly GCA_040766535.1. Taxonomy (GTDB): domain Bacteria; phylum Chloroflexota; class Dehalococcoidia; order GIF9; family AB-539-J10; genus SKVJ01. The sequence goes on along the minus strand of JAXGQG010000014.1, from coordinate 34,834 downwards.
CCGGGAGAGCAGAGGGGTCCGGCAGAGGGGTGACACTATGGACATCACGTGGTTGGGCCACGCGGCGTTTCGGCTGACCGGTCTATCACAGACCGTGTACATCGACCCCGTCGAGATGGAGTACTGCGGCGCGAGGGCAAAGAGGTTGTTCGATGACCCGCTGCCGGCGAACATCATCCTGCTCACTCACCATCATACGGATCACTGCAACCCCGACTCATTCGCACGAATGCGCACGCCATCGACCGTGGTGGTGGGACCCAAAGGCTGCTGCGAGAAAGTCCGCGGGCTGGTCCAGGAGATCAGCCCGGGAGGCGCTCTCACCATTGGCGGCGCAACTATACAGGCGGTGTATGCGTATAACATCAAGCGCCAGAGAGCACCGGGCACGCCATTCCATCCACGTGGCATGGGCGTCGGCTACATAGTCACGCTGGACAACCACACGGTGTACCATTCCGGAGACACGGAACCCGTTCCCGAGATGGAGGGACTGGGTCCGCTCGACGTTGCACTGCTGCCTGTGGATGGCCACTACACGATGTCGCCGGAAGAGGCGCTACAGGTTGCGGCCACGGTGGGCGCAGGCACCATCATCCCGATGCACTACTTCGACACACCGGTGGGCGATGTCCTCTCTGCCGCCACTGCGTCGCAATGCTCCGGGGTCCACGTGCTCGAAGTGGGCGAGACATTCACACTCGACGCCAACCCACCGGAGTGAGGGCGGCACCTCTGACTCGGCGGCTCCACCGGCCTTGCCCGGTGAGCATCGGTTGCGTCAATAAATAGGAATAGTTATCATTCGTCACATCGCCTGTACCGGACTCCATGCGGTCACACGTTTGAACTGGTGTTGACAACCTTCGCGCAGTGCGTATACTTGGCGTGAACCCGGGAGACATCTCGGAATCGCGCAGGGAGGTGAGGGGATACATGGGGACCGGCGCCTGTGGCACTGGTGACTGTGCAGAGGCGGGGATACATCGGTAACGCGTTTCCGATCGATGCCCTGTCGGCGAGTCGGAAGAATGACACATAGACAGGTGCGTCCACATGAAACCCGAGCAGATGCGCGGCGACAACACCATCTTCGTCCTCCTCTCGTTCGAGGGGCCTGATCTCTACGCCCTCGCGGGTGGCCTTGGCGTGCGCATTGCGCAACTTGGACGCACCCTCGCCAAGAAGCGCTTTCACACGCACCTCTTCTTCATCGGCGACCCTCGCCTTCCCGGGGAGGAATTCACCGAGGACGGTTATCTCATCCTGCACCGGTGGTGTCAGTGGATCAGTGCTGGATACCCCAACGGCGTCTATGAGGGTGAGTATGCCAAGCACGACGACTACAGCCGTTCTATCCCTCCATGGGTCATCGACAAGATCATCAGACCTGCCGTAGCCGACGGCAAACTCGTGGCCGTTCTGGCCGAGGAATGGCACACCGCCGAGGCTGCCTGCCGGCTGAGCGAGCAACTCAGACAGGCCGGCCTTCGTGATGAGGTCGGCATCTTCTGGAATGCGAACAACACGTTCGGATTCGAGCATATCGACTGGGAGCGGTTGAAGAAGGAAACCACCATCACAGCCGTGAGCCGCTACATGAAGCACATCATGCGGGACATGGGCGTGCCCACGTTGGTGATCCCGAACGGCATACCGGAAGACCTGCTGCGACCGGTGAACGAAGAGGCCGCTGCCGAGGTACGGCGGAAGCTGAATGCAGATCCGCTGCTGCTCAAAGTCGCCCGGTGGGATCCCGGAAAGGCGTGGATGCAGTCCATCGAAGGGACGGCGAAGCTGAAGGCCGGCGGCCGGCATCCGGTGTTCATCGCCCGTGGCGGCATGGAAGGCTACGGGAAGGAAGTGCTGCAGCGGGCTGCGGCGCTCGGCCTCAAGGTCACGGATGTGACCTGTGAGGGCGAGAGCGTGGAAGAGCGCCTGGCCGCCATCACAGAGGCACGGGGAGACATCCTGAACATCCGCTTCCACTGTCAACACGACCTGCTCCGCACGTTGTATCACGCCTGCGATGCCGTTCTCGCCAACAGCACTCACGAGCCGTTCGGCCTCGTGGGGCTCGAGGTGATGGCATCGAGTGGAGTGGTATTCACCGGGGGCACCGGGGAGGACTACGCACAGCACTTCTTCAACAGCATCGTGCTCGACACGAACGATGCGGACGAGATAGCGGGCTATCTTGACTACCTGGCAACGCACCCGGAAGTGGCGCAGCGCCTCCGGAGGGCGGGACAGGTGACCGCGCGCCAGTACACGTGGCCATTCGTCGTGGACGGTCTGGTCGAGCGGCTCGAAAGCCGGGCCCGGGTACATGGTGCGCTGGTGCCTCCCTACGAGGTGGTGGTTGAGAAGGCCAGGGAGACGCTCAACGAGCCGTCGGCACTCGATGCCGTCGGACTTGGAGCCCCGGAGCCTGCCGCGGCGGCGAGGCGCAGCCCGCGCACGCGGAGAACCTCCGCATAGGGAGCCCGGCATCCGTCACAGCCTTCTTGTCCGCACGGCAGCCTGAGGAGAGTATCCGGTGCCTGCGCGGTCACCAGAAGCATCCGTACACTCAGCCATTAGGAGGTCGTCATGATACCCAGACTCAGGCCGGGGAAGCCCTATCCTCTGGGGGCGACGGCCAATACCGACGGCGTGAATTTCTCACTCTACAGCGAGAACGCGGACGGAGTGGACTTGTGCCTTTTCTCCGCCGACGATCCATCAGTGGAGGAAGACCGGATCCCCCTCAAGGAAGTCACCGGATACGTGTGGCACGGTTTCGTAGAGGACATCGCTCCGGGCCAGCTATACGGCTTCAGAGTACATGGGCCCTATGAACCGGAGGCCGGGCTGCGCTTCAATCCCGCCAAGGTGTTGATTGATCCGTATGCCCGTGCACTGAGCGGCCCACTCAACTGGGACGCGCCTGTGTTCGGCTATCGACACGATGCCGAGGAGGCGGACTTGAGCTTCGACGACCGCGACGATGCGGCGGCGGTGCCCAAGGGTGTGGTGCTGGACCCTGCGTTCGACTGGGAGGGCGACCGCAGCCCCCGGATCCCGTGGCACCGCAGCGTTATCTACGAGACTCACGTAAGAGGGCTGACCAGGCTCCTGGATGCCATTCCGCAGGAGCAGCGTGGTTCGTATCTCGGCGTGGCTTCAGAGCCCGTGATACGGCATCTGAAGAAGCTTGGCATGACCGCGATAGAGTTGCTCCCCGTCCACGAGTTCGTGGACGAGCACAGCCTGATACAACGGGGACTCACGAACTACTGGGGCTACAACTCCCTCTCGTTCTTCGCTCCGACAGCGCGTTACTGCAGCAGCGGCGACCGAGGCCAGCAGGTGAACGAGTTCAAGCAAATGGTCAGGGCGCTGCATGCGGCGGGAATCGAAGTCATACTGGACGTGGTCTACAACCACACCTGTGAAGGCAACGAACTGGGCCCCACTCTCAGTCTCCGCGGCATCGACAACCCCACCTACTACCGGCTGTCTCCCGACAAACCGCGGTACTACGTGGACTACACGGGCACGGGCAACAGCCCCAACGTGCGGCATCCCCAGGTGCTCAAGCTGATAATGGATAGCCTGCGCTACTGGGTGCAGGAGATGCACGTAGACGGCTTTCGGTTCGATCTTGCCGCGACTCTTGCCCGCGAGTTGCACGATGTGGACCGACTGTCCGCATTCTTCGATATCATCCACCAGGATCCGGTCATCTCGAGGGTCAAGCTCATCGCCGAGCCCTGGGACGTGGGAGATGGCGGCTACCAGGTGGGCAACTTCCCGGTGCTGTGGACGGAATGGAACGGCGCCTACCGGGACACGGTACGCCGCTTCTGGCGCGGGGACGAGGGCGCCGTCGCCACCGTGGCCACGCGTCTCTCGGGCAGCAGCGATCTGTACGAGCAGACGGGCCGCAGGCCCTACGCCAGCATCAACTTCATCACCGCGCACGACGGCTTCACGTTGCGCGACCTCGTGAGCTTCAACGAGAAGCACAATGAAGCCAACGGAGAAGAGAACCGGGACGGGGCGAGCGACAACCTGTCATGGAACTGCGGTGCGGAGGGAGCCACCGATGACGTAGCCATCACAACGCTGAGGCAGCGGCAGATGCGCAACTTCTTCGCCACACTGTGCCTCTCTCAGGGTGTGCCCATGATCTCGGGGGGCGATGAACTGGGCCGTACGAAGAACGGCAACAACAACAGCTACTGCCATGATAGCGAACTCAACTGGCACAACTGGTCGCCGGACGACTACGGCAGAGAGTTCCTCGAATTCGCCTCGCGCATGGTCGCGTTTCGGCAGGCCAATCCCGTGCTGACGCGGCGCAAGTTCTTCCTGGGCAGGCGCATCCGGGGAACCGACATCAAGGACATCATGTGGCTCCGAGCGGATGGAGAGGAGATGAACGAGGAAGACTGGGAATCGTCCTGGCTTCGCTGCTTCGGGGTATTCCTCTCGGGCGACATGCCGGGAGAGATCGACCACATGGGGGAACCGGTTCGAGGCACAACGCTGCTCATACTGATGAATGCCTACCATGAGCCACTTGACTTCAGGCTTACCGGGACGCTGACAAGCGACCACTGGCTGGTCACGCTCGACACTTCGAGGGGTTTTGCCGATGGCGATGAGGTGCTGCGCCCGGACGAGAATGGAATCATACGTGTGGCCGACCGGTCTCTCATCGTACTTTCGCTGCAACGGGACCATCCCGTGACGTCCGCCGAATCGTCGTCGGAGCAAAGCCGTGCGGATGGAGGTGGGGACGGTGCGTAATCGGGAACAGGCGGAGGAGGTGTGCTGATGCCACGGATGCTTCCAGAGGAGGCTCGAAGGCTGCTCTCAAACGTGCCGGAACAGTTCACGTTCCGGTGTCACAATGGCCACGTGTACTGGAACTTGTGCGATCTGACGCGCGCGGCGAGCAACCTGGAGAACCATGTGTTCGCCCATCACGTGAATGACGAGCGGAACGACTTCGCCAACTGGATCGCCGATGTCATCGGCGACCGCGCACTCGCGCGTGAACTCTGGCGGACACGCAACCCGGCGACGGTATCCAGGCGGCTCGCGGAGCGGGTGGCCTTTCTCAAATCTCGAACGGATTAGGCGTTGTTCGCCCCGGACATCAAGAGGTGTCCGGCGCGTGGCAGGATGAGCCGGCCGGATCGCCGATACCACTTCCGGAATCACGTGGAGAGCCCCGCCGGACCAGGAAGACAGAAACCGGGCGGCGGAAGCCCGCCGCCCGTATCACTACACTCGGCAGGATGCCGGTGCCGCCATCACCGAACGCCGCTTCTCACCAGACGCGAACCGTGAGTCCGTCCGGCGGCGCTGTGCAGGGCCGTCGACCTGGCGACGTCTTCCGCCCATAGCCTCACTGCCGTGAAGTCGCGGTAGTCACCCGCGAATCCGGCCCGCGCCAGGAATCTGGCCACCGGGCCACCCACTGCTCCGTCGAGCTTGCCGCCGAAGGTGGCCGAGCCTTTCACCCGGAGGTATTCCGCGTACACGCCCACGTTCAACGGCAGCGAGCGGACAATCGCCTGAGCAGAGTTTCCGAGCGGCCCACTCTGGAAGAGCCAGACATCCCGGCCGAAGAGCTGCATGGAGAAACGCTCGAGGAAGCTCACCGCCTCTGTGCGCCACTTGCCGCCGTACACCGCGCTACCCAGGATGACCACTCGATACCGCCTGATCTCCCTAACATCGGAGGCGGGCAGCACATCGACGTCCATGCCCGCACGTGAAAGCGTCAGCGCTACTGCGCGCGCAATCTCGGCTGTTGAGCCATGCATCGATGAGTAGGCAACCAGCACTCGGCCATCCATTTCAGTCTCCTTCGTTCCGCCCAGCGGTCCGTGTGTTCCACTGCAACTCTATATACGTAACCCCTCAGGGAGTATCACAGCTGCCACCGGCAACACCGAAGGACTGGCGCTCCCCTGGCTCACACGTGTGGCCTTCCCCTCTACCGTGAAAACGTTGTGTCGGCGCCCCAGTCAACACCGTTGAGTTGGATAAGGCATAATGAAGAGAGCGAATGCGGAAGTATGGTGCGGTGGGTGGTGGGGCACTGCATGCCGACCCCGGAATCTCCGATCACATCACAAACGTCCTGTCTCCCGTTACCGTTGGACTTGACAACAGAGTAGCATCTTGGTTAAATATCGGTAATAGTACTTATTATCATCTATGACACAGCGCAAGACGGTTCAGCGAGAGGCCATTCTGCGGGTGTTGCGGACGTGCAACACGCACCCTACCGCGGATTGGGTCTATGACCGTGTAAGAGAGATGCTTCCGCACGTGAGCAAGGGCACCATATATCGCAATCTGCGTCTTCTGCGCGAAAGTGGCGAAGTGTCTGAAATCGACCTTTGTGGCACCATATCACGGTTCGAGGGAAGGTGTGACCCGCACTATCACTTCAGATGCGAGCAGTGCGGATGTGTCTTCGATCTGAGTGAGCCGGTGCATGAGGACCTGGACCGGAAGGTCGAAGAACAGACGGGGTTCTCGGTGCGGCGTCACTACATGGAGTTCCACGGATTATGCCAGGATTGCCGGGCGAGATACGAAGAGAAGTCAACGAACAGGGAGGTTACACAGTGAGCAAGTCGATCAAGGGAACCCAAACCGAGAAGAACCTGCTGGCGTCATTTGCGGGCGAGTCGCAAGCCAGGAATCGGTACACCTTCTTCGCGAGCGCGGCGCGCAAGGAGGGCTACGAGCAGATTGCGAACTTCTTCATGGAGACCGCCGAGAACGAGAAGGAGCACGCCAAGGTGTTCTTCAAGTACCTCGAAGGCGGCGAGGTGGAGATAACCGCCTCGTATCCAGCCGGCGTCATCGGCAACACGCTGCAGAACCTGAAGGCGGCGGCCGATGGTGAGAAGATGGAGTGGGATGTCCTCTACCGTGATGCCGAAAAGGTGGCCCGCCAGGAGGGTTTCGAGGATATCGCCGTCTCCTTCAAGGAGATCGCAGAAGTAGAGGAGTTCCACGAGAGCCGGTACCGCAAGCTGGCGGCAAACGTAGCAAACGGCGAGGTCTTCAAGAAGAAGGCGACCGTCAAGTGGCACTGCACCAACTGCGGCTACGTGCATGAAGGACCTGAAGCGCCTGAAGAGTGCCCGGCATGCAAGCACCCGCGGGCGTACTACGAACTGCTGGCCGAGAACTACTAGCCAGAGCGAAGATGTGTTGGAGGTCGGATCACAAGGAGGCAAGGAGTGGATAAAGAGAAGAAGCGACCCGGTCTCACTACCGCTGCCGGCGCACCCGTGCCGGACAACCAGAACACGATGACGGCCGGCCCCCGCGGGCCCGTGCTGCTACAGGACGTCTGGTATCTGGAGAAGCTGGCACATTTCGACCGAGAGGTCATCCCGGAGCGGCGCATGCACGCGAAGGGCTCGGGCGCACATGGCACATTCACCGTGACCCATGATGTCACCAGGTACACCAAGGCGAAGGTGTTCTCCAAGGTCGGCAAGAAGACGGACGTCCTGATGCGCTTCTCCACCGTGGCCGGCGAGCGCGGCGCCGCCGACGCGGAGCGCGATATCCGCGGTTTCGCCATCAAGTTCTACACCGAGGAAGGCAACTGGGATATGGTGGGTAACAACACCCCGGTGTTCTTCCTGCGCGATCCGCTCAAGTTCCCCGACCTGAACCACGCCATCAAGCGGGATCCACGCACAGGTCTCAGAAGCGCCACCAGTAACTGGGACTTCTGGTCCTCTCTGCCGGAGGCACTGCACCAGGTGACCGTGGTGATGAGCGACCGTGGCATTCCCGCCAGCTACCGGCACATGCACGGATTCGGCAGCCACACCTTCAGCCTCATCAATGCGAAGAACGAGCGTTTCTGGGTCAAGTTCCACTTCAAGACCCAGCAGGGCATCAAGAACCTGACCGACCAGGAAGCAGAAGAGCTGGTGGGCCGTGACAGAGAGAGCCATGGACGCGACCTGTTCGAGGCCATCGAGAGAGGCGAGTTCCCCCGCTGGACGTTGTATTTCCAGATCATGACTGAGGCACAGGCCGAGAAGATGCCCTACAACCCGTTCGACCTGACCAAGGTCTGGTACCACGGGGAGTTCCCGATGATCGAGGTGGGCGTTCTCGAGCTGAACCGGAACCCCGAGAACTTCTTCGCCGAGATCGAACAGGCTGCATTCAATCCGGCCAACGTGGTTCCCGGCATAGGCTTCTCGCCGGACAAGATGCTGCAGGGCCGATTGTTCTCCTACGGCGATGCGCAGCGTTACCGCCTGGGCGTGAATCACAACCTCATCCCGGTCAACGCGCCCAAGTGCCCCATGAACAGCTATCACCGCGACGGCCAGATGCGCGTTGATGGCAACAGGGGCAGCGTGATCGGCTACGAACCAAACAGCTATGGTGAGTGGCAGGAACAGCCCGCGTTCGCTGAGCCGCCGCTGAAACTGAGCGGTGCCGCCGACCACTGGAACTTCCGGGAAGACGATCACGACTACTACACGCAGCCCGGGAAGCTCTACCGACTGATGTCGCCAGAGCAACAGAAAGTGCTGTTCGAGAACACCGCGCACAACATGGCGGGGGTTCCCAAGGAGATCAAGCTCAGGCACATCGGCAACTGCTACAAGGCCGATCCCGAGTACGGCAAGGGTGTGGCCAGGGCCATGAAGATACCTCTGAAGGAGATACCGAAGTAGGGAATCTCCGGCACTGAAGGGCGGGGGCAGCCTCCGTTGAGGTTGCCGGGCCGCCCGCGAATGAAAGGCGTGTTCCGCATGCAGGGTGGCTTGAAACGTTTGGTCCTCGTCGTCGCCGGCACGGTGTGCGTGACGATCGGCGCGATTGGCGTTTTCGTGCCCGTACTGCCCACCACTCCGTTCCTGCTGCTTGCGGCCGCCTGCTACACGAGGGGCTCGCGGCGGCTCTACTGCGCTTTGCTGAACAACCGTCTCGTCGGCAGCTACCTTCGGAACTACCTCGAAGGCAGGGGCATGACCCGGCGGTCGAAGATCTGGACCCTCACTCTGCTCTGGGCCGGCATCACGCTGGCCGCAGCGCTGGCGACAGACAGTCTTCACGTGCGCGTGGTGCTTGGCATCGTCCTCACGGCTGTCACACTTCACATTCTGAGCATCGGCGAACCCGTGAAGCAGGACGATGCCAGCGAACTCGCGCGCTCGTAGTGCGCTGTCGCGCCAGCCGAGCCTGCGGACTCCGGCAACCGAGCGGCCCGGCCATGATTCACACCGCCTTAGACTGTTCTTCACGGGAAATTGACACGCCCATGGTAGTCTGACCGCACACGTCGGACCGCACGTCCGGCTGGCGATAGCGCCCATGTGCGGCGCGGACACTTCTCTCTCGGACGGGGACCGCTTTCAGCGGCCCCCGTTTCCCGTTTCAGGATGCCACCGTGTCAACGTCCCTCATCCCTCTGGACACGAACGTGCGCATCCGTCGCCGGGTTCCGCACAGGCAAGCGCTGGCGTTGACGAGTTCTTGACATTTCCCTGCTAGCCTTATTTCAGAGAGAAGAGGCGCGGCCGACGCATCATCGTGCCGGCACCCGTCCGCAAGGACCGGATGCCGTGAGGAGGTGAGCGAACGGAGGACATGCAGACTGAAATCAAGCGCCGAGGGTATTGAGCATGGGAAGGGAGCAAGGAGGAGAAAACACATGAGTAACAGGAACAAACTGGTGGCCGGAGTCCTCGTGGCGACGATGGCGCTGGCGGGCGTGCTCGCGGGCACCTTATCGGCCGACGAGGAGTCCACGGGGGCGCCACGCGACACGTTGTTCGCGCGCGTCGCCGAGCTGCTCGGACTGGAGCAGCAGCAAGTCGAGGACGCGTTCCAGCAGGCGATGTCGGAACAGCGCGCCGAGCGCCAGGCAGAGATGGAGGCGGCGCGGGACGCGCGACTCCAGGAACTGATCGATGAAGGAGTCCTGACCGAGGAACAGGTTGAGGAATGGAACGCCTGGCTCGAGTCGAGACCTGACGTCGGGGATGAGATGCGCGAATGGCTCGAATCGCGCCCGGATATGGGAGACGCATTCCCGCAGGGACCCGGACCCCAGGGCCGCATGTCAGACCGTTTCGGCGGGCGTGCACCGATGTTCGGTGGACCGATGGGTGGGTGGCGAGGCTTCCAGGGCGACTGTCCTGCGTACGCCCCGGCCGACTGAACAGATCCCGGCGTACACACCGGCGGGATGGTCTGACCAGTCCATCCCCGCCGGTCCTTTCGATTTCACTGATTGCGCTACAATGCACGAGTCCCGGCTTTCAAGGAAGGCGACTGAATGGCACACAGGATACTGGTGGTCGATGATGACGCGAACACCGCGCGCCTGGTGAAGCTCTACCTGCAGAAAGACGGCCACATGGTGATGGTGGCATCTGATGGCAGACAGGCACTGGACATGGCGCGAGAGAGAAAGCCGGATCTCATCGTGCTGGACCTGATGTTGCCCCACGTGGATGGGCTCGAGGTCTGCCGCCAGCTACGGCAGGAATCGGATGTCCCCATCATCATGCTTACCGCGCGTACCACTGACGCAGACAAGCTGACGGGACTGGACATCGGTGCCGACGATTATGTCACAAAGCCATTCAGCCCCGGAGAGCTGGCGGCGCGGGTGCGCGCCGTGCTGCGCCGTCTTCCCGGTGAACGTGGACCGGACGAGTTGCGCAGAGGGGACCTGCTGCTCGACTTCCGGAAACGTGACAGCTTCCGCGATGGCCAGCCGCTGGGGCTGACCCGGGCGGAGTTCCGCTTGCTGGGCGTCCTCGCCCTGCAGCCCGGACGCGTCTTCAGCCGGGATCAGCTGATCGAGAAGGCGCTGGGTGAGGACTTCGACGGCTACGAGCGCACGATAGACGCACATATACGCAACCTCCGCCGCAAGATCGAGCCGGACCCGGCCCATCCTCGTTATGTCAAGACCGTGTACGGTGCGGGCTACACCTTCGCCGAGGTGGCCGGTGAAGAATCGTAGCCTGCTGTTCCGCTTGATCGCGGCCTTCACCGTGGTCATCGTCATCGCGCTGCTGGCCGTCTTCGTCTTCGTGACATGGTCGACGGCAACCGAGTTCGACCGGCTGAAGCAGCGGCTCGATACGCAGCGCGCAGCCGAGCTGCGGGTCGCCCTCAGCGGATACTACGCGGCCTCGGGCGAGTGGACAGGAGTACAACCCTACGTGGTCCATATTGGCCGCATGTGGGACTGGCACATCGTGGTGACGGACGCTGATGGTTCGGTCGTGGCCGACTCCGAAGGGAACCAGCCCGGATACTCCAGCCATACGGCATACACATCGTTCCCCATCGTGTCCGTGCTGGGAGAGAGGCAGCAGTCCGGGACACTGTACGTGGAGCCACAGACATCTCCCGGAGCCGAACGCGCCCTGCTGGCGCTGGCGCTTGACCGCATCGGACTGTTCCTGCTGCTGGCGCTCCTCATCGCGCTCCCCGCATCAGTCGCGCTCGCCTGGTTCCTGTCCAGGCGCATTCTCGCACCGGTTCAGACTCTCCGCGTGGCGGTACAGAAGCTGGGCGCCGGAGATCTGACACAACGCGTTGAGGTATCGGACCCGGGAGAACTGGGCGAGCTTTCATCCTCGTTCAATGCGATGGCAAACGCCCTTGAACGCATGAACCGGCTCCAGCGGCAGATGATTGCGGATATCGCCCACGAGTTGCGCACGCCATTATCGAATATCAGAGGCTACATAGAGGCGGTGCGCGACAAGGTGCTCGAGCCCGATGAGGAGACCATCGCCACGCTCGACGAGGAAGCGGTGCTCCTCTCCCGCCTGGTGGAAGACCTCCAGGAGTTGAGCATCGTGGAGGCCGGCCAGATGACGCTGGAACGGCAGCCACAGGACATCTCAGAGCTGGTTGTGCGCACAACTGATGCCATGTCCACGACGGCTGCCGGAAGGAACATACGGCTTGAGCGAAGGATTGAGAGCCAACTGCCACCGGTGTCCGTGGACTACCACCGCATCAGCCAGGTGCTGCGCAACCTGCTCGACAATGCGCTGTCGCACACCGGCGATGGAGGGCGCGTCTCAGTGGATGTCACCCGGGATGGCGACCGTGTAGTAGTCTCGGTGACCGACACGGGCGAGGGCATCGAACCGGAGGCGCTGCCCTACGTGTTCGACCGTTTCTACCGCGTGGACAAGTCGCGAACCCGCGCCACCGGAGGCAGCGGTCTTGGACTCACTATCTCCAAGGGTCTCGTGGAGGCTCACGGAGGTACGCTCGCAGTGGAGAGCACTCCCGGAGAGGGAAGCAGGTTCTTCTTCACGCTGCCGGTGTATGTCGACGAAGCGCCGGCCGGCGACGATCAGGCCAGCTAGCGGCGCGCGGTCCTGAGAACCAGGACGATGAGCGCAACCATCAGCAGAGACAGAACGCCGAGCATCACCCAGATCAACGCATCGGCGGCCAGCGGCTCACTGGCAGGGAGGTCGATGATGGTCGCGCCTCCAGCCACAGGCGCCGGCGTCACCGCCGCAGTGGTGAATGCGCCAGCAACCCACGGACTGCACGCATCGCCGTTCACCGACCTCACGCGCCAGAAGTAGCTGGTTCCCGGCGATAGCTCGCGGTCGCAGGCCCAGGCCGTCAACTCGAGAGCCGTCGAGCCGGAAAAGGACGCCACCACATTTTCGAACTGAGCATCCTTCGCCAGGGTGAACTCATACGCGGCGGCCATGCCGGGTCCGTTCCAGGTGAATACGGGGCGCGTGGCGACGTTCGTCTGCCCCGCGTCTGGTTGGAGTTCGGACACCTGCAGCAACTGTGGATACAACTCCCACATGTCCGACCAGGGGCTGAAGACGGGGTCCACCGTGCGAACGCGCCAGCCATAGGTCTCGCCGCTCTGGAACTCGGTGGCATCGTTGCCCGCAGGCGAGGCAACGTAGCCGTTGTAGTCGCTCTTCTCGGTCCACAGCCACGTGCCCGTCTCCGCGTTGAGATAGAAGCCGACCTCATACAGGTCCACTTCGTCCACATCCTCCCAGTCGAACGTGACCACTGCGTCCCGGTTGCAGTCGCAGGCGTTGTCATCGACGTGTGCGCCATCCGCAGGACTCTCAAGGAACGGACCCCGCTTGCACAACGTATCCCTGTATCTGAAGATACGCTGCCCCGCGGAGTCGATGGCGAAGACATCGTTCAACTCCTCGTCGCCCCAGAGCGTGCCCACGGGGTAGGAGGTGTCAAAGGCGTCGGCACTCGTGAACGAGGCGCCAGCCGGCAGGTCCTCAATCACGTGGTCGAACTCATGCTCGGCGCAGGGGATGCACGCCGGGCACAGCCAGCGAGTCATGCCCCCGGTACGCACGCCGGCGGACTCGATCCTGAGAGCGTACAGCGTGCCCTCGTCGCCGCACAGTAATCCACCGATGATCTGCCCGTCCCCGAGGTCGGTTACCTCCCTGTCGATCTGCTCCCAGTAGACGGACTCGCCGATTCTCCAGCGCCAGAGACCGGAATCCACTTCGGAGGTGGAAGCGTAGACCCAGCCATTGGAGGCGAACGCCGGATCAGGCTGCACCTGCACCGGTCCGCCGCCCACGGGCTCGTCGAGCACTACCCAGTTCACGCCGTCGTCCGACCAGGCTACGTACCCGTCACTGCCACCCGCGAAGAGCGTACCGTCTTCAGCGTGGGAGAGCATATTGATGTCTGCCAGCGTCGTATCGACAGGCTCTTCCCAGTATCGGCCGCCATAGGTGCTCAGCATGACATTGCCGTCCGGTATCGCGGCGTACATGGTCTCTTCATCGACAACGAGCATATCGAGCAGGGGCTCGGGTGTGCGCGTTCGCCACACCCAGGCATTGCCACGATTATGTGAGACGGCCAACAGGTCGCTACCGTGCGCCGCAACATACAGCGTGCCGTCGTTCAGGTAATCGGCGCTGAGCTCTACCATGACTGCGTCCGTATCGGAGTCGACGGTCAGCAGCCGCTCCCAGCGCAACCCGAGTGGCTCACTGAAGCTATGCCACACAGATTCAGGTCCCCAGGGATTGGAGGTGGTGAGATAGAGCTTCGCACCATCCGGCGCTACCGCGAGGTCGGTCAACGTCAGTGCGGTATCGATGATCGCCATCTGCCTCCAGAGCAAGCCGAAGCTGCTGGCAGAGAAGGCGCTCTCATCGTACTGCTGTCCGGGCCGGCTGGAGCTGCCGCAGTAGGCCAGGGAGACGTTCGGCGCCCAGACCACGGTGGCATAGCCCGGGCCGGTAGGGGGCACCTCGGACGGTTCCCAATCTGGCGAGGGCGCCCACGGATTGTCGCAGCGGTGCACCTGGACGTTCAACGCGCCGGGACTTTCCGGGTTACGTTCGCCGGCAAGGAGGACGCCTTCCAGGAGCGTGCCACGGTAGGCGACCGACCAGATATCGATATCGCTCCCGCCGTCGACATCCATGCGGCCGTAGGGGGAAGCGATGTCGTCTCCCACGATGCGGTACACATCATCGTTGAAGTCCGGTGTGCGGTCGACGGAGAGAAACAGCGAGCGCGAAGCGACTTCACCGCTGCTGAAGTCAGCTGGCAGTGCGAGCCACGCGTGCACAACGACGGCGCCTGCGGCATCGCCCGCGGCAACCACCTCCAGGGGATAGCCGGTGAACTCGTCCCAGTCTGTGGTCCCGGCGGACTTTTCGCGCTCGCCCAACACAAGCCACGTGCGTTCCGCCCAGGCCGCGCCAACGTCAGACCCGGTTGAAGCCACCACCACAAGGGTGTGATCTCTCGCATAGGATGGAGAGAAAGCGAGCGCGCTCACGTCAGCGCCGATGACCGAAGGATCGATAGCGATCTCCTGGTCCCGCCAGCCACCCCAGACGCATCCACCCTGCAGTATCAGCACCTGTCCGTTGCTGAGGCCATCGCCCCACGAGGCGGTGCCGATGGCCAACTCACGGTACTCACGGTCACCATGCACGTACTCGGCGGAGACGGCCAGCGCCGTGACATCGCCGGACAGCGGCGGAAGATGGACATCCTCCCACTCGTAGCCGCCGTCGAGCGACACGAAGACAGCGGTCCCACCGTCGGTCACCGCGGCCACGATTCCCTGGTTGTCCGGTGCGACCGCGATGAAAGTGGCGGGCAGCGTGGCGCCGGCCCGCTCAAGGTACTTGGTGATATCGTCCCAGTCGAGGCCATACTCACGAGAGCGGTACACACGCCCGTTCTCGCCGTCGATAACGTATACTAGTCCGTCCCTGCCGGCCGCAATTCCGGTGACCTCGGAGGGAGATACGACGGTGAGATCGTTGTCCCCGGGGATGTCCACCTCGGTCCATTCGAGCACAGGAGCATCTGCGTGCACCGGCGGGACTGCCGACAGGAGGATGCTGAGAAGAGACAGCGCGGCGAGCGCGCGTCCGTAGTGTCGATTCATGACGCATCATTGTATGGCGAGAATGTCAATTTCTGGTGAAGCGACCCGCGGTACGCACGTATGCACCAGCGCTCCGGTTCACCGTTTCTTAACATTTCTCTGCCATACTCGCAGCCGAGCGCATCGGTCACGGTGCGCCGGCTTTGTGAACAGGTGGAACGACAAATGATACACGTTAGACGGGTTTCGTATCTTGCCATCAGCGCACTTCTGCTGCTTTCGGCGGCAGGTTGCCAGCGAGGCGAGGAGACAGGTACGGGCGCCGATGGGACCGACTACACCGTCGCGCGCGGCAACCTCACCGTCGATGTCTCAGCTTCAGGCAATCTCGCCTTCGCTGCGAAGGAGGACCTGGCGTTCGACATGGCTGGTACCGTTGAAGACGTGTTCGTTGAAGAAGGGAATACCGTCTCGCTTGGGCAAGTCGTGGCGACGCTGGACACCGCCGACTGGGAGAACCAACTGCGGTCGCTGAGGATCTCTTTGCTGTCCGCGCAATCCAGCCTCAAGCAGGCACAATACGCGCTCGATGAGCTGAAATCCGGCAGTCGCACCTCCATCACCGGAGATATCGTGGTGCGCGATTGCTGCGACGATGAAGACATCGAACTCCAGGAGATGCAGGTCGAGCAGGCGGAGATGCGGCTGGAGGATGCCGAGACGAGACTTGAAGAACACCTGGCGCAGAACCCGGAGGTGCTCGCTCCGTTCGATGGCTTCGTCACCAAGGTGAACGCCGAGGGCGGTGACGAGGTGATGAAGGGCTCCATCGCGGTCACTATCGCCGACCCCGATAGATTCGAGGTCGGCATACTGGTGAGCGAGAACGATATCTCGCAGATTGTGGTGGGCATGCGGGCCACGGTGACGGTTGACGCGTTGTCGATCACACTACCCGCGGAGGTGACCTACGTCGCCCCTACTGCCACCATCTCATCGGGCGTGGTTAACTACGAGGTCACCATCGAGGTATCCACACTCGAAGAATACGCGGCACAGGTGCGGCAGCAGATGCCGGCCATGGCGGCAACGCTCGAGGGCGTGCAGTTGCGAGACGGTCTGAGCGTCACCGTGACGCTTATCGTGGCGGAAAGAACGAGTGTGCTGCTCGTACCCAACTCAGCCATTAACACGGCGGGAGGCCGTGCCTTTGTGACTGTCGTGAAGGAGGGTGGCGTTGAAGAGCGCAGAGAGGTGACTGCGGGCGTCAGCAACTGGCAGTTCACCGAGATACTGGAGGGGCTCACCGAGGGCGAGGCGATCAGGTCCGGCGCCACTGCAGGAGGCGCAGGGCTTCCCTTTGCGCAGGGAGGGCACCCGGGCGGCGTGGTCATGATGCCCGGTGGAGGCCCGAGGGGATGATCCGTCTCGAGAGCATAACCAAGACGTACCCGATGGGAGACCGCGAACTGACGGTGCTCCAGGGTATCACCTTCCGCATCGAGCGTGGCGAGATGGTGGCCATCATGGGACCATCCGGTTCGGGCAAGTCGACGACGCTGAACATCCTTGGCTGTCTCGACCGCCCGACCTCCGGCAGCTACGTTCTCGACGGAAGGGACGTCAGCCGTCTGAATCGCCATGAACTGGCTGATGTCAGGGCGAAGAAGATCGGCTTCATCTTTCAGTCCTACAATCTACTCCCCAGGATGAACGCACTGGACAACGTGAAGCTCGGGCTCAGATACGCGGGAGTTCACGACTCCAACCTCGCGAAGGAGGCTCTCGCCCGGGTTGGGCTGGCAGACCGGGCGCACCACCGGCCAACGGAAATGTCCGGCGGTGAGCAGCAACGAGTGGCCATAGCCAGAGCGCTCTCGAAGCGCCCGCCGGTGATCCTCGCCGACGAACCGACGGGGAACCTGGACAGCCATTCCAGCGAAGAGATCATGAGCATCCTCGTAGAGTTGCACAAGGAGCAGAACAACACGCTGGTGATGATCACCCACGAACCCGATATGGCGGCCTACTGCGAACGCATCATCCACATCAAAGATGGGCTGGTGCTGCGGGAGGAGCGGCTGTGAACCGGTTCCTCGACACTTTCGTTTCGGCAATGAGCAGCGTCGTCGCTCACAAGCTGCGCAGTTTTCTGACCGTCCTCGGCATCGTCATAGGGGTGGCGGCGGTGATCGCCCTGATGGCCATCGGGCAGGGCGCCCAGAATGAGATCATCTCCAGCATCGAGTCGCTCGGCGCCAACCTCGTGCAGATATCTCCCGGCTTCTCGATGAGCCAGGGCGGCGTGAGGGGCGGCGGCCCGACGCAGACGCTGACGCTCGAGGACGCTGAGGCAATCGAGAAGCAGGTGGCCCACGTGGTCAATGTGTCTCCCGTGCTGCAGACAGGCGCCCAGCTCATCGCTGGAAGCGAGAACACATCGGCTTCGGTGGTCGGTACGAACTCGTCATACCGCGACGCATTCAATCTCGAACTCGCCCATGGTGCGTTCTTCTCGGACTACGACTACGACCGCGCGGCCAAGGTGGTTGTACTGGGGGCCACGGTGGCGGAGGACCTCTTCGGCGAGGGCTTCGACCCCGTGGGGCAGAGCATCAAGCTGAACTCCTCGATAGTGCGTGTCATAGGAGTCCTGAAGGAAAAGGGCGCAGGCCTGATGACGAACTCCGATAGCAGCGTGTTTGTTCCGCTGACATTCGTGCAGCAGACATCGGCGCAGCAGCGCACGCCGCAGGGCGACCACATAGTCAGCAGCATCTCGCTCAGCCTGGAGGACGGCCAGTACTCCGCCGAGGTGAATGCGGCCATCACTGAGTTGCTGCGCACGCGGCATCGGCTGCTGCCTGCGGCTGAGGACGATTTCTTCATCCTCTCCACCGAGGAGATCGCGGCACAGGTCTCTTCTGCCATGAACGTGATGGTGATATTCCTCGGCGCTATCGCCGCCATCTCGCTGCTCGTCGGCGGCATCGGCGTGATGAACATCATGCTGGTATCCGTGCTGGAACGCACGCGGGAGATAGGCATCCGCAAAGCCCTCGGTGCGCAGGAGCGCGCCATCTGGACCCAGTTCCTGGTTGAGGCCGCCTTCCTCACCCTGGTCGGAGGAATCATCGGCGTGTTGCTGGGCTACGGCATAGCCAGTGCCGTGGGCTACTTCGTGGATGAGATCACTCCAGTGGTAACCCCGGACACCGTGACGCTGGCCGTGTCCGTGTCTGTCGGAATCGGACTGTTCTTCGGCTTCTACCCCGCGTGGAAGGCCTCGCGGCTTAACCCCATCGATGCGTTGCGAGC
The DNA here is from genome assembly GCA_040766535.1 of Dehalococcoidia bacterium. Taxonomy (GTDB): domain Bacteria; phylum Chloroflexota; class Dehalococcoidia; order GIF9; family AB-539-J10; genus SKVJ01. The sequence continues at coordinate 16,107 of JAXGQG010000014.1, read as the reverse complement.
TGAGTAGCAGTCCGCACGGCGTGCGCCGTAGGAACCGACCCGGGGACCATTGACTTCCTTTGGACGAATCGGTACTGTCGTTACAGAAAGCGAAGTTACGAAAGGAGTCTTTGGTATGGCTGGAGACAAGACCAGCATGGGCCTCGAACAGAACATCGCCGGGTTGCTCAGCTACGTGCTCGGGTGGATCACAGGACTGGTGTTCTTCCTGCTCGAGAAGGAGAACAAGTTCGTTCGCTTCCACGCGATGCAGTCGATTATCGTATTTGGTGGACTCACCATCATCAGCCTCATCATCAGTGTCATCCCGCTGCTTGGTTGGTTAATCAGCACGTTGTTGTCGCTACTTGCCCTCGTGCTCTGGATACTGCTGATGGTCAAGGCCTACCAGAACGTCTGGTTCAAGCTGCCTCTGGTCGGAGACCTCGCCGAGAAGTACAGCAAGTAGCCGCCAGCGAAAGATGGAACTCGGCACCGGGGAGGCTGTTGGGCCTCCCCGGTGCTTCTCTGGGAGGGTGCGCAGCGGACGCTTCAGCCCGCGAAAACGTCCGCCTGCGGCGCAGGAGAAGGAGGAGTCACTCTACCACTCGCTGCTGTTCCCTGACAGCATCAACCAGAACCGCAGCTATCGTCTGAACAGCCGTCGCGACCGATGCCGTAACATCGTCGCCCTGGTCAACGGCGTACAGGACGCGCTCGAGAATGATGGTGAACTCGGGATCGTCGTCGGCCTCCCCGGTCTGGATTTGCCGCAGTCTCCTATCGAAGAAGAAGCCTTCTGCGTCACGTAGTCGCACATACTCAGTCTCCAGTGTGCGCAGAGCGTCATCAATACGCCGGCGTTGCGCGGGTCCGAGGCATGAGGCGCAATCCTCCAGTGCCGTACGACACAGCAGCAACTTCCCGGACACAGGAGCGAGCAAACGTTCGCGCCTCTGGCGCTCAGCCTGGACGGCATCCGCGGGGGCGGCCACACCGGTTTCCGGACCAATGGCGCATCCGTCGCCACCGCCTGCATCCAACCGTCTGGCGCCGGCGAACAACTCCGGCAGTGCACACACCTCGCGGCTCAACGTCCCGAGGCTACCGCCATCGAGCTGATCGGAAACGAGCCGGGGCGCTGTGCCGTCCCTTGGCATCCCCAGCGCAGCCATCCTCGAGAACAGCCAGCCCCCTTGCGCAAGGTTCAACTTCGCCATGTCAGATGCCTCGTCTTTTCACCACCCGCACTACGGGCGTCTCGGGCGCCACTCCGTCAGTATGATCCAGGTCCCGCGGAATGACGCAACGCACACAAACTCGTGATTTCGTTCTGTTTGCAGCCGGTCTTTCAGAGGGACTGTGAGCGGAGGCTCTTGCTCTCACTGAGTTGGCACGCACCGCCAACGCGGCGTGCATCACACAGGACTATCGTGCCCGGGGCGATGCACACCCGCCGTCACGAGGTCCCTCCGGTCCATCCCCGGCTAATGATCCCGTGTCACGAACACCGTCCGTGGCACGGCATGTATGGCACGGGGCGTAGAGGCGTCCGGGTGCCGCCGGGAGCGCATCCGCCGACATGCCGGCCGGGGCCGGACAGCCATGCGGGGCAGCAGCGCTGTGTCGTGTAGTGACACCTGGAGGAGGCGTTGAGGGCTGCATCGTAGTGGGGTCGCTGCGACAGGGCGTAGCGAGGAGGGTGCTTCCATGCCCCTGGCGCTCTCGGGCCAAATGACAGGCCCGTTGAATCTCATGCGGCAGGCCCACTCGATCCATGAACCAGCCTCTCGTGTAGCGTCCCGTCGGCGTCGACCCCTGAGGGGCCGCGCACGGTGCTGCTCTCGGCAGCACGGACCGCCGCATTGCAGTCTAGGCTTGCGCGTCACACGTGTCAAACTACCCGCACGAATGGATGCGGCCGTAAGGGGGCCAGCTCAGTCCGGTTTCCCTGTGCTCTGGTCACGTAACCAGCGCTTCAGCATTTTGCCCGAGGCCGTCCGAGGAATCTCATCGACGATCTCCACCAACCGCGGATACTTGTAGGCCGCCATGCGCGCCCGGCAGAACTCGACGAATTCCTGCGGCTGCGTCGCTTCATGGCCGCGTTTGAGCGTGACGTATGCTTTCACCGTCTCACCTCGATACGAATCGGGCACGCCTATCACGCAGGCCGACGCCACGGCAGGATGCTCATAGAGCACATCCTCTACCTCGCGCGGCCACACCTTGAATCCGGATACGTTGATGAGGTCCTTCTTGCGATCGACGATGTAGAACCAGCCTTCCGGGTCCATCTTGCCCACGTCGCCGGTGAACAGCCAGCCATCGCGTATAGCGTGAGCCGACTCGTCCGGCCGTTGCCAGTATCCCGGGACCACATTCGGCCCCCTGATGACGACCTCGCCCACTTCCCCGGGAGGCAGATCAACTCCGCTCGTGAGGTCGACTATCTTCGCCTCTGACCCTGGTGGGGGAAAACCCACCGAGAGTGCGCCTGTCTCGGCATCGACAGGTCCTCGCACTCCAAGAGGCGTGAGGATGCCTGGCGAGGTGGTTTCGGTCAATCCGTACGTATTGTGCAGATAGGAGCCGGTGAGTTGCTCGAATTCTCGGGCGACCCCGGGCGATACCGGCGCGCCACCGCTCAGGACCTTCCTGAACGAGGACAGATCCCGTTCCCGAATGCCGGGGTGATTGATGAGGGCGATATAGGCCGTCAGAGGGCCATTGCTGTAGGTGGCGCGCCACCGCTCGGCAAGCCGCAGCATCTCGCCGGCATCGAATCGATATCCGATGATGACGGGCGCACCAACCAGCGTGGCCACCGCAAGCAGGCAGATGGAGCCCGTAACGTGGATGAACGGCGGAATCACGAGCACACGGTCGTCCGCAGTGACTCGGTACGCGGTGGCGAATGCGGTGGCGGCATACGACACATTGCCGTGTGTATTGAGCGCCCCCTTGGGGGGTCCCGTGGTGCCGGATGTGTACGTTATGTAGGCAACGGCGTCGCGCGTGAGCCCGGGAGGTGGCGGCGACTGCCACTCGTAGGCGTCCAGCATGCTGGCGAGGTCAAGTGCTCCCTCGACCGAGACTCGTCTCGAGTCCCTCAGCACGGGCGAGCCGAGAGACGCCTCATCGACGTAGTCCAGTTCAGATGTCGTGATCAGGTGTTCCACGGCGGAGCCGGCCATCGCCCGTCGGGCATCCTCACCGCTGGACTCCATGGTGACGAAGACGCGGGCACCGGAGTCGTGGCAGTAGAACGCCAGTTCGCGCTCGCGGTACATCGGATTGAGGGGCACCACTGCGGCGCCAGCCTTCCAGCACCCGAATACGGTGAACAGAAACTGGGGGATGTTCTGCAACTGAACGATGACGCGGTCGCCCTTGCGGATGCCCAGGTCCAGCAGGGCACAGGCGAAGGCGCCCGCGGCCCGTTCCACATCGGCCCACGAAAGCGTGCGTTCGAAGTAGTGTACGGCCGGTGCGTCGGGATTACGGGCGGCACTGCGCTCAAACATGTCCAGGCCCGTCAGTTCCGGCGCCTCGAGGCTCTCGGGGTAGCCGGCCGGATGGAGCCTCAGCCAGGGATGTACGCGCTCGATGTCGTCCATGAGAATCTGTCCGCGGCGGCGAAAAATGTCCCGCGCGGCGGCGCGATTGTACCATGCTGCGTACGCTGCCCCGTTCAGCCCCAGTTGGCGATGAGCCTCAGGAACGTGTACGATGCATAGAGGGAGGTCTGATTATGCGATTCTGGGTGCTGGAAAACCCCGCGGGCAACTACGTACAGGTGCACCGTACTGAATGCGAGCGCTGTCTCGACGGCAAGAAGGACGTCCCGGGCGGTTCATGGAAGGGTTTCGAGGACTACAAGACCACCATGGAGTACGCTTCCGGGAGAAACCGGCCCCTGCTGCAGTGCAATCTGTGCCATCCTGAACGTTTCGCATGAGTGGGGCGACCCGCAAATCATGCCAACAACTCATGAGTCTTCACGCCCGGCAGTGAGCGCCGGCGGATGCAGCGCCTGAGCGACGCACAGAGAGGAGCGACAACAATGAGAAGAAGTGTCGTGCGTTCCGAACTCCTGGTAGCTACCCTTGCCTTGATGTTCACGGTCGGCTGTATCACGATAAACGTGCCCGGCGGAACCCCTGAACCAACGCAGACCACCCCACCGGCAACGACTACACCGACCACGCCAACGACTCCAACGACTCCGACCACTCCCACCACACCTACGACACCGACGACTCCTACGACGCCCACCACGCCTACTACACCAACTATACCCCCCGTGGGGCCGACAGTGACGATACCTCCCTCGGTGACCGTCAAGCCCACGTTCCCCATTCTGCAGCCTCCGCTGGCCAACACAGAGTGGATCCTCGAGGCAATGGGACCATCGGGAGATCTTGAACCTGCGCTGGCGACAACGGACGTCACCCTGTCGTTCGGTGATGACGGCAAACTCGGCGGCAACGGAGGGTGTAACGGCTACTCGGGCGAATATGAGTCCGCGCTTTCCGGGGACCTGTCAGTATCGGACATCACCAGCACGTTGATGCTGTGTACGAAGCCCGGAGTGGCGGCCCAGGAGCACGCCTTCCTCGATGCCCTCGACGAGGCCGAATCGTACAAGGTCGTGAGCGGCAAGCTTCAGATCACCGCCGAGGACATCGTTCTCGTTTTGAGGCCCGCGTAACGCCGCCACGTCAGGACTGTGACACTCGTCCGGCCGGTCCGTATATGCGTACGGGCGGCCGGACGTTTCATGAACGGTCGCCATCGTACCGCGGAGGTGACTGAATGACACGCTGCAAGAGGCGGATACTGCTACCGATCCTGATCGCCGCGCTGTTGGCGATAACAGGGTGTTCACCCCAGGCGCCTGGAACGCCCAACCTCCAACCGTCTCTGGAAGACACGGCCTGGGTGCTGAGGTTTCTGGGTGAGCCCGGGAACCTGAGTCCCGCACTGGACACCACCGAAGTCACACTGGTCTTCTCTGGCGATTCACAGGCAGGCGGAAACGGCGGCTGCAACGCGTATGGAGGCTCGTACCAGTCTGACACCGATGGCTCGCTCAGCTTCGCCGATCTGTTCCACACCGAGATGTACTGCATGGAGCCCGGAGTGATGGACCAGGAACAGTTGTTCTTGGACGCACTTCAGGGAGCGGCACAGTACGAGGTGGTGGACGATACGCTGCGCATCTCAGGCGACGGTGTGCTGCTGGTGCTGGCCAGGTCATAGACCCACGGAATACGGGGCAAGGCTCTCTGAATGCGGGGCGCACGGTTCCTGCCCCGATGGTGCGGGAGTGCATTTCGACGCTCCCGCTGACCCTGCGCTACACTTGGACAACCACACTATTCTCTCAGGCGGAGGACAGGCGGTGACGAAGACGGTGGGCATCTTCTCTGCCACAGTGATACTGGCGCTGGCGGCGCTGCTGCCGGCGTGTGCCACAGCACGCGCGTCGCAACTTGATCACACTTCCTGGCTGCTCGAATCATACGGAAAGCCAACCTCCCTCATATCGATCGTCGAAGGAACAAATGTGTCCGTCGATTTCGAGGGCGATGGCGTGGTGAGTGGGTCCACCGGCTGCAACGCCTTCGAGGGGACGTATAAGGTGGATGGCAACGCTCTCACCATCAACTACGAGATCGGTTCCGGGCCCCGATGCGACCTCTCGGCGATCGTCGAACAGGAGCAGATGTTCCTCGCCACCATCATTCTCGCTGAACGCTTCTCCATCGAGGCTGACACGCTGACCATCGACTGCGGTGAACGGATTCTCGTCTTCAGGAAGCGGGTGGCCGTGTGAGCCACAACGCGGGGCAGACGGAAAGAGGCGGATGAGAACTGTTCGAATGCTGTTGGTGACCGTGCTCATGGCCGGCGCGCCGGCCGCACTGGCTGGCTGCGCAACGACGTCAGGAGCGGAGCTTGAAGGCACGTCGTGGGTGCTGCAACTGCCAGAGGAGCAGGCCGGCGCGGGACTGATTCCGGTGGAGGTCACGCTCACGTTCTCCACGAAGGACTCCATCGCCGGCAGCTACGGGCTGCAGAAATATGCGGGCAGCTACCGGGTGGATGGCGACTCGCTCACTTTCGGCGACCTCTGCTGGACGACGATGAGCTGCATGGCGGCCGGTGGGACCATGAACGCCGAGCAGGAGTACCTCTTCGCGCTGGGAGACTCTCAGCGCTATCGAGCCGAGGGCGACACGCTGGTCATCCACTACGGCGACCAGGAGCTTACCTTCCACCGCGCGTAGCGCCCGCCGTGATACTCCACTCTCTGCCACGTACATAGTGCTGGAACGGGAGTCACCCGAGCGGGTGACCCTTCCCGGACGCTAAAGGGGTGAACGTATGAGAGTCACGGAGCGGACCACACTGCTGCTGTCGATAGTAGCGCTGGTTGTGTCGACAGCGACCCTGCTGATAGTCGTTGGCATCCTCCCTCATCCGGACGATGACGACGAAGAGCCAACCGACCCGAAGCCTCTCGTGGGGACAGCGTGGCTGCTTCAGTCACTGGGTCCGACCGGCAACCTGCATCCCGCGCTGACAACTGCAGAGGTGACGCTCCAGTTCTCTGGCGATGGTCGCGTCAACGGCCAGGCCGGCTGCAACTCATACTTCGGGCAGTACTCCTCCAGCGTCGACGGTTCGCTTCACGATAACCGGCCTCGGCAGCACCAAGATGTTCTGTCACGAGCCGGGAGTGATGCAGCAGGAACAGGACTTCCTCAATGCGCTATCGTCGGCCAAGCGGTACGAGGTGAAGAACGGGCGACTCCATATCTCCGGCGGAGACACAGAGCTGGTGCTCTCATACGTCTGAGCGCCGGATGGGACGTCAGAACGCGCTTTCGCGCGACCGTTCGACGGTGTGCCACAACGGACAGACCGCCATGCAGACGGAGCGGCACATCCGGTTGCCGAAACCGTCGATGGCTCCGTGTTCATGCGGCAGATAGCCTTCGGTTACTCCCAGAGCCGGATTGGCTCCAGCCATCTGGTCGAGAGACTCCGTCTCAGTCCGGCCGCGCCGGCCCTGGTCGGAATAGCACTTCACGTGGTTGACGACTCCGTCATCGCCGATGGCGCGCATGGGGCACGCGCTGGCACACAACCGACATTTCTCGGGACAGGCGTCCCCCATGAGAACAGGAGAGCCATCCAGCGGAGCGCCGGTGATGACCGCGCCGAGTCGCACCCGCGTGCCGCAGCGCTCCGTGGCCACGAGGCCGCTCCTCGACCGCCGCCCAACCCCCGCCAGCACCGCGGCGCGCTTGAGGCTGAATATGCTGCGCATCGGCCCTACCGTGCGCCCTGCCTCGTAGGCCGCGCGGTCGACCCGTACGGCGCCACATGCACCCAGGGGCAGCGAAGGCCAGCCAGCCGACTCGAGCCGTGCAGCTATTTCATACGTAATATCGCCCAGCATCCGGTTCAGGCGCACGTAGCCGAAGTCGCCGTAGGCGAACGTCGTATCCAGCGGCTGGAGGTTTGAGGCCAGCACCCCATCGAGGACACGCACGGCCACGACGATCACGCTGCGCGCCCCGGGCAACAGTTGTTCCGGTTCATAGCCGCTGGGGAGGTAAGAACCTCCTTCCTGATGGAAACGCTCGACGGGCGCAACGCCGGCCACGGCGGCCCCCAACTCCAGGGCGTGCGCCATGACGGCCTCTGCTGTGCACGATTTCGACTGTTGCGCGGCTTGGCCCATGCTCGCCCTCCATTCCGCTGCACCGTACTCCACAGTACGGGTGAGACAGTATGGTGGATGGTCAGCGTTGAATCAAGCAGTAGCGCCGGCCGTGGGCATCAGTAGTCGCAGAGGGGGAACATGATTACTCGCAGGTTGTACGAGTCCGAAGGCCACGCGCAGGACCAGTCCTCCTCGTCCCACCCACCGGGCCACTCTCCGCAACAGTCGTCGGAGGGCCAGCTGCAACATCCATCCGGCGGCCAATAGTACCAGTAGACGGGTGGCCACTCACCGCAGTCGTCCGAGGGCCAGTCACAGCAATCGTCCGGCGGAATCCACGGACACGGATACGGCATGCAGTCCCATGAAGAGCAGTCGTCGCACGACGGCCAGCAGCCCCAGTACGGCGGCCTGTGCCATGGCGAGCGCGGATATCTCCACCAGAACGGGAACACCTCGGCCACCTCAGTGATTTCGAGTACGCTGGCGTCTACGATGGTGGGATCGTTCCAGTAGGTCACGTAGATGAAGTAGGTTCCCTCCTCCACGTCTCCGAGATACTCGCCGTCCGCAAGCTCGCTCGGAACCAGGAAGCCGGCGGCGAACTTGCCGAATTCGTCCACCTTGCTGGAGTCATCAGCGACCGCGTACGTCTTCACGTCGACACCCATCTTCCCACCCACTGCCGCCTCTTCGAGCGCCATGTACACGGTGACAAAGGGGAATCCAGCTCTGAGCGCAACATCGGGATAGCCGGAGCCAAAACCCGCTCCGCGAACGTCGACCTTGCCGCCCTCAACCACCTTGTCCGGGAATACGTGAATAGACCGCTCAGCCGCAGCTACGGAACCCGGCAGCGCGCTGAGCAGCAACAGCGAAACGGCGAAAGCCGCCGAAGTGAGACGGAACGCACGATGCGTCTGCATTCAGCACCACCTCCACCCTCATGATACTCCACCGGAGCCAAAGGCCTGCAAATCGCCGACACGGGAAATGGGGGGACACCATACTCATCTCGCAGCTCATTCCCCACAACACGTACACTCCATTCGCGAAGGCTGAGACAAACCTCAACGCAGCTCATGACTGGACCTGGAAACGACTACGGTGTCCCCCCATTTCCGGGACCTGTTCCTGCGCAACCTCGCCCACTACGACCGCGGCGAGCAGGTGGAATGCGCGGTCGACAAGCGGCGGGGATACTAGACATGGCCGCTACCACAAGAGCGCCTCAGAACAGCGGTATCTCTGGATAGTCCTGGTTCAACTCCGTGAGAAAGCTACCGCCCGTTTGAGGTGATTGAGTAAGGAGTTGTACGGCACGTGACCATCGTGCTGAAGCCGGCCGACTATGATGCCGGCGGCGATGCCAATCTCGTCGGAGAATCGGCACACTGACGACTCCGAGAAACGATGCCTCGCCACAAAGCGGCGATACGCGTCCGGCGGAATCAGGAAATCGCAGGCAAACCGGTTCGCCTGTTCCTCGTCTACGCAGGAGGCGCCTTCATCGCCGCTATCCAGGTAGACCACTTTCTTGCTGTCGCGCAGCAGGTGACCCGCCTCATGGAAGAAGCTGAACCAGAAATGGTCATCGGTCTTGTGACGCAGGCTGAGCGCCAGCATCGCTTTGTCGGGATTCAGCCAGCGGGTAGCGCCGCTCAGGTGCGTGGCCTTTAATTCCGCGACGAAGACAAGAGCTACGCCCACCGCCGCGCACCGTGTCCTGAGGACAACATCGAACCTGGCGGGTGGGTCACGACTGATGCTACGGGCATCCCTCAAGGATGACATGAACGCCTTTTCATCAAACGGGGCGCACTCAGTGTCCAACGCCTGCAGTTCGGCGAGACGCAACCAGCAAGCCGTCGCCTGGGGAGACTGTTCGAACGCCACAGACCTACGGAACGCAACCTGAAGATTGCCGTATTCCATTTGCCACGCGTCCACGCCGCCAACGCCAAAGAACCCGAGCAACTCGTTGGCTCGCTCCGAGATGTTCCGGGTTGATTCCACCACCCCCCTCCTCACCAGCTCGGCGTAGGGAAAACCGCGCGCCCATTCACCGTGCGCTGCAAGTTGCTCAGCGGCGGCCGTTCGCGCCGCATACAGACGGTAGTTGGCATCAAGCCCCGTCCAGAGCCGAGCCGAGACTCCGAGAACGCGTTCAAGCTGTATCGCGGTCTCAGGCGTCACCGGGGCCCTGCAATTCACTATCTGGCTCAACGTCTTGGTGCTCATGCCGATGCGACCTGCTAGTTCCGTCTGCGACATGCCATATGTGGCCAGCCGCTCTCCAAGGATTTCCCCTGGGTGTACCGCGTAATCAGGTGCGTATTCGTATCTTTGTTTCGTTGCCATCAGTGGTAGTCCTCCACCGCGAGTATTTCGATTGCGGTGATCCTCGCGAGGTCGTATCCTCCGTCGGCGAGCAGGGGCACAGGGTTGCCAACCGGCGCGAATATCAGTCGGTAAGGGTGCTTGACATCGACCGCAAACCGGCCTGCCCTATTGCCTGTCAGCTCATGCCTCCTGTCCGGCGGAGTTGACGGCACCTCTGCCAGCGTCGGCACCGCGCTCAACACGGCCATCCGCCTCATTATGAGGCGCCCGTTCTCCGGCCCGTACGCCTGAACCAGCAACTTCTTGCTGTTGAACACACGCGCCAGTTTCTTCGTCCGGAACAGGATGTACAAAGTATAACTAGAGTGTAGAACTATTTACGTAATAAGTAAATAGAAATGACCAGTTTGCAGGATTCTCCACCATGATCATTGGCCGATGATGCTTCGCAAACGGGAGCCAGAAGGGACCGTGTTCAGCGACCGGCGACTGGATTACGACGTGCCTATTGCATTCGCTGCCGGTAGGCGATAGCATCATCTACAGCGGCCCATGTTATGTCCTCGGCTCCCGAGACCGTAGAGGAGGTGGCGTGTGATTCCCGACTTCCAGACCATCATGCTCCCGCTTATGGAGAGCCTTGGCGACGGGAAAGAGCATTCCCTCCGAGACACCATTGACAACTTGGCCAGACGATTCGGGTTGTCGGCCGATGAACTCCGCACTCTGCTGCCAAGCAAGATGCAGCCTGTGTTCGACAATCGCGTGGGGTGGGCGCGAACGTATCTCAAGAACGCTGGGCTGGTGGAGTCCACGCGCCGTGGCTACTTCCGGATCACCGCCCGGGGACAGACCACGCTGAATCAGAAGCCTGCGAAGATTGATCTGAGGTACCTCGAGCAGTTCCCAGAGTTCCAGGAGTTCCGGACGGCAAAACGCAAGGCAGAACCTAGGCCGCATCAAGACGCTACTCCTGATGAGAGTATCGAGGCGGCCTATCAGAACCTGACCAACACTCTTGCGGCCGACTTGCTGTCGCAGACGAAGAAGGTCTCACCCAGTGACTTCGAGCGGCTCGTAGTCGACGTATTGCTGGCCCTCGGCTACGGCGGCAGCCGCGAAGACGCAGCTGAGGTGATTGGTAAGAGCGGCGATGAAGGAGTCGATGGCATCATTCGCGAGGACAGGTTGGGTCTGGACACGATCTACGTACAGGCCAAACGGTGGGGCAGCTCCGTGGGGCGACCCGAAGTACAGCGTTTCATCGGCGCACTCATGGGCAAGGGTGCCCGAAAGGGCGTCATGATCACTACATCTGCCTTCACTTCGGAGGCGAAGGACTGCGCGCGCACTGCACAGAACTGCAAGATTGTCCTCATGGAAGGTACTGACCTCGCCAAGCTCATGATCAAGCACAACATCGGCGTGACTCCGGTTCGCACCTACGAAATCAAACGGATTGATGGTGACTACTTCGAGGGATGATGGGAGACCCTGCATCAACACAGAAGGTCTTCCGCACAGAACACCGCCAAGAAAGAGCAAGTCACGATGAATCAGCATGAAAGAGATCGCATTATCGAAGTGCTGCACGAGAAGGGCGTCAGGCTCCCGTGCCCGAGGTGTGGAACTACTGATTTCCAGCTGGCTGACGGCTATTTCAATCAGCCGGTACAGACTGATGTGAGTAGCATGCAGTTGGGCGGGCCCTCTATTCCGTCGGTGGTAGTCGTCTGCAGAAACTGTGGGTACATAAGTCAGCATGCCCTAGGGGCACTAGGAATGCTGCCCGCAATGCGCGATACACCTGCCACAGAGGGGCAGAAGAATGAGCCAAGAGCAGACAAAACCACAGAATGACGCCAAGATTGTTCCTGAGGTGCTTCGGGACCTTGCGCTCAAGTCCTCCAAGGTGCATCTCAACGTGGAGGAGAACTACATCTACACAACCGAAGACAAACTGAGGCTCTGCTTGGTGACTCATCTGCAAAGAGTCGAGAGGAAACGCGGATGGACGACGCCACTTGGAGTCTTTCTCACAACTGGCATCACTCTGTCGACTGCGACCTTTCGCGATATTGGACTGAGTGCCTCGGTGTGGCAATCCATCTTCGTTATCCTCGCGGTCGCCAGTTTCTGCTGGCTGGCGCTTTCCGCATGGCAAGCCGTGAAGGCTGAGAAGATTGACGACATCGTCAATGACATCAAGAAGTCTTCAACTGGCTTCGAGCCACGATAGTCTTACCGTGTTAGTTCCTGCAGATTGTCGCACCCCCGCGCGAAGCAACTCCGAGCAAGTCGCCTCTCGCCCCCACCCCACTCTCCGTGCCATAATATGTACTTCACGCGCGGGAGCAGTACGGACGCCCGTGCGGAGTTCTATGCGTCACGAAGGAGCGCCTCACATGGAAGAGAACACCCCAAAGATCCTGGTGGCGGAGGCAATCGCGGAAGATGCGATTGAGATACTGAAGACCGCCGGTCAGGTGGACATCAAGAAGGGTCTGCCTCCTGAGGAACTGAAGGGTATCCTCGGAGAGTACGACGCCCTTGTAGTCCGCTCTCAGACCAAGGTCACCGCAGACCTCCTCTCCCACCCCGGCAAGTTGCGCATCATCGGCCGGCCCGGCGTGGGCGTCGACAACATCGACGTCGAAGCCGCATCGAAACACGGCATCGTGGTGGTCAACTCGCCCCTCGGCAACACGGTCTCCACTGCGGAGCATACCATCGCGCTTATGATGTCCCTGGTGCGGCAGATCCCCCGGGCCCACGGCGAACTCAAGGGCGGGAAATGGAACCGCTCCCTCAAGGGCATCGAGCTTCGTAGCAAGACCCTTGGCGTGGTCGGCCTCGGCAAGATCGGTACCCAGGTGGCCGAGATGGCGCGCGGCCTCAAGATGAATGTCATCGCCTACGACCCGTTCGTTGCCCAGGAATGGGCTGACCGCATCGGCGTCACCATGATCGAGCTGGACGACCTGCTGAAGCAGGCGGACTTCGTCACGCTGCACCTGCCCCTCACTCCCAACACCGAGAAAATCATCGACGCCTCCAAGCTGGCGCTGATGAAGCCAAGCGCAATGCTCATCAACTGCGCGCGCGGCAAGCTGGTGGACGAGCAGGCGCTCTACGACGCGCTCGAGAAGAGCACCATCGCCGGCGCCGCTATCGACGTCTACAGCTCCGAGCCGGCCACCGACAACGTCCTCGTGAAGAGCGACAAGGTGGTGGTCACACCGCATCTGGCGGCTTCAACCGTCGAGGCCGAGCGCAACGCCGGCACCGATGTGGCGAAGCAGGTGGCGGACGTCCTCAAGGGACTGCCCCCCACCACGCCCGTCAACGCCCCGATCATCCCGGCAGAGCACATGGCTCTGCTCAACCCGTTCGTCGATGTGGCCGTCAAGCTGGGCAAGATCGCCGCGGGCATCATGGAGGGCCAGGTGAAGGAGCTGGTGGTGCGCGCACAGGGCGAGATCGCCACCGTCGCCATCGATCCCCTCAAGGTAGAGGTGCTTCGGGCGCTGCTGGGAACCACCATCGAAGAGCGCATCACCATCACCAACGCGGACGCTGTCGCAAAGGAACGCGGCCTGCGCTTCAGAGAGGAGAAGGACTCCAACGCGGGCAACTACACCAGCGGCTTGTGTGTTGAGGTGGTCACGCAGAAGGGCAAGACCACCGTCTCAGGCACGTCCTTCCAAGGCCGCACCTACCTGACCAAGGTGAACGACTACATCCTGCAGATAGAGCCGCAGGACGTGGCGATGCTGTTCACGGAGCACGTGGACAAGCCGGGCATGATCGGCCTGGTGGGCACCGTTATGGGCCGCAACACCATCAACATCTCCCAGATGCAGGTCAGCCTGGGTGCTCACGCCGGCGGCACCGCCATGATGGCCCTGTGCCTCAGCCAGCCATTGCCGGATGACGTCTTCCAGCAGGTGCTCGCCATCGAAGGCATGCTCAAGGCCAAGACGGTCATCCTCAAGTAATCCAATCGCTCTAAGTCGACTCCGATGAGGGGGTGCGAAACGCACCCCCTCGTCGTTTCTCCAGCTCATCAGACGGGACGCCACGTGCCCCACGCGGTCAACTACTTGACAGAGGCAACTATATCCGGCATCCTCTCTGTTGAGTCGCGTGATGGAAGCACCGCAATCGAACACTCCGGAGACCGTCGACGCCGTACGGCACTTCAGCCGGTTCTACACGAACAGGCTCGGCCTGCTCAGCCGCAAGCTGTTCAGGAGCGAGTTCTCACTGACCGAGGCACGGGTACTGTACGAGCTGTCCCGGTGCGACGGGCTCACCGCCAGCGAGATCGGAAAGCTGCTGGACATCGATGCCGGCTACCTGAGCCGAATCCTCAAGAAGTTCGAGAGACACGGATTCGTGTCCCGTGACGCGTCCGGTCACGATGCACGCCGCATGTTGCTGACGTTGACGACGGCGGGCCGCGCCGCATTCGAGCCCCTCGACATGGCATCCACCACGCAGATAGCGTCGCTGTTGGCCCCGCTCTCGTGCGACCAGGCTGCTTCCCTGGTGCGATCGATGCAGACCATCGAGCGGCTCCTCTCTGAGCCCACGCAGCCGGAGGTTCCGTGCACACTGCGCCCACACCGGATAGGCGACATCGGCTGGGTGGCACGCCGCCAGGGTCAGCTGTACGCACTGGAGTACCGCTGGAACGCGGAGTTCGAGGCCTTCGTCGCGGAGATAGGCGCGCACTTCATCCGGCACTACGACCCGGAATGGGAGCGGTGCTGGATCGCGGAACGCGCGGGGGCGATAGTGGGCTCCATCTTCCTGGTGCGCGAGCATGACGACGTCGCCAAGCTGCGCATGCTCTACGTGGAACCTGCCGCGAGGCGGCTTGGCATCGGCCGCCGGCTGGTGGAAGAGGCCATCGGCTTCGCGCGGCAGAGGGGCTATCGCAAGGTCACCCTCTGGACAAACGACATCCTCGTGTCGGCCCGCCGCATCTATCAGGCGGCCGGATTCCAGTTGGTCCAGGAGGAGCCACACCACTCCTTCGGCAAGGACCTGGTCGGCCAGTACTGGGAGCTGACATTGTGACCGCTGCCTTCCCGGCAGGGGCACGTATCGACTCGGCCGGCCCACACCCCTCAGAACGATGCAGGAGACAAGGGAGGTTCACCTCAGATGGCGATGATGCACTATCCGTGGCTCTACGACGAGCGGAGGCAGGTGGGCACCGACTACGCGGATGAAGCGAACGTCGCCAACTACGATGCACACATGCGCACTCTGCGCAACATCGCCCAGGAAGTGGAGGTGGCGGCCAGGTCGCTGGCGGCCACACCAGCCAGCACCATCTGGGAGATCGGCTGCGGAACGGGTGAGATCTCACTGGGACTGGCCGGCAAGTGTCATCACGTCTACGCCAGCGACGTCAGCGGTCCGATGATCGCCTTCGCACGCACGAAGGCCGCGGAGCGCCACATCGAGAACGTCAGCTTCGAAGAGGGGGGCTTTCTGTCCGGTTTCAGACCGCCGCAGGCTGTGAATGGGGTTGTGAGTCAGCTGGCCCTGCACCACCTGCCCGACCTGTGGAAGCTCACGGCACTCAAGCGTGTTGCCGCCGCGCTCAAGCCCGGGGGAAGGTTGTTCCTGAGGGATGTGGTCTACCCGTCTCGCGTACCCGACTACAACGCCTACTTCGCCGGGCTGGTAGCGGGCGTGCGGCGGGAGGGCGGCGACGAGCTGGCCGAGCAAACCATCGCGCATATCCGCGAGGAGTACTCCACCTTCGCCTGGGTCATCGAGGAGATGCTGCAACAGGCGGGCTTCGCCGTGGTGGAGACTCTGGCCGAGCGGTTCACCACCTGCTACACGTGCGTCAAGCAGGGGCGGTAGGTACGCGGCGAACGCGGCGCCCATGTCTCCATCACTCCAACGTGACAGACACGGACTGACACCGACGATCACGTATTCGCATCACCCGCACCCCCCAGGGCGGACGCGGTGGTCCGCCCCTGCAATCGATAGATCAAGGGCCGGGCGGTCGGGTCTGA
>JAXGQG010000013.1:0-58762 GCA_040766535.1 Dehalococcoidia bacterium | reverse complement strand
CGTGTACTTCGCATCGATGATGTCCTTTGCCAGCACCGCATGGCTGAAGAACGGGTCACCCAGAACGATGACGCAATTCGCTTCTGTAATCGCGCTCACGCCATCGCTGTCTTCGGCGGCGACGAGAGGCCAGTCCTGCGGCTCGAAGAGACACGAAACCGCCCCCACGCCAAGGGACCGGGCGAACCGGTCGACCGCATCAAGCTCAGCCGTGCTGCGAGTGGGCTCGGTCACTACCGCCACGGACTTCCAACCGTGAGCCTCGACGATGCGGCGCAGCGACGAGCCGACTACCTCAACAGCCGACTCCCACGAAGCGTCGCGCAGGACGCCATCCTTACGCACAAACGGATTGGCCACCCGCTGCGGATGCATAAGCAGCTCCGCTCCGTACAGGCCGCGGGCGCACAGCCGTGCGGAGTGCGGGCCGGCGGCCGCGCAGAACTCAGGGCCGACCACTGCCTCGCCCTTCACGCGAAATGCGACATCGCATCCCAGCGGGCAAAGAAGACACTTAGACTGTCGTGTATCCATTAGCTTCAGCCATCACGTCCAGGCATCAGGGAAGTCTCGTATCTGGTCGTAGGTGAACACAGGACCGTCCTTGCACACGTAATACGTGCCGATGCGGCAATGACCGCACATGCCCATGCCGCAACTCATGTTCTTCTCCATCGAGAAGTACATGTGCTCCGGCTTGAAACCCATCTTGAGCAGCAACGGAACCATGAACCGCAGCATGATGGGCGGTCCGCAACCCACGGCAACCGCATTGGGGATGTCGAGGATATCCTCGGGCTTCATTATGGTGGTCACGACGCCGACGTTGTGGCGCCACGATGCGTCGGCGACATCCACCGTGTAGACCACATCGATGCGAGGATCCGTCTCCCAGGAAAGACACAGATCCTTGTACATGCGCAGTTCCGGATTGCGGGCGCCGTAACGCAGCACGATGCGCTTGTACTGATCCGCCTCATGCAACAGCGCGAGCAGAACCGAGCGCATGGGCGCCATGCCGACGCCGCCGCCGACCACATAGACCTCGCGGCCTTTGAAGTAGTCCATGGGGTAGTGATTACCGAATGGACCGCGTACGAGGGCGGTCTGGCCGGGGCGCGCCTTGTGCAGCGCAGTGGTGTTCTTGCCGTGAGGCTGTATCTGGACGCTCACGTCGAACGTATCGCGCTGGAAACACGACGAGGAAACGCCGAAGGGAGACTCGCCCACCCCGGGCATCCCCACCATGACGAAATGGCCCGGCTCAAACACCAGCGGCTGCTCGGGCTTCAGTACGAGCGTCTTGATGGCGGAGTTCTCATCGATGACGTCGACGATTTCCGCCTGTATGGGAGCGTACGGGTTATTCACCGCGGCTCTCCTCCACATCGTGCAGAACCTGGCGCATATCGATCTTGGCGAGGCACGCCTCGACGCAGCGCCCACAACCCGTGCACGCAATCAAGTCGAACTTGGCGGGATAGAACTCGAACTTCTTCACATACTTGTTCTTGAACCGGTCGCTGCCGGTGGCTCTCGCGGTGTGACCGCCGCCACAGCGGGTGTAGCCGCGCAGATAGCAGAAGTCCCAGACGCGAACACGTTCGTTGCTCTCGCCCTTGCTCTGGTCATACAGCACGAAGCAGTGACACGTAGGGCAGATAGCGAGACAGGCCGCATCCTCACGGCATCGGCCCGAATATTTGGTCCACGCAGGCGATTCATATCCGGTGGTCACCAGTTCGGTGAAAGGCCGTTTGGTTTCGAACTGCCTGTTCTGCTCCACCACCGCATCACGTGTGCGCTGTCTGTTCGCATCGCGCTCGGCGATCTGCTCATCGGTGGCAGGGCCGAGAACGACGCCTTCCACCTCGAGAGCCTTCCTGCCTTTCTCGGTCCCGATCTCCACGACAAGACCGCCGGTCACCACCGCAACGGCCAGATCGAAACAGGCCTGCGGGTACGGGGCCATGTCCAGAAGTGTGCAGAAACAGGTGGAAGCGGGGTCAGAACAATCCGCGCCCACAACGAGGGCCTTCTCACGCCGCGATACCCAGAACGGATCGCGAGGTTCCGAATCGGCGAAGGCCTTGTCCAGGCATTCAAGCGACCGGAGGTCGCAGTTCTTGGCACCAACCAGCACGAAGCCCGGCTCATCATCGAGGAACGAGGTATCGCCCGGATACGTGGCCACGGTCTCGAGAACACGGAAGTAGAACGTCTTGAGGGGCTCAACGGTACGAATACCATCGAGTTCAGGGGTGGGTATGGATTCGGCAGAGACACGCGCCCAATGACGATGTCCTTCCCTGGAGACCGGCGCATAGACCGGCCTGGCGGCGGCCCATGCGCTCAGAACGCGTTCGAAATCACTGAAGGAAACGAATAATGGCTTCATGAGTACCTGTCGCAAAAGGCAGGCGTCTACGATACATTTGACGCCGGAACGGTTGCGGTGATGTCCTCACCCATTCACAAACCGCACGTCCGTACTCTGCCATGAATGCGCCATTATAGGAAGCCCCTCAAAACAGTGTCAATGGTCGTATCAGACCATCATTGTTCCTGTTCCGAGCGAAAACTCACCTGAAGTTCCGGATCGTCCTTTCTCAGGCGAGCCTCAATCGAACTCTGGACGCTGTGATCCGTCACCGGTTCGATTTCGGAGACGTCCTGCCCCGATTCGGTCTTGCGAACGCGCCATCCGGACACATAGCCGAGGACGGTTGCATAGTGGAATACCCGGTCGCCGCAACACACCGTGTCGACCACGGCATCCGTGAGCAGATACAGTACATCGCGGCCGGCGTGTTTCACCGTGCGCTCGTCCCAGTGGGCTTTCACTCCGTGTCCACTGTGAGCGTCCGAGCCCTCAGGCAGATGGACGTATTCCACTACTCGGGCCTCCTGTGTTGTCTCTTACTTGCTATGAAGCAGCATGAACATCTGCTGGCGAGTGGCAACCAACTGGTCCGCGGCGATCCTGACAACCCGCTCCATCACGCGCGCGCAGATGTCGGGGTGAGTCTCACACAGCTTGCGCATAACCGCACCGTCCAGAACGATCGCCTTGGAGTCCGCGACCGCGCGTGCGGTGGAAGTGTACTTGTACGGAGGCACCAGCGTCTCCCATCCGAAGACCTCGTTACGCTTCAGTGAAGCAACCTGCAACCGGGTATCAGGAATAGCCTCGATATCGAGGTTGACCCTGCCGGATTCAACCACGTACATCCTCGTGCTTTCGCCATTCTCGTTGAAGATGACCTGGCCGGCCGGGTAGTCCTGAATCTGCACCACGCCTCTGGCGATCAACTCGAGTTCGTCGTCATCGATACCCTGGAAGATACCAACCTCTTTGAGACGCTGAACGCTGATCATCGTATCTACCTCCTGACAACGAATGACTATCGACTGTTCCGCCGGTTCTTCAGCATATACAGCCGCGCCGGGTCAATGAGAATACCACATTCACACCTGCCCATCTCCTCGATATCGCTGAGGGCCTCATCACAGGGGCATGAATCCCGTGTTTCGACACAGGGACAGTGTCCGACCGAGAGATACCGCTCGATGTGCGCGTTCAGGCATTCCGGCTTCGGCAGCAGCAATCCGTGCTCCTGCGCGAATGCAGCCAGATCGGCGGCAATCTCCGACGGGGTCCTGTCCGCAAAAGCCATTACGTCCGTGCTCCTGATGGCAGAGGCCTGCCGCATAACCGGCCCCGGGCGGCGCCGGTTCACGATATACTACCAGTGAGGGATACAAACGCAAAGGGCCGCACGGGCGCGGCTCCCCGTCCAATCCAGTGCCATTACATCTTTTGTCGTCCGGGCTTACCTGATATACTAGGAATCCGTCCAGAGGTCTGGCGCTGTCGCGCCGCCGATGGAGATGCAGGTCTGCTCGCCGACGGGGCGATGTGCCAGCGACGAGATACCTCTCAGGGAGGAGAGTAGAGTGCCCATCTATCTCGCGATAGGACAGATACTGATAGCGGTCGCCCTTATTGCCGCCATCCTGCTGCAGGTTCAAGGCGGAGGACTGGGAGGCATATTCGGACAGTCCGATGGCGTCTACCGCACCAGGAGAGGCATCGAGCGGACTCTCTTCCGCCTCACGATAGTCCTCGCAGCGGTCTTCGTCGTCATGGCCATGATTACCGTGGCAACATCGTAGCCATCCATGGCCGCACCAATCACGCTACTGACCGACTTCGGCACAGAAGACGCGTACGTAGCAGTGATGAAGGGCGTGATCCTCAGCAGAGACCCGCGGGCTGTGCTGGTGGACATCACCCACGCGATTGAACCGCAGAACATCCGGCACGGCGCCTTTGTCCTCGGTTCAGCCTACCGCTACTTCCCCAAGAACACCATCCACGTTGCGGTTGTGGACCCGGGCGTGGGCAGTGAGCGCCGCGGGGTCATCCTTAAGCTCCCCGATGCGCTTTTCGTGGCCCCGGACAACGGCCTGCTCACATACGTCATCGATCAGCTTGACCTCAACGCGGAACAGGTGCCTGAGCAGGGGAACGATGCCGTCATGATCCGGCTGAAGCGCGGCATAGAGGCCGTATCCATCACCGATCCCCGCTTCTGGCGGGCTCCGGTGAGCCCGACGTTCCACGGCCGGGACGTATTTGCGCCGGTGGCGGCAAGCCTGTCGCTCGGCCTCTCACCGTATGAATTCGGTGAGAAGACGGACATGTTGAACATGTTACCGATAACGCGGCCGCGCTACGTTGGTCCGGGAGAACTGCACGGCCAGATCATGCACGTCGACCGCTTCGGCAATCTGGTGACCGACATCCGCAGTTCCGACCTTCCGCCCGGCCCGGTCGAGATTTGCGTCGGGAGCGCGCTCATCGACGGCATCTCGCACCACTACGCCGAGACCCGAGGGCTGGCGGCCCTGATCGGCAGCAGCGGCTATCTGGAGGTGTCTCTGCGTAATGGGAGCGCCGCCCGGCACCTGGACGCACTGGTTGGAGACGACGTCAGCGTGACGGCCGTCTCATAGCAGCTCAGAGACCGATCGCGTCAAACAGACCCGTCATCCTCAGTCCCACGTACACCATCAGCACCACGAAGATGACCCTCAGTTTGCGGCCATCGATGGAGTGCGCCGTCCTGGCGCCAAGCTGGGCCATGGGAACGCTCAAGATGATGAGGGCCAGCCAGATCGCCACATTCACGTAGCCGATGCTGTACGGCAGTCTGCCGGGAACGTCGAGTCCGTTCAGTATATAGCCGATGATGCCGCCCGGCGCGGTGAAAATGATGGCGGCGCTCGACGTAGCGACGGCGCGCAGCATGGGGAATTTGAAGAGCAGGACGAGCGCCGGCACCATGAGCGCGCCTCCACCGAGTCCGGTCATGCCTGCGATGATCCCCATCACGATGCCAAGTACGATGAGACCTGCTGTCCTGGGAGAAGACGGACACTCGGATGCCGCCCCCTCCGACTTGATGCCGATAAGCATTCGCGCCGAGACCACGAGGACGAACACGCCGAAGCCAACCTTCAGAGCCTCGCACGGCAGATGCGCGGCGATGTTGGAGCCCGCGAAGGAACCCACCAACCCACACACCCCCAGGATGGTAGCCACGCGCCACACGACGGCGCCGTTCTTGTGATGGCGGTACGTGCTGCTAGCCACCGTCGGGACTATGACCAGAAGGCTGGTCCCGAACGCGGTGCGCAAAGCAATGTCCTCAGGTACGCCGGCGCCCGACATCACCCAGTACATGACGGGCACGACAATGAAACCGCCGCCTACTCCCAGCAAGGCGGCAACGAAGCCGACGACCGCGCCGGTCACCACCAGGACCGGCAGCATCTCAATCACAGGCGCACCGCCGCAGCCAAGGTCAGGTCCGCCTTCCCGTGCTCATAGCGGCGGACAGGCGAATGCCTCAGCCTGGAGCAGGCAAGGTGAGAGTCTCGCAGTGCGAGCTTCAGCACACTGAGAGACAGCGTTACATCCCACACGACGCGCAGTTCCCCGAGCTACACGTTGAGCAACTGCTGCCACCGCCGGGCAGCGTGGCCCCATCAGAGCCAGCGCAGAAGAACGAAGAGAATACCCGCCTCAAGCCGACCGTGCCACACGAGGGGCAGACCACCTGCTCGCCGTTCTGGCCGACTGCCTGGCGCACCTCAGTGCGTCTGCCGCACTTCTCACATTCATATTCATACAAGGGCATGACACAACCTCCGCTGTATCTGGATGGACGTGCACTGCCGCAGGCGCACAGCGCGCACCACGTCCAATCTCCGGCAAATTGTAGCACTCACGTCGAGGAATGACGGCGCGAACGGGCGGGAACGGTCTGCGCGTATGAGTTGAGCCTTCACGTCCCGGCGACCGCAACAGCCGCAACGGCAATCGCTGCTATCCCTTCACCCCGCCCCACGAAGCCCATACGCTCATTTGTCTTGGCTTTGACCGAGATACAGTCCTCCGAGACGCGCAGAACCTCCCCCAGCCGCCGCCTCATCTCTCCCGCATAAGGAGCGAGGCGTGGTTCCTCCGCCACGATGGTGACATCCACATTCACGACGGACATGTTGCGTTCACGCGCCATCCCCACTACGGTCTCAAGGAGCTGAAGGCTCGAGATGCCCTGGTAGCGTGGATCGCCCGGCGGGAACAGGGTACCGATGTCGCCCAGACCCGCGGCGCCGCACAATGCGTCGATCACCGCATGCGTGAGCACATCCGCATCACTCCACCCATCGAGTCCGCGCTCGAACGGTATGTCCACACCACCCAGTACGAGCGGGCGTCCGGCAACCAGCCGGTGGCTGTCATATCCGCATCCCACTCTCATTGCCGCGCCTCCCGTCTGCGGGCGATTTCCGCCGCGATGAGCAAGTCGTCGGGCGTCGTCACCTTGATGTTCTCCATTGAGCCCGGATACAGTCGCACCGAGTACCCCAGGCGCTCCGCAAGCATGGCATCATCGGTGACCGTCTCACGAAGACACGAATACGCATGACGGAATATGTCCGCACGGAACACCTGCGGCGTCTGCACGGCACGCAATGAATCGCGCTGTGGCGTGGCCGCCACCAGGCCGTCTTCATTGACTACCTTCACCGTATCCGTCACGGGAATGGCCGCCACGGCCACGCCCGTTTCCCGGGCGGAGCGCAATCCGGTCTCGATGAGTTGGTCATCAAGAAACGGCCTGTCACCGTCGTGAACCAGAACCCAGTCGACATCACCAAGCACATCGAGGGCCCGCGCCACAGAGTCCTGCCGCCGTTCGCCGCCCACAACGAGGCATGTCTTCTTCCACCCTGCCGCTCCACAAAGCGCCTGCGCCTCGGTCCATCGCTCGCGGCGTATGGAGAGCGCGACCTGTGTGATGAGCACATTCCTCTCCAGGGCTTCAACACACCAGGCAAGGAGCGGCCGATTCAGCAGCGGCGTAAACAGTTTGTCGATGCCCCTCATCCGTACGCTCTGCCCGGCCGCGGGAACGATAGCACCCACGCGGTCCATCAGTCCGCCGGCTCCCCGGACGGTCCGCCGTCCCGCTCGAATGCACG
Source organism: Dehalococcoidia bacterium (assembly GCA_040766535.1). Taxonomy (GTDB): domain Bacteria; phylum Chloroflexota; class Dehalococcoidia; order GIF9; family AB-539-J10; genus SKVJ01. The sequence continues at coordinate 51,205 of JAXGQG010000013.1, read as the reverse complement.
TGCGACCGCCTGGCTCAGAGATGAGACCTTCAAGAGCTGCAGCCCCTGGCCATCGGAGGCGCCGAGCTTGGATTCCGAGGGCAGCACACAGCCGGCGAACCCCAGGCGTCCGGCTTCTCCCAGTCTGCGCACCGGCTGGGACACTCCTCGAACTTCGCCCCCCAGTCCGAGTTCGCCGAAGACCACGAGGCCGGGCGTGATGGGGCGGTCCCTGAGACTGGAGACAATGGCAAGCGCGACACCGAGGTCGGCCGCGGGCTCCGCGATGCGGAGCCCGCCGGTCACATTCACGATGACATCCTGGTCGGACAGCCTCATGCGCGCGCGCTTCGTCAGCACCGCGGCAATGAGCAGCAGCCGGTTCACATCGAATCCATTCGCGACACGCCGGGGCGGTCCGAATCCGGCCGGCGTGGTGAGGGCCTGAATCTCCACCAGGAGCGGACGACTTCCCTCGAGCACCGGCACGATGACCGAGCCGATGGCATGCCCCTTGCCACCGGTGAAGACGAGGGAGGCATTCTCAACCTCAACGAGCCCATTGGCGACCATCTCGAAAACGCCAAGCTCGTCGGTAGAGCCGAAGCGGTTCTTCACGCCACGCACCAGGCGGTAGGCGCTGTGGCGCTCACCCTCCATGTACAACACCACGTCCACGATGTGCTCCAGTGTTCCCGGTCCAGCGATGGCTCCCTCTTTGGTGACATGTCCAGCGAGGAGCACCGACACCGTCCGCTGCTTGGCAAAGCGCATGAGCGCGACGGTGCACTCGCGTACCTGGCTGAGACTGCCCGGCGCACCGGTGACACCGTCAAGTGACATGGTCTGAATCGAGTCAACGACCACGAGCATGGGGGCCGTTGCCTCGAGGTGTTGCAGGATCGCATCAAGATCGGTCTCCGCGAGGAGCAGGATTCGTTCGCCCGACACGCCCAGCCGTTCGGCGCGCAGGCGCACCTGCTGCGGAGACTCTTCACCGGACACATAGACCACGGTCCCGTGGTCGCGCGCGACATGCGAGCAGACCTGGAGAAGCAGCGTGGATTTCCCTATGCCGGGCTCACCACCCAACAGCACAAGCGACCCCGGAACCAGCCCTCCTCCCAGCACGCGGTCGAACTCCGCGATTCCCAGGCTCATGCGAGGAGACGAATCGAGCGAAACGGACGCGAGGGCCTCAGGCCTGGCGCCCACGACTGCGGAGGAACGTGAGGACCGGCGATCAACTGTGACGGTTTCGAAGCTGTTCCAGCTCTCGCACGAGGGGCACTGACCCAGCCACTTGGCGCTTTCGCGGCCGCATTGCCGGCAGATGAAGACCTGCTTCAGCCTGGCTCCGCCGCGATTATCAGCAGTCACGTGCGATTACCCGTTGCCGGGGGGCAGGGGGCGAACAAGGGCCGACGGCAGGCGGACGCGCTACCGCGCCGACTCGCCAGCCGGGAGCAATTCACGAAGCTCACCCTGCGCCAGCATCACAAGGCGGTCTTCCTTCGCGTCGATCTCAATCGTATCGCCCGAGTGGAACTCTCCCCGAAGGATAGCGTCGGACAACTGGTCCTCAAGCATGTTCTGGATAACCCTGCGCAGGGGCCTGGCTCCAAACACAGGGTCATATCCCTTGGTGCCGAGAAGATCCTTGGCGGCCTCTGAGACCACCAACGTGATGTCCTTCTCCTTCAGCGACTTCGACACCTGTCCCAGCATCAGATCCACGATCCGGCGCAGTTCTTCCTTGCCGAGGGAGTGGAAGACCACCGACGCGTCGAGGCGATTCAGGAACTCGGGGCGGAAGCGGTTCTTAAGCTCGGCCAGCACCTTCTCCTTCATCTTCTCATAGTCCGCCTGCTGGCGTTGCGTGGCATCGCTGTGCGTGGAAAAGCCGATGCTCATATCCTTGCGAATGAGTTCCGCACCAACGTTGCTGGTCATAATGATGATGGCATTGCGGAAATCCACCCGACGCCCCTTGGCATCCGTGAGGTGACCATCATCGAATATCTGCAACAGGATATTGAACACATCGTAGTGCGCCTTCTCGATCTCATCGAGCAGGATGCACGAGTATGACTTACGCCTCACCGCTTCAGTTAACTGACCGCCATCGTCATATCCCACATATCCGGGAGGTGCGCCTACCAGGCGGGCAACTGTATGCCGTTCCATGAACTCCGACATGTCAAGCCGGATGAGTGCGTCCTCACTGCCGAACATGAACTCGGACAACGCGCGCGCAAGCTCGGTCTTGCCAACACCGGTGGGGCCGAGGAACATGAACACGCCGATGGGGCGCCTCGGATCCTTGAGTCCGGCCCTCGCTCGACGGACCGCCTTGGCGATAGTAGTCACGGCCTCGTCCTGGCCAATGATACGCGCGTGGAGCGCGTCCTCCATCTGCAGCAGCCTGCTGCTCTCATCGGAACTGAGGCGGGCCACGGGAATGCCGGTCCACATGCTGACCACTTCAGCGACGTCATCCTCACCGACCTCCGGCCTCTCGCTCTCGCGTTTGCACTGCCACTCCTCTTCCATGAGGGCTACCTTGTCGATGAGTTGAAGCTCGCGTTCTCTCAGTTCAGCAGAGTACTCAAACTGCTGTCCTGCGATGGCGGCTTCCTTCTCACGCCTCACCGTCTCGAGTGCCTTGCGGGCCTCGGTGAGGCCGATAGGGGCACTGCCCCGGCGGATGCGGACGCGGGAACTCGCCTCATCCACCACATCGATCGCCTTGTCCGGCAGGAACCGGTCGGGGATATAGCGCGCCGCCAGCGAGGCGGCACTGCGCAGGGCATCATCCGTGATGGAGAGGTGATGGAACTCCTCATAACGAGAGCGGACGCCAAAGAGGATCTCCAGCGTCTCCTCGATACTGGGCTCAGCCACAAGCACGGTCTGGAACCTGCGCTCCAAGGCCGGGTCTTTCTCAACATACTTGCGGAAATCGTTCAGCGTCGTGGCGCCGATACACTGCAATTGTCCGCGGGAGAGGGCCGGTTTGAGCATGTTGGATGCGTCAACCGCGCCTTCGGCCGCGCCCGCGCCGACGATGGTGTGCATTTCATCGATGAAGAGGACGCAGTTGCCCGCCGCCTTCTCCTCCTCGATGACCTTCTTCATCCGCTCCTCGAACTCACCCCGGTACTTGGTACCGGCCACCAGCGCTCCGATATCGAGCGCGACAACCCTCTTGCCCTGCAGCGCCTCGGGGACTTCCCCGTCGACGATACGCTGGGCGAGGCCCTCTACGATGGCCGTCTTGCCGACTCCTGGCTCTCCGATGAGCGCCGGGTTGTTCTTCGTGCGGCGGCTCAATATCTGGATGACGCGTTCGATCTCCTGATTGCGGCCGATAATGGGGTCGAGCTTGCCGGCACGGGCAAGAGCGGTGAGGTCGGTTCCAAGCTGATCCAGGGTAGGCGTCTTGGTAGCCGCGCGGCTCGCCGTGCGCGCATGCATGGACTCGTGGCGCATGAGCTGGCCGGCTTCCTCTCGAGCCCTGTCGAGAGTGATGCCGAAGTTCTCAAGAACGTTGCAGGCTACTCCCTCTTTGCCGCCCAGGAGGCCCAGCAGCAGATGCTCGCTACCTATATAGCTCGAATTGAGGCGCCGTGCCTCATCAACCGCAACTTCGATAGCGCGCTTGGCACGCGGAGCGAGGCTGATCTCTCCCGTAGTTCGCCGCTCGCCCTTGCCCACCACGAACTCAACCGCGGCCCGGACCTTGGGCAGGGGAACGCCGAGGTTGCTGAGCACCTTGGCGGCGACGCCGCCCTCTTCATCCACGATGCCGAGGAGAATGTGTTCCGTATCTATGTACCCGTGACCAAGGCGTTTTGCTTCCTCCTGAGCTTTGGTCAGGACTTTGCGGGCGCCCTCTGAAAATCGTTCAAATCCACTGCTCATACGAATAACTGCTCTTCGTACCTTACGCCGAAGTATAGTGGATGCCCATAGGGCCGTCAAACACTTTGAAGCCGTTGATGAACGTACAAATGACGTTGTACAATCGAGCCAGCACCGGGGTCATCCATGCGAGTAGAGGGAGGCAGCGCACGCGGCATCGAACTGAAGGCCCCCCGCAGTCGCAGCGTGAGACCGACCACCAGCCTGACGCGGCAGGCGGTCTTCTCCATGCTCCAGAACTCGGATTGCCCCTGCGATGTGGTGCTGGATCTCTTCGCCGGCAGTGGGGCCCTCGGCATCGAAGCGCTGAGCCGGGGGGCGTCATGGGCCGATTTCGTGGACAACAATCGTGAGAGTTGTGCCGTGATCAAGCAGAACCTCGAGAGGACAGGGTTTCAAGACCGTGCCGCCGTTCACTGCATGGCAGCGAACAGGGCGGTGGCCGCCATGGAGCGAACCTACGACGTGGTCTTCCTTGATCCTCCATATGATGATCCTTCCACGGGCGATCTGCTGGCCGAACTGGCTGCCAGTTCCAGACTGTCTCCCGGTGCGCTGCTGGTAGTCAGTCACGGCGACCGGCATCCGCTGGCGGACAGCTACGGGACGCTGACCCTGACTAAGAAGCGCCGTTACGGCGATTCTCATATCTTCATCTATCGTAAAGAGGAGCAATCAGGATGACCACCGCCGTGTATCCCGGTTCGTTCGATCCCATTACCAACGGCCACCTTGATATCGCCGAGCGGGCAGCAGCCCTGTTCGGCTCCGTCGTAGTCGCCGTCTACGACCGGCCAGACAAGAACTTGTTGTTCAACGTCGAGGAACGCGTGGCCCTGGCAACAGAAGCCACGAAGGGCATACCGGGCATCACCGTCACGGCGTTCTCGGGGCTTGTGGTGGACTTCGTACGTCGGCTGAAGACCAATGTGATGATCCGTGGTCTTCGCGCCAACTCCGATTTCGAGCATGAGTTCGAGATGGCTCTCATGAACCACAAGCTGGCGCCGGACATCGAACTGGTGTGCCTGATGACCAGCGCCAAGTACCAGTTCATCAGCTCAAGCGTCATCAAAGAGGTGGCGCGACTGGGTGGATGCCTGGAGGGCATGGTGCCGGATCACGTAGCCGCGGCCCTCATCACCAAGTACGCCGACTACATCCGCGAGGTTGAAAAACGCGCAGGGCGCCAGTACAATACCCCAACTAAGGGTGACTGAGGAGGAGATACGACACCATGGCCTACAAGATAACTGAAGACTGCATCAGCTGCGGCGCATGCGAATCCGAGTGCAAGAATAACGCCATCAGTGAGGGCGATGCCTCCTACGTCATCGACACGGACAAGTGCACCGAGTGCGTTGGCTGGTTCGAGTCACCTCGCTGCGCCGAGGTATGCCCCGTCGGCGCACCTCAGCCTGACCCCGATAACACGGAGACAAAGGAACAGCTGCTTGAGAAGTTCAAGAAGCTGAACCCCGGCGTGACTCCGGCCGAGGGCACGTACTAGCCCTCGCTCATCAGAGTGTCTTCGTTCGAGCGAACGCGGCCGCTATGGCCTCGGCAATAAGCGATCTAAGGCTGCCCTTCTCGAGTTCGTGGAGGGCAGCCGCTGTTGTTCCACCCGGTGACGTGACCATATTCCGCAATTCCGCAGGATGCTTCCCCGTCTTCGCCAGGTACTCGATGGAGCCTCGTACCGTTTGCCCCGCCAGCCTCTCGGCCATCGGCCTCGGCATGCCGATCCCGACCGCGCCGTCAATGAGTGCCTCAACGAAGAGGAAGACGTAGGCGGGACCGCTCCCGCTGAGCGCCGTGGCCATGTCCACGTACTTCTCATCGGGCACAAACAGTTCGTCGCCGAGCACTGAGAGGATGGAACGCGCCTTCTCGACATACGCGTCCACTACATCGGGTGTTGCGGTCCACACCGTCATCCCCAGTCCGATCTGCGCGGGCGTATTGGGCATGGCGCGCACGATGAGCGGGTGCCGGAAATGCGACACCAGCCGCTCCAGCTTCGTCCCCGCCAGGATGGAGAGCAGGAGCTGCCCGCTCTCGAGCGCCCCGACCTGGGGGGCCACCTTCTCCAGATCCTGCGGTTTCACCGCAAGTACAACCACGTCGGCGCCACAGACGCAGTCGGAGGCCGCCTCGTGGGTTGTTACGCGATAGCGCTCCCGCAGCAACTGGCGCCTCGCGAGTGAGACGTCGACCACATTCACCTGTTCAGGGGTCGCGATGCCGCCGGCGATGACGCGTTCCACCATCGCCTCGGCCATGGTACCGCCGCCAACAAACGCCAGCTTCATTTCTCTCCTGCCCTTCACGACACAACGATACTGACTATGCGACCGGGCACGTAGATAACCTTCTGTATGCGGTGCTTATCGGTGTAGGCCCTGATCTTCTCGCTCGCCAGAGCCATGGAAGTGACCTCTTCCTCAGCGATATCCACCGGGACGACCAGCTTGTCGCGCAGCTTCCCGTTCACCTGAACCGCCACGGTCACCTCTTCCTCGCGGGCCAGGGCTTCATCATAGGCGGGCCATTGCTGGTTGTGTATGCTGTAAGGATAGCCCAGCGATGTCCACAGCTCTTCCGCGATATGCGGGCAGCTCGGCGCCATCAACAGCAGAAGCGTACGAATCGCTTCGCGCCACAGGTCGACGGACACGGATCTCTCTTCCTGTACGAGTCCAAGGACGTTGGTGAACTCCATGAGGCGCGCAAGCATGGTATTGAACCGGAAGTCCTCGAGATCAGCCGAGGCCGACCGGATGGTCTTGTGCATCAGCCGGCGCACTCTCGTTTCCGTGGCCGAATCCACCTGCCCAACCATGTAGTCGGAGTCGCACAGCGCCCACACCCGGTTGAGCCAGCGGCTGAGGCCAACGATGCCACTATCGCTCCACTCCCCTCCCAGGTTCCAGGGGCCAACGAACATCAGATACGCCCGGACCGTATCTGCGCCAAGCTTCGACACATACACATCCGGGGCAACGACGTTGCCCTTCGACTTGCTCATCTTGCCGCCGCCGTAGATGATGATGCCCTGGTTGAAGAGCCTGGTGAACGGTTCGTCGAACTCCAGCAGACCAACATCTCTAAGAGCCTTCACGAAGAAGCGGCTGTAGAGCAGATGAAGCACGGCGTGCTCGGCACCGCCCGTGTACAGGTCCACTGGCATCCAGTAGTTCAGCCTGCCCAGGTCATATGGCCCCTGGTCGAAGCCCGGACTGGTGTAGCGCAGGAAGTACCAGTTGGAGCACATGAACGTGTCCATGGTGTCAGTCTCGCGGCGAGCGGGTCCACCGCACACGGGACACGTGGCGTTGACGAACGACTCACAGTACTTCAGCGGAGACTCACCGGTGGGTTTAAACTCCGCATCCTGCGGCAGCAGCACGGGCAGGTCCTTCTCGGGCACGGGCACGATGCCGCACTTGTCGCAGTATACGATGGGAATGGGCGCGCCCCAGTAGCGCTGCCGAGAGATAAGCCAGTCGCGGATCCGGTATGCCACGGTGGCCTTGCCCCACCCTTCTCGTTCGAGCTTGTCACAGATCGCCTTGAACCCGTCCGCGGCGGGCATGCCATTGAACTCCCCGGAGTTCACCAGACAGCCGTCGCCCACGTAGACCTCCGTCGGAACACCGCCGTCGTAGTCCGGCGGCGCAATGACGGTTCGCACGGGCAGGTTGAACCTGGTGGCGAACTCGAAGTCGCGTTCGTCATGTGCCGGCACGCCCATCACGGCTCCGGTCCCGTACGTCAGCAGCACGTAGTCAGTGATCCATATCGGCACGCGCTCACCGGTGAACCGGTTGATCACGTAGCTTCCCAGGAACACCCCGGTCTTCTCGCGGCCGACAGCGGTGCGTTCGTAGTCCGCCTGTCTCCTGCACCACTCGACGTAGGCCTCCACCTCCGCCTTTCTGTCCGGCGTCGTCAGCTTCGCCACGAGCGGATGCTCCGGCGACAACAGGAAGAACGTCACCCCATGGATGGTGTCCGGCCTGGTAGTGAACACGCGTATCTCTTTCTGGTCGACGCCGGGATGATCGAGTCCGAAGGAGACCTCGGCGCCCTCGCTGCGTCCTATCCAGTTAGACTGGATGGTCCGGATGCGTTCGGGCCAGTCCACTTTGCTGAAGTCGAGCAGCTCCTCAGCATACCTGGTGATGCGGAAGAACCACTGCTCCATGTCGCGCTTGGTCACCTGCGCGCCGCAGCGTTCGCACTCGCCCTCACCGATGACCTGTTCGTTGGCGAGCACGGTCTGGCACTGCGGACACCAGTTGACCGGCGCCATGCCACGGTAGGCCAGGCCAGCCTGATACAGCTTGAGGAAGAACCACTGCGTCCAGCGGTAGTAGTCCGGCTGGCAGCTCACTACCTCCCTGGTCCAGTCGTAGATGCAGCCCATGCTGCGCAACTGGGACCGCATACGCTGTATGTTGTTGATGGTCCAGGTATAGGGATGAATACCATGCTTGATGGCGGCGTTCTCGGCTGGAAGGCCAAAGGCATCGAAACCCATCGGGTGCAGCACATTGAAACCCTGCATACGCTTGAAGCGGGCACGAACGTCCGAAGGAGCCATCGCGTACCAGTGACCGATGTGCAGATCCCCCGAGGGGTACGGGAACATCGTGAGAGCGTAGTACTTCGGCTTCTGAGGGTCCTCGACAACCTCATACAGATGGTCCGCAGCCCACCTGTCCTGCCATTTCTTCTCGATAGACTGGGGATCATATTTGCTGGTCATGGGTGACGATTTTAGCCGAACCTACGGTAAATGGGAAGCCCGAGTAGACTCGGAGTTTTATGTCACTCTCAATCGACTCGTCCTGTACGGACGACGACGCCCACCCGGCGCAGTGCGCACCCGCCAAGCTGGAGTGCTAGAATGAGTCGCCACCAACAACGTTCAGCACTGGATCACGGGAGGTACACGGGATGAACGTGAATCGTCTGACTGAGAAGGCCCGCGAAGCCATAGTCGAGGCTCAGAGCCGCGCGGAACAGGAAGGCCACAGCCAGATCGAGCCTGAACACCTGCTGCTCGCACTGATACAGCAGGAAGCGGGTGTTGTCCCCCAGATACTGTTGAAGCTGGGGGTGCAGCCGCGCACCGTCGCAGTCGAACTCGAAAGCGCGCTCAACAGACTGCCCAGGGTCAGAGGACAGGCCCAGGCGTATCTATCCCCGGCCCTGAATACGGTGGCCGACGGCGCCGAGAAGGAGGCCGCCAGTTTCAAGGACGAGTACACCAGCACGGAGCATTTCCTGCTCGCGATGACTGACACCCGTTCGGCGCCGGGAATCTCGGCCCTGCTGCTGCGCCACGGCGTCTCGAAAGACAACGTCCTGAAGGTACTCGCTGTGATACGTGGTGGACAGCGCGTTACCGATCAGAACCCTGAGGGGAAGTACGAGGCGCTCGAGAAGTACGGGCGCGACCTCACCGAGATGGCCCGGCGTGGCAAGCTGGACCCGGTCATCGGCAGGGACGAAGAGATCCGCAGGGTAGTGCAGGTACTCTCACGGCGTACGAAGAACAACCCGGTGCTCATCGGCGATCCGGGCGTGGGCAAGACGGCGATAGTTGAGGGATTGGCGCAGCGCATAGTTCGCGGCGACGTCCCCGAGGGTCTGCGGAACCGGCGGCTCGTGGCGCTCGACATGGGGGCGCTGGTCGCGGGGGCCAAGTACCGGGGCGAATTCGAGGAACGGCTCAAAGCGGTCCTCAAAGAGGTGCAGCAATCAGAGGGCAACACCATACTGTTTATCGATGAACTGCACACGGTGGTCGGCGCCGGCGCTGCCGAAGGCGCGATGGACGCGTCCAACATGCTCAAACCGATGCTGGCGCGCGGTGAGCTTCACTGCATCGGCGCGACAACTATCAACGAATACCGCAAGCACATAGAGAAGGATGCCGCACTCGAGAGGCGCTTCCAGCCGGTGCAGGTGGGCGAGCCCTCGGTTGAGGACACCATTTCCATCCTGCGGGGTCTTCGCGAGCGCTACGAAGTGCACCACGGTGTGCGCATCAAGGACTCAGCGCTGGTAGCTGCAGCGGTGCTCTCCAGCCGGTATATCACCGACCGCTTTCTGCCCGACAAGGCCATCGACCTGGTCGACGAGGCTGCCTCCAAGTTGAGGACGGAGATAGACAGCGTCCCGGCGGAGCTGGATGAGGCGCAGCGACGGTTGACGCAGCTTGAAGTTGAGCGCGAGGCGCTCAAGAAGGAGAAGGACACGGCTTCTCGCGACCGTCTCGCCGCGATGGAGAAGGAGCTGGCCGACGTACGCGAGCAAGCGACAGGTTTGCGGGCGCGCTGGCAGAGCGAGAAGGAAGAGATACAGGCGCTGCAGCAACTGAAGGAGAAGCTGGAACAGGTGAGGCTGGAAGGCGAGAGGGCAGAGCGGTCCGGCGACCTCGAACGGGCGGCGCAGATCAAGTACGGCACGCTCGTAGAACTTGAACGAGAACTGAAACAGAGAGAGGCCCAGCTGACCTCCGGGAAGGGTGAACAGTTGCTGAAGGAAGAGGTGGATGAGGAGGATATCGCCGAAGTGGTGGCGCGGTGGACCCGGGTCCCGGTCAGCAGGCTGCTGGAAGGTGAGATAGAGAAGCTGCTGCGCATGGAGGACCGCCTGCACGACCGCGTGATCGGCCAGGATGAGGCCATCCGCGCGGTTGCCAACGCAGTGCGGCGCGCCCGGGCGGGACTGCAGGATCCCAACCGTCCCCTGGGGAGCTTCATATTCCTCGGGCCTACCGGCGTGGGCAAGACAGAGCTGGCGAGAGCGCTCGCGGAATTCCTCTTCGATGATGAGCGGTCGATGATACGCCTCGACATGTCCGAATACATGGAGAAGCACACGGTATCGCGGCTCATCGGCGCGCCCCCGGGCTACGTCGGATTCGAGGAGGGCGGGCAACTCACCGAGGCGGTACGGCGCCGCCCATACGCGGTGGTGCTGCTCGACGAGATAGAGAAAGCGCATCCGGACGTGTTCAACGTCCTGCTGCAGATACTGGACGACGGCCGCCTCACGGACGGTCATGGCCGAACCATCGACTTCAAGAACACGGTGCTCATCATGACGAGCAACCTGGGGAGCCAGTGGCTCGTCGGGATGGTTGCCGGGCAGGAAGACGCCGCCCGCGCACAGGTGATGGAGGAGCTGCGAGCACGGTTCCGGCCCGAGTTCCTGAACCGCATCGATGAGACGATCATCTTCCGGCAACTCGGCGAGGGAGAGATAAGACAGATCGTCGACCTTCAGTTCAACCACCTCAAGCGCCGCCTTGCCGAGAGGCGCATCGATGTGGTGCTGAGCGACGAGGCCCGGGACATCATCGTGCACGAGGGTTTCGACCCTGCCTACGGTGCACGTCCGCTCAAGAGAGCCATCCAGCGCCTGGTGCTTGATCCCCTGGCCGTGAAGGTGCTGGAGGGCGCTTTCCATGAGGGCGACACTATTCTGGTGAGTGGAACGAACGGTCAACTCACATTCGAAGCGCACCCGGAGCTAATTGAAGAGAGGCCGCCCCAGGGTACAACACCGACGGAGCAGTAGAGAGACTGCGCGAAGAGGCACCGCAGAAGGAGAGATGATGACCAGCAGCCAGACCGAGCGAGACGCCCTTTGCATCAACACCATACGTGCGCTGTCGATAGATGCAGTGCAGGCCGCCCGCTCCGGGCATCCCGGCGCGCCGCTTGGCGCCGCGGTCATGGCGTATGTCCTGTGGGAACGCTTTCTCAAGCACAACCCGTCGAATCCACACTGGCCCGACCGTGACCGCTTCGTGCTCTCCGCCGGGCACGCATCGGCCCTGCTGTATTCCCTGCTGTATCTCACGGGGTACGGCATCGAGCTTGACGACCTGCGGCGCTTTCGCCAGTGGGACAGCAAGACCCCCGGTCACCCGGAACGTGGAAAGACTGCGGGAGTAGAAACCTCCACGGGGCCGCTTGGCCAGGGATTCGCGAACGCCGTTGGGATGGCGATGGCAGAGCGTTGGCTCGCGGCGCGCTACAACCGGCCCGGGCACACCATCATCGACCACCGCACGTATTGTCTCGTCTCTGATGGTGACCTCGAGGAGGGACTCTCGAGCGAGGCGGCGTCTCTCGCTGGAACGCTGAAGCTGGGACGCCTGATCGCACTGTACGACTCCAACAGTATCTCCATCGAGGGCAGCACCAGCGTCACATTCACGGAGGACGTCGCGGGGCGCTTCACTTCATTCGGCTGGAGAGTCATCGGTCCGATCGATGGCATGTCCGTGCACGCAGTGGAGCAGGCGCTTGAGGCGGCACGCTCTGACGAGTCACGCCCCACGCTCATCATCTGCCGGACCATCATCGGGTACGGCAGTCCAAACAAGGCAAACAGCGCCGCGTCGCACGGGGAGCCACTGGGAGAAGAAGAGGTCCGGCTCACGAAACGACAACTGGGCTGGCCGTATGAGGAACCGTTCGTGGTGCCCGAGGCAGCACTGGCCTCCATGCGGACGGCGAAACAGCGCGGCGCCGCGTGGGAACTCGAGTGGAACGAGCGCTTCGCCGCATACGGTAGGGAGTACTCTGCCGAGGCGGCCGCGCTGCAACGCGAAATGCGCGGAGAACTGCCGGAAGGATGGGAGGCCCCGCTGGCGACGGTGGAGCCAGAGACGAAACCCACCGCAACGAGAGTCACGGCCGGCAGGGCTCTGAACGCTCTCGCCTCGGGCATTCCTGCGCTCATCGGAGGCAGCGCCGACCTGTCGCCATCGACGAAGACGACCATCGCGGGCTCAGGTGACTACGCGGCGCCCGATTACGCCGGACGCAACGTCAGATTCGGAGTGCGCGAACATGCGATGGCCTCCGTCTGCAACGGACTCGCACTTCACGGAGGAACGATTCCCTACGCCTCCACCTTCCTCGTCTTCTACGACTACATGCGCCCGGCGGTGCGGCTGGCGGCACTCATGGGGCTGCACGTGGTGTTCGTATTCACGCACGATTCCATCGGCGTGGGAGAGGACGGACCAACGCATCAACCCGTCGAACACATCCTGGGGCTTCGCTCGGTGCCGGGGCTCACGGTGATCCGTCCGGCGGACGCCGCGGAGGCTATCCAGTCGTGGCGGACGGCACTCACTCATACTGAGGGCCCGGTTGCGCTGATACTGACCCGCCAGAATGTGCCGGCCATAGACCGTAGCAGAGGTGAGACGGCCGACAATCTGGCCAGGGGCGCCTACGTGGTATGGGAGCCCGAGCGCAAACCCGAGATGATTCTTATCGCGAGTGGCTCGGAGGTGAACGTCGCCATAGACGCAGCCAACCAGCTGTGGGGCGGGGGGGTTGCCGCGCGCGTGGTATCAATGCCATCATGGGAGCTGTTCGAGGCACAGCCGCGGGACTACCGCGAGCGGGTTCTCCCACCATCGGTTGTGCGACGCATATCCGTTGAAGCAGGAACAACGCTGGGATGGGAACGCTACACCGGCGCACAGGGACGAGCCATTGGGATCGACTGCTTCGGCACATCCGCGCCGGGAGCAGAGTTGTTCCACAGATACGGACTGACCGCGGAGAAGGTCGCCGAGGCGGCCCTCTCACTCGCGAAGGGAGTGTGACATGAGACTGCACGTAGCGATTGCCGCTGACCACGGTGGATACAACCTCAAACAGGAACTGATCCGCCGCCTGGCGGACAGCCTTGACATCGTCGATAAGGGCGCCGACCTGTACGATGCATCTGATGACTACCCCGACTACGTCGAGAAAGTGGGACGTGCGGTGGGGGCCGGTGAGGTGGACAGAGGCATCATCATCTGCGGCAGCGGTGTCGGGGCGTGCATCGCGGCGAATAAGATGCCCGGTATTCGCGCCTGTGTTTGTCACGACACGTATTCGGCTCACCAGGGCGTAGAGCACGATGACATGAATGTGCTCTGCCTGGGGGCACGGGTTGTGGGCGTTGAGGTGGCCACCGAACTGGCGGTCGCGTTCCTCATGGCCCGATTCTCTGGGGAAGAGCGCCACATTCGCCGGCTGGAGAAGGTTGCCGCCCTCGAGAGAGCGCGGCTCTCCGCTCCTGACGAGGATGAGGATGACACCTTCGATGAAGTGGAGGACGAGACTGCGGAGAACGGGGCGGAAGGGGGACCGGAGGAACCGGAGGGCGAAGTCGAGGACGAGGAAGACGAAGACGAGGATCTGGAAGATGATGAGAAATAGTGGAGGCGAGCCACTCCTGGCTGACGCAGCGCGCGCCGTCGAGGCATGTCTTACTGAACTGGAGTCGCTGCGCTTTACCACTCGCATTCACGACCACGATGCCACGCTGTGGCACGGCAACGAAGACGAGTCCCGGCAGCGCCTGGGCTGGCTTCATACCGCAGACACGATGGCGCCTCATGTGGTCGCCATGGGCGACTTCAGCGCTCGCGCCGCACAGGAAGGTGTACGCGACGTAGTGCTGCTCGGCATGGGAGGAAGCAGTCTTGGCGCGGAGGTGCTGAACCAGACGATCGGAAGTGCGCCGGGGTTTCCGCGGCTGCACGTGCTGGACTCAACGGTGCCGAGCGCCGTTGCCGCCGTGGCTCGCGCAATCGACCTTCGCCACACGATGTTCATCGTGTCATCGAAGTCCGGCAGCACGCTTGAACCGAACCTGCTGTACGAGTACTTCTGGAGTGAGACAAGTGCCGCCGCAGGCAAGGGCGCAGGGGCCCACTTCGTGGCCATCACAGACGCGGGTTCATCGCTCAGTAGAATCGCGGACGACCGCGCGTTCCGGCGCATCTTCCTCAACCCGGCCGATATCGGCGGGCGCTACTCCGTGCTTTCTCTCTTTGGCATGGTCCCCGCCTCGCTCCTTGGTATCGACCCGGGCCGTCTGCTCAGCAACGCGGCTGAGATGTCCCGGCGCTGTGCCCGGGGCACCGATGTGAAGAGCAACCCCGGCGCACAACTGGGCGCCTATATCGCCGGTTGCGCGCGCATCGGGCGTAACAAGCTGACCCTGGTTACCTCACCACGGTTGCAGAGCTTCGGCCTGTGGGCGGAGCAACTCATCGCTGAGAGCACCGGCAAAGACGGAAAGGGAGTGGTTCCGGTGACGGGAGAGCCTGCCTTACCTCTTGAAGCCTATGCAGCGGACCGGGCCGTGGCGTACCTCAGATTGCATGGGGATGACAATTCCAGTACCGATCATTTCGTCAGCCAGATCGGCAACGCCGGAGTGCCCTGTGTCTCGATGGACGTTGTGGACACGTACGCTCTTGCCGGTGAGTTCTACCGCTGGGAGTACGCAACTGCGGTGGCCGGGGCGCTACTGGGCGTGAACCCATTCGACCAGCCCGATGTGCAACGCGCCAAGGATGCCAGCACCAGGACGCTGCAGTACTTCACCACGCACCGGGCGTTTCCCCCGGTGGAGACCACCCCTTCCGTGCGCGAACTGCTGGCCTCGCTGCGGCCATCCGATTACTTCGGCATCATGGCGTACATGCGGCAGACTCCCGACACGGACGCGGTCTTCAGCACCGTCCGACGCCGCATCGCGGAACGGTACCGCGTCAGCACCACCATGGGTTACGGCCCGCGCTTTCTGCACTCCACCGGTCAACTGCATAAGGGCGGACCGGATCAGTGTGTGCTGCTCCAGGTAGTCACCGGACATCTCGACGACCTCCCCGTTCCAGGAAAGGACTACACCTTTGGGACGGTGGCTGACTCGCAGGCACTGGGAGACCTGCAGGCACTGCAGAGCCTCAAGCGCAGAGTTGGGAGAATCGTGCTCGAGGATGATGAGGCATCGGTGCTATCGCGTGCGTTTGACGCGGCTTTCTAGCGCCACTGCAGCGCACGAAGTGCGGGACACGACAGCAACGAGGCTCAGTCGCAATGCGCCAGAGCCGAAAGGCGCAGATAGCTTGCGCGCGGGTCAGCGGCGGCGAAGACCGCGCTGCCCACACAGACCGTGTCAACCCCATGCCGCAGCACATCTACCAGGTTGGCTTCCTTCACACCACCATCCACGCCGATCTCCAGGGAAGCGGACCGCTCCCGAACCTGTGCCACCTTCGACATGACCTCGGGCACAAATGGCGCTCCGTAGTAGCCGGGGTACACGGTCATCAGCAGCACACAGTCGACCAAGGGAAGGAGTCCCTGCATGCCGGCAACTGGCGTCGGTGGATTCAAGGCCACGCCAACCCCAAGGCCCAGCGCACGCGCCGTGGAGATGACCTCCAGAGGATCCACGCCAGATTCGACATGGAAGATGACCCGGGCGGCGCCGGCATCGCGTAATGGTGCGAGGTACGCCAGCGGATCAACAACCATCAGGTGCGCTTCCCAGTGAAAGTGGATATCCTGCGTTCGCAGATCTTCGACGCCGATGCTGTGCGTGGGCACGAACGTCCCATCCATCATGTCCACTTGCACGAACGGCGCGAAGCAGTTCGCCAGTGACACCAGACGAGCCAACTCAGTCACATCGTCGGTGAGGATTGCGGGAACGATTCTGGCTGAACACGTCATTGATCGTCAGCATCCTTGAAGCGCGGGCCACCCATCTCCATGACACAACCACCGGGGGAGGCGAAAGGACGAAAAGAATTTGGTGGAGCTGATGGGATTCGAACCCACTACCTTTTGACTGCCAGTCAAACGCTCTCCCGATTGAGCTACAGCCCCACCGAACCGCACAAATATACCGTATGTGGTGGCACGCGCACAAGTCAGTTCAGGACGCCAAGCCACTGAAGCACAGAACGAATCCCGAAGTAGCCCATATAGGAGAGAATGAGATTCTTAAGCGTTCTGCCGAGAAGTGTGCAGAGGAAGAATTTGCTCATGTGCACGCGGGAGACACCCATCCACACAGCGAAAGGGTAGTACAGAGGGTTGATGATGGCAGCCATGACGAAGATGGCCTTGCCCCCATGGCGCTCCATGAAGGGCGCCAGCCTTCCCTGAAGCGGCTCGATATCGACGAGGCCCCGTCCCCCGTAGCCCGTCAGGTAGGCGCCGACCGCGCCGGTGGCCTCTCCCAAACCGGCAGTGACGCCAACGAGCGCGGGGTTGAGGACGCCACCGAGTGTGAAGGTGATGACCGAACCCATGCCCGGGAGCACCAGGGTTCCACTGGCGAGCATGCTCACGAGGAAGCAGCCAACATAGCCCAAGTGCGATAGTTGACTGACAAACGACCGGTGCTGAACGATCAAGACGCAGACAACCACCGTGGCAGCAATGGATAGAACGGCGAGCGGGATTCTGAGACGGGTGGTACCGTTAGCCACAACGCTGAAGTATAGCCCAAGAGCAGCCGATGCGTCCGCCTGGCTGTGGAAACAGGTCTACGTCCGGTCAGGTTGCGTCACGGAGAACGTCAGGGCATCCTGGCCCGCACTCACCTGCACGTGATCGCCGTCATGCACCTCTCCCGCGAGGATCCTGGCGGACAGAGGATTTTCCACATATCGTTCGATCGCACGGCGAAGCGGACGGGCGCCGAACACCGGATCATAGCCTACCCGCATGAGCCACGTACGAGCGTCGCCATCGACCTCCAGAGTGATTGAGCGCTCGGCAAGGCGTTGCTGCGTCTCTCGCAGCATGAGCCCGATGATTTCGCTGAGGTGTTCCCGCGTCAGCGGCCGGAAGATGATGACGTCATCAAGGCGGTTCAGCAGCTCCGGGCGGAACGTGCGTTTCAACTCAGACTCAACCCGGGCCCGCATCTCGGCCTCGGCCAACTGCTCGCCCCTGGCGAAACCGATGGCCTGCTTCTGGAAGTCGGCAGTGCCGAGGTTGCTGGTCATGATGATGACCACGTTACGGAAGTCGACGGTGCGACCGTGTCCATCAGTGAGTCTGCCATCCTCCAGCAGTTGCAGCAGGACATTGAAGACATCGGGGTGCGCCTTCTCTATCTCATCCAGCAGCAGCACACGATACGGACGACGCCTGACTGCCTCCGTCAGCTGCCCGCCCTCGTCGTACCCCACATAGCCTGGCGGGGCACCGATGAGCCGCGACACCGTGTGTTTCTCCATGTACTCCGACATATCGAGCCGCACCATCGCGTCCTCGTTGTCGAACATGAACCATGCGAGCGCGCGAGCCAGTTCCGTCTTGCCCACACCCGTGGGACCGAGGAAGATGAAACTGCCGATAGGCCTGCGGGGATTCTTCAACCCCGCGCGGCTGCGGCGTATGGCTTCGGAGATTGCCGCTACGGCCTCATCCTGACCCACAACGCGTTCGTGCAAGCGCTCTTCCATGTGGACCAGCTTGTCAGCCTCAGATTCCAGCATCCGGAACACGGGGATGCCCGTCCACTGAGAAACGAGCGCCGCGATCTCCTCGTCTCTGACCACTCCATCAAGCTGCTTCTCAGCCTGCCACTGACACCTGGCGTCATTGTATTCGGCTTCCAGCCGTGACAGCTCGGCCTTCGCCGCAGCTGCCTTCTCATAGTCCTGCCGCTGGGCGGCAGCATCCTGCTCGTCGCGGAGTTGGCGCACCCGTCTTTCCAACGACTGCACATGGGCAGGGGCGCTCTCCATATCGAGACGCATCTTGCTGGCCGCCTCGTCGATGAGGTCGATAGCCTTGTCCGGGAGGAACCTGTCGGAGATGTAGCGATGAGACAGCGTGGCGGCAGCCCGCAAGGCCGAATCGTCGAGCTTCACCGCCTTGTGATGTGCCTCATACCGGGGTCGAAGTGCCTTGAGAATCTCGAGCGTGGTCGCCTCATCCGGTTCTCCCACGAATACCGGTTGGAAGCGGCGCTCCAGTGCCTTGTCCTTCTCGATGAAACGTCGGTACTCGTCCGGCGTGGTTGCACCGACGCACTGCAGTTCTCCGCGCGCCAGCGCGGGTTTCAGCATGTTGCCCGCGTCGATGGCGCCCTCAGCGCCGCCCGCACCAACAACCGTGTGCAATTCGTCGATGAACAGAATCACTTCGCCGGCAGACTGCCTCACCTCGTCCAGCACCGCCTTGAAGCGCTCTTCGAACTCCCCGCGGAACTTGCTGCCCGCCACCAGCGCGGCCATATCGAGTGCCACCACGCGCTTGCCTCTGAGCGAACCGGGCACGTCCTCCGCCACGATGCGTTGAGCCAGTCCCTCCGCTATCGCTGTCTTTCCGACGCCCGCATCTCCGATGAGCACAGGGTTGTTCTTCGTGCGCCGTCCAAGTATCTGAATGGTGCGCCGTATCTCCTGGTCCCTGCCGATCACGGGGTCGAGCCTCCCCTTCAGCGCCAACTCCGTGAGGTCGTGGCCGAACTTCTCCAGCGAGCGGTACTTGCTCTCCGCGTGTTGATCGGTCACGCGGTGCCCCCCGCGAATGCGCTGCAGCGCCTGGTAGACACTCTCTCGCGAGATGCCCAAAGCTTCAAGGATCCGTGCCGACTCACCCGTGTTCTCGCCGGCAATGGCGATGAGCAGATGCTCGGTACTGATGAACTCATCGCGGAAGCGTTCAGCCTCCTGCCTGGCGTTCTCGATGACACGCTGGACGCGAGGGGTGGCGAATATCTGAGCGCCTTCGTAGGCTACCCGGGGATACGCTTCCAGCGCCCGTCTGAACGCATCCCCGACGGTCTCCGGCTCCACCTTCAGTTCACGCAGGATGCGGTCGGTGAGCCCAGCTTTCTGTTCCACCAGCGCAAGCGCAAGGTGCTCCACGTCCCACTGGTTGTGGTGGAACTCCCTGAGGTACTGCTGCGAGAGCGCGAGGACCTGTTGCGCCTGCTCGGTGAACTTGTCGGGCGTAATGGGTCCGATGCCATCTGCTGGTGCCATCGACTGCTACGCCTCGCCTTCGATGTCAGTGGAGTTCTGTCCGGCGCGACGACGGCGTTCGATGCGATTAAGCCTGTCCGACATACCGACCACCTGGCGCTGCAGTGCGTCCATCCGTTGCATCAGCACCAGGGCAAACTGCACACCGGCGGAGTTGAGACCGAGGTCGTTCATTAACGTCTTAACGCAACACAACTGGTCGATGTCTTCCTGAGAATAGAGCCTGGTATGGCCATCAGTACGCCCGGGGCGCACGAAGCCCAGGCGTTCATAGTGCCTCAGTCTGTGCGCTTCGATGCCGACCATCCGCGACGCGACACTGATAACGTACCGCGGCTCAGCGTGCTCAGGTTCATGCTCGCCGGAATCCAGCAACTGGCACAAGGCCTCGCACGCGCGCCTCATCTCATCTGAGACTTCGAGCGCGGACAGGATCATCTCACGGTCTTCATTGCTCACGTGCGGCACCGGGTTCCTCCACTCGCATTTAGGGCGAATTGTAGCGCGCGAGGATATTTCCAGTCAAAGCTATCGAGAAAATCTCACATGCGGCCGCAGGCACACCGTACCTACGCACTCGAGTGGACGGCGCGACGTGCCGTCCCAGCCAGCCGGCCAAAGTCACGCTGCGGAGACGTTGTCGGCTCCATCCAGAAGCCGCACCAGGTGCTCGATGATTCGCGCCGTGGCGCCCCAGATGACGTGGCCCTCGAAATCACACACGGGACCGTAGTAGTAGTGTCCGGTTATGACACGCTCCTGGTGATAGAACCTGCGCGGATCCATGAGAACACGCAACGGGACAAAGAAGATGTCCCTCGTTTCACCTTCGCTGACCTGAAAGCGATACGGATAGGGAACGAACCCAACGAACGGAGTGATGACGTACCCGGTGCTGCGTACGACGTTGTCGTCTATCTCGCCGATTACCTCCACATCCTCTGGCTTCACCCCGGTCTCTTCCCAGGCCTCTCTCAGGGCGGTCGCGAGAAGCGATTCGTCCCCATCGCTCGAAGTCCCACCCGGGAAGCACACCTGTCCCTTATGAGACCTGACTTCGTTGGTTCGTTCGGTCAGCAGCACGTGGAGTTCCCCATCCTTGCACAGGAGAGGGACCAGGACGGCGGATTGCACCAGGTGATCGTTGGCAACGCTCTGCTTCTTGTGCCGCAACACGGCGGCACGTACCTGTTCCCTGGTCACAGCAGGATTATAGCATCGGCTCGACCCGGAACCCGTTTCCCATCATCTCTGCGCCGCCACGAACAGGGTTTGTCACGCGCCACCGCTCACAGCTACAATGAGTGTTTCGGAGAGCCTGACAGATGCAAGTGCGCCGCGACTACTACGAGGTCCTGGGCGTCAGCCGTGACGCCGGCGACGAGGAGATCAGGAAGGCATTCAGGCGGCTCGCCTTTCAGTTCCACCCCGACCGCAACCACGAGGAGGACGCCGAAGAGCGTTTCAAGGAGATCAACGAGGCCTACCAGTGTCTCTGTGATCCGAACAAACGCCGCACCTACGACCTGTACGGGCGCCAGAGCACCGACGGCGCGAACTTCGGAGACTTCGGTTTCGGTGGTCTGGGAGAGATCTTCGAGACGTTCTTCGGATCCGCGTTTGGCGAGGCGCGCGCCAATGCCCCTGTGCAGGGAGAATCATTCCGCTTCAAGACGACCATCTCGCTGGAAGAAGCGGCATCAGGCTGCACTCGTGAGTTCAGCGTAAGGCGCAGTGAACTATGTGGCGACTGCAACGGCACCGGTTGCCAACCCGGCACCTCGCCGCTGCGTTGCCCGGACTGTCACGGAACCGGGCGTGTAAGGCGCATGGAGCAGAGCATCTTCGGACGGTTCAGCCATGTGGTGCGGTGCGCTCGCTGCAACGGCGTTGGCTCAACCATCCCTTCGCCCTGTCCCACCTGCAAGGGCAAGACGACCGTTATGGCGTCACGCACCCTGCACGTCGATATCCCCGCGGGGGTGGATGCGGGCAACACCGTGACCCTGCGCGGCCAGGGGAGCGTCGGGAGCAATGGGGGCAAAACCGGTGACGTGCTCATATTGATAGAGGTCGAGCCGCACGCGTACTTCACCCGCGACGGCCTCGACATACACTACGAGTTGCCGATCAACTTCTCACAAGCGGCTCTCGGAGCGGACGTCGATGTCCCCATTCTCGAGGGCAGAGCCCAGGTACACGTACCCTCGAACACTCAGACGGGGGAGATGCTCCGGCTCAAGGGAAAGGGCATCCAGGAGAAGGGCGGACGCAAGCGTGGTGATCAACTGCTGCACATAAAGGTGACCACGCCCACAAAGCTCACGAAGGAGCAGCGGCGCCTCTTCGAGGAACTGGCGAGGACGCTGCCGGAAGAGTAGTGCCGTCCGCAGTTCGAGAGCGAGTCAGCGGCCCCGCTGAACCTGTCCCGTGAAACGCGCAACTGCTTTGCCCACGGGGTATCCCTCGAACAGCGCACGGTAGATGGATACCATGATCGGGGCCTCTACGTGGAGTTCATTGGTCAGCCGGAACACGGCCTTCGCCGTGTGGACGCCTTCAGCCACCTGATGCATGGCATCAAGGATGTCTTGAAGGCGGCGTCCGCGAGCGACCTCGCATCCTACGAAGTGATTCCGGCTGAGATTGCTGACACAGGTGGCCACGACATCGCCGAATCCCGCAACGCCGTAGAAGGTGGATTCTCGAGCACCCAGGGCAACGCCAAACGCGATCACCTCGCTCCACGTGAACGCGATGAAGGCTGCCTTCGCGTTGTCTCCCAGTCCAAGTCCGTCCATCATGCCGGCACCGAGTGCCACTACATTCTTGAGTGCGCCGGCGAGTTCGACACCGACGACATCGTCGGAGGCGACGGTAATGAACCTTGGCGAGCTGAAGAGTGACTGGACCTCCTGCACCAGAACAGGGCTCGAGGACGCGACAACCGAGGCAGCGGGCAAGCCTCTGCCAATCTCCTCTGCGAGGTTTGGGCCGGACAGAGCGCAGACACCGCGCGCGCCCGTGAAGCTGAGCACATCCAGAATGACCTCCGTCATCCGCTTCCCCGAATCCACTTCCAGTCCCTTGGCAACACTGATGTGACAGAGGTCCGAAGGCAACTTGTCCCGAAGAGCCGAGATGTTGGTCCGCATCGTCTGAGACGGGACGGCCCAGACCACATATTCGGAGTCCAGCAACGCCGTGCGGGATTCATGTGACACGCGGTACTCACCGCCGTGACTGCGAAGGGCAGCAGCCTCATCCTCGGTCCGGGTCAACAGACATACGTCCGGCACATTGCGGCAGAGCAGCGCGGCGATGGTTCTGCCCCACCCGGTATTGCCGACGATTACTACTCTACTCATAGACTTCCCTATGAGACGCTTCTCCAACTGGCGTCTTCCTCTAGAACAGTCTACGCTCCGTACCTTGCCTCAGGCGGCTGATGTTGTCCCGGTGCGCGTACACAATATAGGAAACCACGATCACCGTATAGGCCGCATGTGGCCAGGGAACGCGTCCGACGGCACACAACGCGATCATCGTGATGCAGGTCGCGATTCCGGCGACAATGGACGCGAGTGACATGAAACGGCTGGCAAGGGCAACCACCGTGAGCACCCCGATGCCGGCAAGCGCGACCGGAAGGTTGAGATACAGCATCGAACCGAAGAAAGAGGACACGCCGCGTCCACCACGGAATCCGGCGAACATCGGATGGTTATGTCCGATGATGGTTGCCACCCCCGCGAGACTCTGCACCAGTGGCAGTTCCAGGGTCAGGCCGCCGATCGACATGGTCGACAACGGCCAGAGCAGGGAGGCTGCCAGGACCGCCACGAGCGCCTTGGCGCCGTCGAGAAACAGGGTGAGGAATCCATATCCGCGGCCCGCGGAGCGCATGACGTTGGTTGCCCCCGTCTTTCCGCTTCCGGTTGCGCGCAGATCCCGGCCGGTCTTGAGCCACGCCACGATGAGCCCAACAGGAATCGAGCCCAGGGTGTAGGCCAGCGCGAGTATCCCGACAAGCAGCAGAGCGCCATTCATGCGGTAGTCTCCTTCACACGTTTGCGTCGACCGGCGGGCACGATGTCGAACAGCAGAGGCACGCCATTGAAACCAAAACGACGCCGGATATCATGCTCCAGGTAGCGAACGTAGCTGGGAGGCACCAGCGCCGGATCGTTCACATGAAGAACGAACTTCCACGGCTCCGTATCATCCTGGTGCGCCCACACGATGTCCAGGCGCCGGGTACCGACCCGGGGCGGAGGATGCCGCTGGACCGACTCCGCGATCGCGGCATCCACTGTCGAACGGGCGATCTTCTGGCTTCGCGCCTCAGCCACCTCAAACGACTTCTGCAATACGCTCCGTACGTGCCTGCGCTGCTTCGCAGACACATGCAATACAGGCACGAAAGAGAGAAACTCCAGCCTTCGCTTCATCCAATCGCGGTGGGCGTCACGGTAATCGGGAGGCACCAGATCCCACTTGTTGACAACAAGGATCAGCCCGCGGCCAGCCTCACGCACGTAACGCGCGATGGTCACATCCTGTGCGGTGGCCGGTTCGGTGGCATCAAGCACAAGAAGCGCCACATCACACCTGTCGATGGCCTGCAACGCACGCAGTACGGAGAAGTAGTCAACTCCGTAGTCAACGCGCGACTTCCTGCGTATCCCCGCCGTGTCGACCAGGATGAGCGGCTTGCCCTGCCACATGAGTTCCACATCCAACGGATCCCGGGTCGTCCCCGGAGTCGCATCCACTATGGCGCGTTCGTCACCGACCAGCGCGTTCAACAGGGTGGACTTTCCGGCGTTCGGCCTGCCGACGATAGCGAGACGTATCGTACCCGCCGCAAATGGGGCAGACGGTTCCGTGGGAGGCAGCAACCCGACAACTGCATTGATGAGGTCCTCGATGCCACGATTGTGCAGCGCGCTCACCGCCACCACGGTGTCCAGACCCAAACGGTGGAAATCCGCGACCAGTGTCTCGTGCAGCACATGATCCACCTTGTTCACAACCAGGATGCACTTCTTACCGGCGGAACGCACGAGGCTGGCCGCCTCTTCGTCGCTAGGGATAACCCCATCGGGTGCCGACACAACGAGGAGTATGACGTCGGCCTGTGAGATAGCAGTCTCCGCCTGGTGCCTCACCTTGAGATCCAGTTCCGAGGCCGAGTCCATGCCCCAGCCGCCCGTGTCGACGACGAGGACATCCCTGCCTCCCATCATGGTGGGCACAATGATCCGATCGCGCGTCACATTGGGCCTGTCATCGACCACCGCGTGCCGCTCGCCGAGGATGCGATTGAGAAGAGTGGACTTGCCTACGTTGGTCCTGCCAACGAGAGCCACAACTGGCCTGGACATCACTTCACTCCTCTACCCGGCGGGAATGAGAATCTGGGCAAGAACCGCCTTCTGCACATGGAGCCGGTTCTCCGCCTGGTCGAACACGACGGAAGCGGCGCCATTGAGAACGTCAGAAGTAACCTCTTCGCCGTGATGAGCAGGCAGGCAATGCATGAATATGGCGTCGGGACGGGCAGCCGACATGAGGAACGAATTCACCTGGAAGCCAGCGAAGGCGGCGCGGCGAACGGCGGCCTCCTTCTCCTGTCCCATGCTGGTCCACGTGTCCGTGTAGACCACGTCGGCGCCCTCGACCGCCTCTCCGGGGTTCCTGGTCACGTTGATATGCGAGCCCCCGTCAGCAGCCATCGCGCGCGCTGCGGCGACGGTATCGCCGTCCATCTCATAGCCAGAGGGTGAGGCAATGGAGAAGTCAGTTCCCAGCATCGCAGATAGCAGCATCAGACTCCGGGCGACGTTATTGCCATCACCAACGTACGCCAGTCTGACTCCTTTCACGCTACCCTTCTTCTCACGGATGGTCAGAAAGTCGGCCAGCGCCTGGCAGGGATGCTCGCGGTCCGACAGGGCGTTGATCACTGATACCGTTGCATACCGGGCCAGTTCCGTCAACGTCTCATGGCTGAAGACCCGAGCCACAATGCAGTCGACGTAACGACTGAGCACACGTGCGACATCCGGCACCGGTTCCCTCTGTCCCAGTCCCACCTCTTGAGGCGACAGGTAGAGACAGTGCCCTCCCAACTGCGTTACTGCCAGGTCAAAGCTGACACGGGTTCGCAGCGACGGCTTCTCGAACACCAGTGCGACGGAGCGCCATGGGAGCAGACAACGCATGTCGCCCCGCTTCATCACAAGTGCTTCCTCGATGAGCTGCGCCGCGCCGGACTGAGTGGGGTCGATGACAGACAGGAGATCCTTCTTCACGAACGTTTAGTATACCATGGGGGCACAGCGTATAATGGGCGCGATGCCTTCAGAACAACAACGCATCCTGCTGCTGGTGGATGGAAATGCACTCGTGCACCGCGCATTCCACGCCCTTCCCCCGCTCACCACAAACAGAAGCGGCGAAATGGTGAACGCCGTCTATGGATTCGCCAACACGCTCTTCAAAGTCGTGAACTCTCTGAAGGCCAGCCACTGGGCGATTGCGTTCGACTACCCTGCTCCTACGTTCAGACACGCCCTGTACGAACAGTACAAAGCGCATCGTCCTCCGACACCGGAGGAACTGAAGAGCCAAATTCGGCGCGTGCACCAACTGGCGGACGTACTGGGCATGCCTGCATTTGAGGTTGAGGGGTATGAGGCTGACGACATCCTGGGAACACTGGCCGTACAGGCACAACACGCCGGCATCGACGCAGCCATACTCACGGGCGACCGCGATCTGCTGCAGATGGTCCGACCCGGCGTCACGGTGCTGCTCCCCGGCCGCAACTTCAGCGATGCGGTGAAATACGACGGAGCGGCCGTGGCGGCTCGCTTCGGCGTGAGGCCCGACCAACTCACCTCGTACAAGGCGCTCGTTGGGGACCCGTCTGACAACATCCCCGGGGTTCCAGGGGTGGGCGAGAAGACCGCCGCCAAGCTGCTGACGCAGTTCAAGAGCCTGGATTCCATCTATGAACACATCGCCGAAGTCACCCCAGCGCGGGTGCAGGCGTCGCTGGAGGCGTCTCAGCAACAGGCGAGAGACAGTCAGCGCCTGTCCACCATCGTGACGGATGTGCCCGTACAGATCACCATCGACGACTGTGCTATCGGCAACTATGCACGAGACAGGGCGCTGGAACTGCTGCAGGAACTCGAGTTCAACAGCCTCGTCGCTCGTCTGCCACAACCACCGGCCGCCAACGCGGCCAGTCCCCAACCCGTGGAGCGAGCTGCCGCTGAAGTCACTCGTACGGATGTGAGCGAAGTGACGGTGTTCTCCGCACCCACCGCAGACTCGTTCGCACGCGAGCTGGCTGCCTCGGATGAGATCGTGCTATGTGCCCTCCGCCTCACCGAGAAAGCCGCAAAGCCTTCGCAGGGCAAGAGAGAGACGCCGCAACCCGACGCCCTTCGCGGCGTAGGAGTGTCTCCCCGCGCCGGGCGTCTGACGTACCTGCCCGCCACGGAAGTGCACGATGCGGGAGAGTCGCCGCTCCGGGCACTCGGCCCGGTGTTGTCGCGCGACGACTGTCTGAAGGTGAGCGACGATGTGAAGACTATCGTGCGGCAGTTGACGCCGCTGGCGCTGCCCGAGGGGCGGGGATGGTTCGATATATCCGTGGCTGCCCATCTTGCCGGGGAGAAGGCGGTGACTCTCGATGCGCTTGCCCTCAACCGGCTCGGACTGACGCTGGATGACCCTTCAACCTTCGCAACCGCCATGGCGACGACGTCTCCCGACGAGTCCATCCTCGCACTGCTTGCGACGAGAGCGGACGTGTGCCGGGCTCTCCGCGCACAGCTTGACACAGAGATGCGGCAACGGGAGGTGCTGACGCTGTTCCGCACGGTCGAGATGCCTCTCATTCCAGTGCTGGCCGAGATGGAAAACAACGGCATCCTCGTCGACACACAGAAGCTCTGGGCGATGTCGCGCACTCTGGGCGAGCAACTTGCCGCACTGGAGATAGACATCTACAACGCGGTGGGACACCGCTTCAACATCAACTCGCCGAAGCAGCTGGGTAACGTGCTCTTCAACGAACTCGGACTCCAGGGAGGCCGAAAGACCAGCAGCGGCCACTCAACCGAAGCGTCACAACTGGAGTTCCTGCGCGCCGCGCATCCCGTCATCGACCTCGTGCTGCAATTCCGCCAGCTGTCCAAACTGAAGTCCACCTACGTGGACACGCTTCCCGGACTGGTGAACGCAGCGACCGGCAGGATACATACGGTCTTCAGCCAGACAACCGCCGCAACGGGGAGGCTATCGTCAAGCGAGCCGAACCTTCAGAACCTGCCCATACGCACCGAACTGGGCAGGACCATCCGCGCCGCGGTGATATCACCCCGTGGATGGTCGCTGTTGAGCGCGGACTACTCCCAGATCGATCTGCGAGCCCTGGCGCACCTGTCGCAGGACAAGACCTTGAAGGCAGCCTTCCTGAACGATGAGGACATCCACACTGCAACGGCAAGCAAGGTCTTCGGAGTGCCGCCGGAGCAGGTCAGCGCCGAGATGCGGAGGGCGGCCAAGGTGGTCAACTTCGGCGTGATCTACGGGATGAGCGACTACGGGCTGGAGCAGGCTACCGAATTCAGCCGGGCTGAAGCAGGGCGCTTCATCAAGTCCTACTTCGAGCAGTATCCGGGAGTGCAGCGCTGGCTCGAGCAGACCAAGACCCAGGCCCGCGAACACCTCTTCGTCAGCACGCTGCTTGGGCGCAGGCGCTACATACCGGAGATCCGTTCAAGCAACCGCCAGGTGCGAGAGGCGGCGGAGCGCATGGCAATCAACGCGCCGGTACAGGGCACATCAGCCGACATCATCAAGGTGGCGATGATCCACATACACGATGAGATGCGGCAGCGCCGCATGCGCAGCAGGATGCTGCTGCAGATCCACGACGAACTCCTCTTCGAAGCTCCGGACGGCGAGATGGCTGATCTGTCCGAGCTGGTGCGCGACCTGATGAAGAGCGCCGTCGAGTTGACGGTGCCGCTCAAGGTAGACCTCAAGTCGGGCCCGAACTGGGCGGACATTAAACCGGCCGGCAGCTAGTCAGTCAGGGCTCGCAGATACGCATCGATATCCGCCGCAGCCCGCTTACCCGCGCCCATCGCACTGATGACCGTCGCCGCACCCGTTGCCATATCGCCGCCACACCACACACCAGCGCGGCTGGTGCGGCCGGTGGCCGGGTCCGTCTTGATCGTGCCCTCGGGAGTCAATTCCAGACCGGGCGTCGTTGTCGGAATAACGGGGTTGGGGCGCGTCCCAAGTGCGATGATGGCCGTATCTATCTCGAGTTCGAAGGCAGTGTCCGGCTTCGCGATGGGGCGCCGGCGCCCACTGGCGTCAGGCTCTCCCAGTTCCATCTCGTAGCACTCAACGGCGCGCACGTTCGACTTCTCATCGCCGATGAAGCGGCGAGGATTGGTGAGCAGCTTGAAGATGACGCCTTCTTCCTTCGCGTTCTCACGCTCTTCTTCGCGGGCAGGCATCTCGTGCTCGGAACGACGATAGATGATGTAGACCTTCTGGGCGCCCAGGCGGAGGGCGCAGCGCGAGGCATCCATCGCAACGTTGCCGCCGCCAAAGACCGCCACCCGCTTCCCGGCTCGAATCGGCGTATCCATCTCAGGGAAGCGGTAGGCCTTCATCAAGTTCACACGCGTGAGGAATTCATTGGCCGAGTAGACGTTGTTCAGATTCTCACCGGGTATATTAAGGAACATCGGGGCTCCCGCACCGGGAGCCAGGAAGATCGCCGAGAACCCTTCCGAGAACAGTTCATCCACCGTCTCAGTCCGGCCAACCACGTTGTCCAGAACGAGTTCCACACCAAGAGAAGCGACGTAGTCCACTTCGGACTGGACGATCCGCTTGGGCAACCGGAACTCGGGTATGCCGTACTTGAGCACTCCGCCTGCGGTATGCAGCGCCTCAAACAGAGTTACGGAATTGCCGGCCTTCGCAAGGTCCGCGGCGCACGTCAGGCCCGCGGGACCCGCGCCGACTACGGCCACTCTGCGGCCGGTTGGCGACGGGGCGGCAACCGGCTGTGCGGCCGAGGCATGGTTCAGCGCCCAATCGGCTACGTAGCGCTCGAGCCGGCCGATGGCCACCGGCGCTCCCTGCCTGTGCAGCACGCACGCCTTCTCGCACTGCTCTTCCTGTGGGCACACGCGGCCGCACACTGCGGGCAGGCTGTTCTTCAACTTGAGCGCGGCGGCAGATGCCTCCATATCGCCCTCACGAAGCGCCTTGATGAACTCCGGAATCTGCACGCTCACCGGACAGCCGGTCTTGCAGAGCGGCCTGGGGCACTGGAGGCAGCGGTCTGCCTCGGCGATCGCCTCAGCCTGAGAGTAGCCGAGGGCAACTTCTTCGAAGTTCCTGGCGCGAACAACAGGGTCCTGACGGGGCATGGGCACCCGATTGAGATTCAGTTCTTTCTTAGCCACAGTGTCCGCCTCCATGACCATCACAGTGATGCCGAACCAGCTCGACGGAGGTCTTCTCCTCCTCAAGATACGCGCGTTGCCGGCTCATGAGCAGGTCCCAATCGACCTTGTGTCCATCGAAGTCAGGACCATCCACGCAGGCGAGCTTCGTCTCTCCACCCACTTCAACGCGGCACGCGCCGCACATCCCCGTGCCGTCGACCATGATCGGATTCAGGCTCACTATCGTCGGCACGCTGAACGGCTTCGAGGTGAGGGATGAGAACTTCATCATGACGGTCGGGCCGATGGCGATCACCCGGTCGACCGCGCGCTTCTCCAGCAGCTCCTTCAGCGGCTCCGTCACCAGGCCTTTCCTGCCGTAGGTGCCGTCATCAGTGGTCACGATCAACTCGTCGCTGAACCCGCCCAGGCGGTCCTCCCAGAACACGAGGTCCCTGGTGCGGAAGCCCATGATGGAGATGACCTTGTTGCCGGCGGCCTTCATCGCTCGCGCGATGGGAACGATGGTGGCAATCGCAAATCCACCTGCCACGCAGACCACGGTGCCGTACTTCTCTATCTCAGTGGGCTTGCCGAGGGGGCCCACGAAGTCGTCAATGGCGTCACCCGCCTTGAGTTGCGCGAACTTCTGGGTGCTCGCCCCCACTTCCATGAACACCACGGTGACCGTGCCCGCTTCGCGGTCCCAATCCGCGATGGTGAGCGGAATACGCTCTCCTTCCTCTCCATGGTGCAGAATGATGAACTGGCCTGCCTGCGCCTTCTTCGCAACCCGTGGCGCCTCGACCTTCCAGAGGTGAATGACGGGAGTCAGATCCTGTTTCTCAAGAATGCGGTACATGCGTCCTCCGACATGGTGGCTTTGACACGAAAACCCTTCGATTATACACAAGATGATGCGCAGGTGACATGTTTGGCTCGCACGCCCGAGTGCCCTACACTAACCGGCATGCCAGAGCTTCCAGAGGTAGAGACCATCAGGCGAGCCATCGAGCCTCGCATAGTCGGTGCGCACATCACTGCGATATCCGTTCAGGACCCTTCTGTCGCCGCGCCAGACGGGCCGGAGTCGCTGCAGAGAGCCATCGGCGGCACGGTACGCGCCGTGCTACGACGGGGCAAGCACCTCATACTGCTGCAGAGCGGCAACAGCGGCATCGTCGTGCACCTGCGAATGACCGGCGCACTGTTCTTCCGTGAGCCGCCAGCCGGGATGCGCACGAGGGCGGTGCTCAGCTTCTCAAACGACGAGCAGCTACTGTTCGCCGATACACGGCGGCTTGGCAAGCTGCGGTACTACGAGAACCTCAAACCCTTGCTGGTGCGGTTGGGGCCCGAGCCACTGGATGAGGACTTCACCGCCGAAGCGATGGGCAGAGTGCTGTCGCGACACCACATCCCCATCAAGGCGGCGCTGCTCGATCAGCACATCATCGCCGGAGTCGGCAACATGTACGCGGACGAAGCTTTGTTCGAGGCACGAATCAACCCGCTCGCCCCGGCGGACCAACTGGATCAGATGCAGGTGCAGCGTCTCCAGGAAAGCATCAGGAGTGTCCTGAGGCGGGCGATCGAGCGGCAGGGGGCCAGCGTCGACACGTACTGGCTGCCCGATGGAGGGCGCGGCACCGCACACGATGCATTCTGTGTCGCCCACCGTAAGGGAACGCCGTGCCCGGAATGCGGACAGCCGATAGAGAGGCTGATGCTTCGAAAGCGCGGTGCCTACCACTGCCCGCGCTGTCAGCCGCTGCAAGTGCAAGAAACGCCCGTGAAGCGTCTCTCACCACAACCATCGACGCCGACGAACACGAGCGCGAAGCAGAGGACGAGCGCGGCGACACGGCGGCCGGCGCGGTGATGAACGCGCATCCATTCTGACTGCACGTGCCAGCGCCTATCTTCCGAGGAACGTCTCCATCCTCGATTTGATCTGGTTCAGCGTCTCCCACTTCTTGGCGAAGCAGAAGCGCACCTTGTCACGTCCGTCCTCAGGACGGTGGTAGAAGCTGGAACCCGGTACAACCGCCAGTCCGGCCTCTTCTGCCAGAGCCATCGAGAAGGCCTCATCATCTCCGCGACCCAGTTCGTCGATTCGAATCATCATGTAGTAGGCGCCCCGGGGCCGGAAGACCGGGATGGACAGCTCCTCGAAGACGGTGAGCAGGTAGTCCCGGCGACCCCGATAGAACTGCTGCAGTTCGCAGTAGTAAGAATCGGGAAGGCCCATCGCCACCACCGCGCCCAACTGAAACGGGGTTGGCGCACAGACCACCATGTAATCGTGACACTTGCGGATGGCTGACATGAGACGGTGGTGGGCAATAGCGTAGCCAACGCGCCAACCGGTGGCGCTATACGACTTCGAGATGCCGCTTATGGTTACCGTCTGTTCCCACATCCCGGGGAGCGCAGCCATGTGGTTGTGCTGCAATCCATCGTAGAGAATATGTTCGTAGATCTCGTCGGTGATCACGATGGTACCGTGCTCGCGGCAGAATCCGGCGATCATCTCCAGTTCCTCTCGCGAGAACACCTTTCCGGACGGGTTGCACGGTGTGTTGAGGATCATCGCCTTGGGCCGCTTCGAGAACGCCTGCCTCAACTCATCCGGATCCAGAGACCAGTCAGGGTCGCGCAACCGGACGTACTCCGGGACTCCCCCGCAGAGAATCAATCCTGGAAGGTAGTTCTCGTAGAACGGCTCGAAGACAATCACCCGCTCGCCGGGATTCACCAGAGCCATCAGCGAAGCCACGATGGCCTCGCTGCAGCCGCACGTGATGGTGACCTCTCTCTCCGGATCCGCATTCAAACCCGAGAAACGCGAGAACTTGCCGGCCACTGCCTCGCGCAGAGCCGGCAGCCCCCAGGTGATGGAGTACTGGTTGCTGCCCTGCTGGATGGCCTGCACAGCCGCATTGACCACCTCCGCCGGCGGGTCCTTCTCGGGAAAACCCTGGGCGAGATTGATCCCCTGGTATCGCTGGCATACCCGGGTCATCTTGCGAATCACTGACTCCTGAAACAACTCGGTCCTATCGGCTACATCCATGCTGAACTCCACAACAAATCATTGGGACCTTGCACCGGACGCGCCGCCTGCGGAGCGTACCGGCTCACTACATGAGATGCCTGTTCGCTCGTCTATCTCATATCCCTGCGCCACCAGCACCCGGACCGCGCTCTCCACCTGCTCTTGTTTCACCAGGAGATAGTCCGTGTCATAGGTCGACAGGGTGAAGACGCTGATACCCGAACGGGAGAGTGGCCCGGTCAACGAGGCGATGATACCGGTCAGAGAGAATGCCAGCGGCCCCTCGACCATGAGGAGCTTCCAGCCACGTTCCTGTGTGACTTCGGCGGGAACGTGATCATCCAGACAGACGACCGTGAGTCCTTGCGCAGTTCGAGTGATTGAGTAGAAGCAACCGCGGGTGCCCCACTGGGGTACGGAAGCGTCTTTGTGCAACCAGCACACCGAAAAGACGCCGGGCAACAGGTGAAGTCTTCTATTCGCTTCTCCCATCCGCTGCTCCCTCAGCCGGCGAGAACCACTGCCGCGTCAGGTGACCCAGCGTATCACAATCGCCTCCGCCGTAGAACGGCTCACCGGGACCAGGCGCGCGCCGGAAACCTGCCGCGAAGATACATGCGGGACTCGTCATGCGCGTGCCCGCGTGCTGAAGCGCGAACAGCGAGGGAGGCTCGCGTGGCCTTCGGGGGACTTTCGGGGCTGCTCACTTGCGACAGCAGGCTTGAGGGAACAGAGCGAGAGGGAAATAGAATGAGTTGGTGGCAGCGACTAGATTTGAACTAGTGACCAAGGGCTTATGAGTCCCCTGCTCTACCGCTGAGCTACGCTGCCCCCAGCGTCCGGTAATTTAGCATAGGCATCCACGCCGGTCAACGCTCACGTTCGTCGGATACGCCTCGGCGCTCCGCGAATGCCTCTGCCGAAGGGCTCGTGCTATGTCGACCGGCCGTCGTCTCATGAGTCGATGGCACGGCACGCCGTTCTTCGCACACCTCGGCGAAGACCGGTTCACGAGCCAGCGTTACCCACCGACGCCAGTGAGCAACGGCGCGGCGCTATTCAAGGTCATCGGGTTCGATCTCCCAGAGGGCTTCCGGTGACTCCACCAGATCGGTGTACAGGCGGCCATCCAGGTGGTCGATCTCATGTTCAAGCGCCTGCGCCAGCATATTGTCGCTGGCGGTTATGCGCACCTCGCGACCATCCCGGTCACGAGCCTTGACCTTCACCGTTACGGCACGCTTGACATTGCCCTGATAGCCGGGCACAGACAGGCAGCCTTCCACGATGGTGCGTTCACCCTTCTTCTTCACGATCTCCGGATTGACGAGCGTGATGACTTCCTCTCCGGGCACTTCGATAACAGCGACCCGCAAAGGCACGCCAACCTGTGGCGCCGCGAGGCCGACACCATTGGCGGCCCTCATGGTATCGATCATATCGTCGATGAGCTTCAATACGGATGAGTCGATGAGCGGGACCTTCTTCGCCGCCTCACGCAACACCGGGTCAGGAACGGTTCGAATCTTCCTTCGTGCCAACGCCTTCGTCTTCCTTGCAGAATTTGTCATCTCACTAGTGGCCAGACCACACAGTGCATTCTAGCGCACCTTCGAGGAGGACACCACTTCTTCACCATGAAGACCGGCTTCAGAACGGGACTCCCACAAAACCGATGGCGAATACCACGTGCACAAGCAGCACCACCACAAACACGTACCAGAGATTGCAGTGGCGCTTGAAAAGCCGCGGAAACCAGGGGGCCTTCCTCAGCCGTGCCACCGCGCCGGTCGCCGGCACGCAACGGCATGAAAGCATGAGCAGGACCGAGACAACCAGCATCAGCAGCCCAGAAAACACCAATATCCTGACAGCTTCAATCGTCTTGAAGAATGCCATACCTGCCTCTTTCGGGATACCTAGGGCACAATCTGCGCGTAACCGCGCGTGCCGTGCCGCATCCCCGCGTTATCGGACGGACCGTAGGCCCAGATCACCTGTACCGATACTCCCCGCTGTACCGGCACGTCACGGCTGTCGCCGGTCACCAGCTTCCGTTCCCACTCGAACGTCGTCGTCGAACCCGTTCTGCTGCCGCCTGATGCGAGCAGGTCATCCGTCCCTCCTTGCTCCACATCCGCACTGTGCGGGCCGAAGTCACCGGAACTGAAGGAATCGATCACCAGGGCGCCACCATCCACCATCATACCGAAGACGATATCTGCATCCTTCATGCGCCTTCCGGGCTGGAACCCGACTGCCACCCATCCCTGCGACTGGAGCCTGCATGGCTACCCGGATGGTTTCTTCCGTGCTGGTCCAGAAGAGCCGGTATGCGCCCTGTGCGATCTCGTTCGCGTATTCGCCCGCAGCGACCGTTCCATCAGCCTGGAATTCCGTACCTACCACGGCAGGAGACGTCCGGGGCGCTGCGCGGACGAGGCCGGAGGCGGGGCCAGGGCGGCAGGAGCCGAACAGGCCAACTCCGACACCACGGTAAACGCGACCGCCAATGCAAGCAGGCTACCTTTGCTTCACTTCTCTCCAGTCCGTTTGACTCGCACCGAGTGCCTCCGGCACCGGATAATCGAGCCATCACCCACCTGTCGCGCTGAGTAACTACGAAACGAATTTGCGCACCGCCTTGAGCCGCCTGGCGCGGGTTGCCCTGCGCTCGGCCGGGCGGGAGTCACCCAGCAACAGACGATGATGGGGTTCCGCGGCGACCTCACGCATGACCCCGATCAAGAAACGATCGGTGCGCCGTGCGGCCCCGAGGGAATCTTCGAGGACGAGGGCACCGTGTCTGCGCCTCCGTCACCATGCGGTTGTACAGCTCGTACGTGCTGTTGAACGTGACGCAGGGCTGGAGGACATCCAGAAGGGAGAATCCCTCATGTCCCCACTGCGCACCATCAGGTCCACGAGATGGTCCAGCTTCATCGGGATAGCCGCGGGCGACGAACGCCGCACCGGCCGTGAGCATCAGGGCGAGGGGATTCAGTGGGTCCTCAACGGTGCTCGGGTGCGGACGGACCACGGGACCCTCGGCGGCTCGTGGGCGGCCGCCTGACCGGTCGTCAGCCCATACGTGCCATTGTTGTGAACGATCACCGTGATGTCCGCATTTCGCTTGGCTGCGAACACCAGGTGTGCGATGCCCTCACCATACGCATCGCCGTCACCCACAAAGGCAACGACCTTCAGCGGCGGATTTCCGAGCTTCATGCCCTGGCCGTCGCCACCGAGCGGCCATGCAGCGAGTAGAAGCTGTTCATGAAGCTTCAGATAGTCGAAAATCTTACCGTGGCATCCGATGCCGGTGACGATCGCGAGATCGCGCCGGGGTACACCTTCCGACTCCAGACGTCTCACCGCCTTCTTGAAGGCGCCAAGTATGCCGAAGTTGCCGCAACCGGTGCACCACGTATTCTGAGCGTATGTGGTCAGGTCATCCATCGCGCAGCACCTCCTTCAAGCGGGATGCAAGCTCCTCTGGGTCGAACGGGCGTCCATCATACTGAGTGACCGTGTCCTTGACGCGTACTCCGGTCCTCCGCTGCAGTAGCGCGCTCAACTGTCCCGCGCAACTCTGTTCCACGACAACCACGTCCCGCCCCTCGATCTTCCGCCGAACTCCCACACCGGAAACGGCTCCAAGTACACTGCTGAACGACAAGCGCATCTGCGAGCCGCGCTGGACGGCCTCACGAACGCCTATCGTCGTCGAACTGCACGTCACGATCACCGCCTTCCCGGATCCAGCGATTAACGTGCGAACGCCATGCACGGTAGCTTCAAGGCTACGCTGTTTTCTCAGGCGTTTCTTCCGCATCCGGGATATCGTGCCGCGTCCTCGTCGTGATGCCCCAACCTGTCGCCTGTAGCTCGTCCACTTGATGAGCGCATCGACGGAGCGAATCCTTGAGGGCAGAGACACCGCTTCGTCGGCGTAGCGCTTGTACACGCTCCCGGCCCCGATGCATCAGAGGGCTGCACCACCTCCGGTAGCGAGTCGAGAAGGGTCACCGCCTGCTCTCGGACAGATGCTTCTCGGTCAACAGCATGGCCGGTGTCTGAAACGCCCACGCGAGCCCCATGAGCTGCGCTGCCAATTCATGTTTCGCTCAGGTGCCCGGAGAGGCCACGATGCGCGAAACTCCCCGCGTCCCTGGCCGAGCGCGAAGGAAAGGTCGCCCTGCGCGGTGTAGGTCGGAACACCAGTGGACGGACCGGGTCGCGAAGAAAGCACACAGAGCAATGGCGTTTCCGACATACCTGCCAGCGAGATACCTTCCTCCATGAGAGCCAATCCACCGCCGCTACCGACCGCCATGGGCGCCAACTGACGCGGCACCGATGGCCATGTTGACCACGGCGATCTCATTCTCGGGGTGAACCACGGCGATCTCCGAACTCTTCCGCATTGGCAGCAAGGAAATGCAGAATGGATGACGACGGCGTCATCGGGTAGGCGAAGTACATGTCCAGCCCGCCGGCGTACATGCCGAGACCGATGGCTTCGTTCCCTGTGAGCATCGCTGAAGGAGCGCTCCCCCCGGCCAGGGGGAAACGGCCGTGCAGCCTGTCATCGGCGACATCATAGACCGACAGGCCGTAGGCAACGTTGCTGTCAGCGTCACGCGGGTACCTACGTCGTATGAATTCGGCCACCTCTTCTCGTGAGAGTCCTGCCGTTGAAAGAAAGGCCACCACCGAAGCGACACCGAGACGGAGTGCCGGTTCGGCGTATCCTTTTGCCAGGCTGAAGAGAGGGAGTCCGATGCCGCCGGCAACGCCAGCCTCGACCGCATCGGAGTTGTAGACAAGCACGCCCTGCGGCGACAGATGTTCCTGGTGCAGCTCATAGCTGCGCCGGTCGAGCGCCACCACCATGTCCGCCCGCAGATATTGGCTGAATACGGGTTCAGGAGACGAGGTGACGACAGAGAAGTTGTGGCCACCGCGAATCAGGCTCTGGTAGTCATCCAGTTGGAACGTGTACCTGCCCAGTTCGCCGGCGAAGTCGCCCACCACGATGCCCGCCCGCCGCACCCCGTGCCCCGCCTCGCCTCCCACAAGGAATGTGAAACGATCAGATGTGGACATTCCAGCCTCCTATCTCGCCTGTAGTCGAGAAAGCAGGCAGGCGTGGCTGGTCCACGAGCAGACACTCCAGCCACGCCCCCCGATTGCTACTGAACCTTGCCTGCCGGCGCGCTAAAGGACCGCAGTTCCCTGGGCCGTCAGAGCGTATGACCCATCGGACTCCGCCGCATAACCGGCCGCGACCAATTCACGGATACCACTGCGAACCCTGTAGAGGGACATCTCGGTTGCAGCCGCGATCTGTTCAGGAGTGGCATTCCCTGCCTTCAACGCCTGAAGCATCTTCACGCCCGATTCAGTCGGCTTGCCATCATCGCTCACACATGGCATAGCTCACCTCTTTCTACAGCTTCTTCTTGCAGAAGTACCAATCCACGCACTCGTAGCCCTGCTTCATGCGCTGCTCTGCCATCTCCTGCGTCTTGGGAGGCGGCACGATCACCATGTCGCCCGGCCTCCAGTTGGCGGGAGTGGCAACGCCGTTGGCATCGGCCGTCTGCAAGGCATCGACTACCCTGAGAATCTCGTCCATGTTCCGCCCGGTGGACAGCGGGTAGTAGAGAATGAGCCGGATGACCTGATTGGGGTCGATGACGAAGACGGCGCGCACCGTCTCGGTCTTGCTCTGCCCGGGATGCACCATGCCGAACACCGCGGAGACCTCTTTGTTGAGGTCGGCAATGATCGGGAAGTTGATCTTGACCCCGGTCTTCTCCTCGATGTTGCGGGCCCACGCGATGTGCGACGTAATGCTGTCCACGCTCAATCCGAGAAGTTCCACGCCGCGTTTCTTCAACTCAGGCTGGATCTTGGCGAAGCCCATGAACTCGGTCGTACACACCGGCGTGAAGTCCGCCGGATGCGAGAACATGATCACCCAGCTTCCCCTGAAGTCCGAGAGCTTCAACATACCGAATGTGGTCAGAGCCTCGAAGTCCGGCGCCTTCTCGCCCAACTTGGGCATGCTGACAGCTTTCTCCATCTCTTCCATCTCTACCTACCTCCTCGTATCGTATGCTTCGTCAGGCTCACCCAGAACCGGGGCCGGCTGCTCGCCGGACCTGCCGGATTGTGAAGCCTATACCTCGAGACAGTTCTCCCACACCCCGTGGATATTGCAGTACTCAAGCGCACAGAACGCCTTAAACTGGTCCACCGGCACCTGGAATCTGACATTCGGACTGGTATAGCCAGGGGCGAAGTCCGCCCGGCCGAGGCTGATCACCTGTCCGTCCTTCTTCACGCCCAGGAGCTGCACCCAGGCGATGTGATGCTCAACCGTGTTGGGATGCGGCACTTCCTTGCCCACGACCACATGCACCACATCCGCACCACCCTCTCCCTTGCCTTTGCCGACCTCGATAAATGGAACGTGTTTCTCTTTGCCTTCAACCGCCGCCGTCTTCAGAATATCTCCTACTCTCATCTCCATACCTCCTGCCGATCGATCGTTTCACGAACCACACAAATCCGACCCTTCCTACATGAGTCCGGCGCCGCGATGCTTCTCAACAATGAGCGCGGCGAGGTTGTCCACGGCGGCCAGCGCCTCCTCGGTTGGCAGACCCTTGAGCAACACCGGCTCGAGCACCTCGACTTTGAGGTTGGGAACCAGCGAGAGCAACTGCTCCACGGTCTTGCCCCCCCAGCCGAACGAACCGATGATGGACGCGAACATGATCCGAGGCCGAAGCGCATTGGCCAGTATCGCGGCATACGCCGCCTGGGGATGTGCTCCAGCAAGCACTGTCGGGGTGCCGAGCACCAGCGTGGCGGCGTCAACCAGTTCCATAGCCAGCCTGCCGGTGTCACCACCACTCAACTTATGCGGCACCACCTGCACTCCTTGCTGGGCGAGTGCGCCGATGAGCCGACCGACCATCACCTGCGTGCTGCCGTGCATGGACACATAGGGGACGACAACCTTGTTGGCGAGCGGGCCGGAAACCCACTGCCGGTACATGTCCATGATGGGCCGGGGGTCCGCATGGAGTGGACCGTGACTCGGAGCGATCAACTCGATGTCATAACTCGCAAGCCGTTCGAGGTGTTTCACAATGACATTTCTGAACGGCATCATGATCTCCGCGAAGTACCGCTTGGCCGGCCGGTACACGTGCGACGGGTCGCTGATGAACAACTCAGACGTGGCCAGGTGCGAGCCGAACAGGTCGCACGGGAACAGCGCCTTCTTCTCTCGCACATACGTCAGCATCGTCTCAGGCCAATGCACCCAGGCGGCGTGGATGAACTCGAGCGTCATATCGCCCAGGGACAAGGTTGCCCCATCCTCCACCGTCACGATGCGGTCGCCTGAGACGTGCAGGAGGTCCATGAGCAGTCCCTTTGCCTTGGGAGTGCACACCAGTTGCGCGGCTGGAAAACGCTGCAGGATATAGGGGATGCTCCCCGCGTGATCCTGTTCGGCATGGTTGGCGATGACATAGTCGATCTTCGAGATGCCTGCGGCGTCCAGAAGACCTCTCCACTCATCGGTCTTCGCCGGGTCAACCGTATCGATGAGCGCGGTCTTCTCCGAGCCGGTCAGCAGGTATGCGTTGTAGCTGGTGCCATCGGGCAGGGGAATGAGTTCATCGAATAGCTGGCGGTCCCAGTCCACCGAGCCTACCCAGGTCACTCCTTCGATTACTCGCCGTGCTCTCATATCGCCGACTCCTCAATGTTCGTCTTCATTCGCCCGAGGTCGTATAGCGGACACTGCGCTGCCGCGCGGCATCGGTCACGCCTTCCCCGGGTGGATTGCCAGGGGCGACCTCAGCACCATACTGAACCATCTCCAGCGTGCCCAGGTACTCGCCCTCTTTGCTTCTGACCGCAAACCATCTGAACCGCGTGATCCCTCTTTCCGTGGTTACACGCCGGTCCACCACGTCGCGGGCTCCGCTCTTGAGCTTCGCAATAACACCGTGGACCGCAGGCACGCTGGAATCCTTATGGCACTGATGTACGTGCCCGCCGAGAACCGACTCCTTCCATGCCGGCCCACGTTCCTCCGTCCTGTTCCAGAAGCGCACCCGGTCATCGGCATCGATGAACGCCAGTTCCATCGGCAGCACATCGAGCAGTGCGCACAACTGTTCGTGAGACAGGTCTGCAATCATGTTCGTCTTGTCTTCCTGATGCGTGCCGGTTGTACGCGGGCACATCCCGCCCGGCACCG
This sequence comes from Dehalococcoidia bacterium, assembly GCA_040766535.1. Lineage (GTDB taxonomy): Bacteria > Chloroflexota > Dehalococcoidia > GIF9 > AB-539-J10 > SKVJ01. Next base: position 9,614 of record JAXGQG010000013.1, on the reverse strand, counting down.
GCAAGGGTCCTTCCGCAGTGACTACTCGTCGGTCTTCTCGAACTCGCTCTTGGCCGCGCCACACACCGGGCATGTCCAGTCAGCCGGCAAGTCCTCAAACGACGTCCCTGCTGCCACGCCATTGTCCGGATCGCCGAGCGCCGGATCGTAGATGTATCCACAGATGGTGCACTTGTACTTGCTCATTGTCGATTCCTCCTTGTGATGTTCTACGTAGCTTGGGGCGCTCCTGGGCGTGACTCCACGCTTGATATCGTGATAGTACGCGTAGGACATCGGAACTCCATCGCTCAGTATCCCTGCTCCGACCACGCGCCCCACGAAGAGCGTGTGCGTCCATACGTCCAGTTCCCGGTCAACCTCGACCTCGAGATAGGCGGCGGCATGCTCCGTGACGATGGGAATGCCGGTTACCCCCACCATCGTCTGCACACCCTCGAGCTTGTTCACATCCCGGCCGGACTTGAACCCGAAGCGCCCTATGAACTGCAGCGGCGCCTCCTCGGTGAGAACCGAAGCCACGAACCTCCTGCTGGACGCCACGTATTCATGCGTCAGGTTGTGCTTGTTGAGACAAACCGCCACCGCAGCCGGATCGGCACACACCTGAATCAACGCGTTGGCTATCTGCCCATTGACGCGGTTGCCCTGTACGGAACTCACGACGTAGAGCCCGTAACCCACGCGATGCAGCGCCTCAAGTTCCAGCCTTGCCGCGGTGTCCATGTTCCCCACTACATCAGGTCCTTTTCGCTGGCTTCGATAGCCCTCTGAACCTCCGCATTGAGCGCGTCCGGCAATCCCTCGATATCCACGTGAAGGAAGCCACGAACGATCGTGGAGGCTGCCTCGTCCCGCGTAAGGCCACGGGCCATCAAGTACTGCACTTCTTCCTCCGCGATCTTGCCCACCGCAGCCTCATGATAGAGGTCGATCCCCGCCACCGTGCCGCGCAACTCCGGCACCGCATGGATCACTCCGCCGTCGTTCAGAATCAGACCACGGCACTCAAGGTGGCCTTTCACATCGGGAGCGGCACCTTCGATGAAGCCCCGGGCGATTATCTCTCCACCTGTGACGATGGCGCGGGACACTATCTCGGCGCGGGCTCCGGGAGCTTCAAGGAAAACCCGCGAGCCGACGTCGATCTTCCCACCCGCAAAACCCGCGATGATGCTGTTGAACCGTACCGTGGCATCCGGCCCGATGCAGTGCGCAACCGGATTGGTCTGCACATCCCACACAGGCTTCATGATCACGTAGTTGCTGATGAACGTAGCGCCCTCCTCAACTACGATGCCTGTTCGGGGCCGCACCGCGATGCCCGGCTGCCAGTTGTGAATCATGGTGAAGGTGAGCTTCGCACCTTTACGCACGAAGAACTCCGTTATGCCCAGATGCAGCCCCGTCTCGGTATGAGGCCCGGAAGTGCACCCGGTGATGATGTGGAGCTCTGAACCCTCTTCAGCGATGACGACGTTGTGTACGCTCTGAGCCAATCCCTCGGTCTCCAGATAGAGACACGCCTGCAGCGGCAGCAGCGTCTTCTCGCCCGGCAGTGCACGAATGAAGTAGCCATTCGGCTCCGAATGCTCCACGCGTGACGTGAATCGGTCGGCGTCCGGAGCAACCGCCCGCCACAGATACTCGGACAGCCACTCATGCTTCTGCAGGGCTGCGCTTGTGGCCATCATCTCGACGCCATCCTGAGCGAGGGAGACATGCACGGGTGTGTGATCTACCTGGACAAACGTACCGGAACGGCCGTCTGTCTGGTCAAGCACGACGCCGGAAAGAAGCATCCGTTCCCGCATCTCCTCAGGCAGACCCCGCGGGTCCTCCGAGTAGGGGCGCTCCGGTGCGTCAGACGAGTAGTCCTCGGGGTCTATCTCGCCGTGCGGGCGTAGAACATGCGCGGCCGGCACAGCGCCACCCCGTGCCTCTGGTGTCATCTCACGCATCGGCTGCACTCCTCGTATCCGTACTGCTTGATGGTCATAAGGATCTCATGCGGGTCGCCTCCGCAAGAGAGGCGGCCGTTGATCATCACGTACCCTGTACGAGCGCTGACGTAGTCAAGGATGTGTCCGGTATGGGTGATGACAAGGCCGGAGTGGTTGCGCTCGCGTATCCTCACATCCTTCTGCAGCAGCCGGTTGATGAGGTCGCCGATCACTGCGATGTTCACCAGATCCACGCCGGATTCGGGTTCGTCCAGAAGCACGAAGTCGGGATCCTGTGCCAGCAGCTGCAACAACTCGGAACGCTTGATCTCCCCGCCGGAGAAGCCGTAGTTGACGTCTCTCTCCAGGAAGTCGACCATGCCGGCTGCTGACGCCATGTCACGCACCTCTCCCTCGGTTGCCTCCCGCCTCAAGCATGCGGCGACCATGTCGCGCATCTTCACACCGCGCACAACGGGAGGCCTTTGAAAGGACATCCCCATGCCCATGCGCGCACGTTCATCAACCGAGAGACCGGTGATCTCCTGCCCCTTGAAGACGACGCTGCCCTGTGTGACGACGTACTTGGGGAACCCCATGAGCGTCATCAACAGCGTGCTCTTGCCGCTCCCGTTCGGCCCGAACAGTGCGGCTGTCTCGCCGTTGCGAATGTCCAGATCAATGCCGTGCAGTATCTCCACGCCAGAGACCTGGACATGCAGATTCCTCACCGACAGCATCACTTCGTCCATCGCGCCCCCACCAGAATCGCCAGAGCTATCCCTCAAGCGTCCACTTCTCTTTCACCGTGTACCATCCGGCCGGATCGGTCAGGTACTCATAGCTATCAAGCAGCGCCAGATGGTGGCCACGTTCCTCACCGGCAAGCGTGGTGTAGAACTTCTTCTCCGCCTGTGAACCTGTCTCCGAGGCGCGAGTGCGGTACATGTCGTACGCCTCGAGTTCCTTCGCCATGGCCTGCTTCATCGCGTCGAGTTCCGAGCGCGCGGCGACCACATCCTTTGGATTGGCTCCCTTGTTGAAGGCAGAGACAACCGCCTTCAGATGTGCGCCTCCGGATGACGGCGCAGCGACCGCCACAGGCCAGTCATTTCCCTTGCTGAGTTCGGCCTCAATCGACTTGAACCTCTCGGCGTGAACATCTTCCTCAAGCGCCAGGCGTTCGAACAGCTGTTTGGCCACGGGGTTGACCGCCGCCTCCGCCGCAGCGAGATAGAACCCCTTCTCCTTCAACTCAATGGCCATCGCCTTCTTCAGGGTTTCCATGCGCTTCTGAGCATCGTCCATCATCTCCGTTACCTCCTCTCGTTCTCTGCCGTCCAGGAATACCGTTGTTTCAGTCCCGAAAGATCCCGGACATGGGTCCGTTCTTCGTTGATTATCTTCGTAACCGCATCCCGCTCCCGTTGGGGCACGAGATCGCGCATTTCCGTGTAGAACAGAATCGAGTCTTTCTCCGCGCCAAGGGCCAACTGCAGCGCCTCGGCCGGCCCGGAGGCACGTTTGGCCATGTCCCGTGCCACTTTGTCACTGGTGAAGACGGATGAGTCTATGAGGGCCTTGAGATAGCTCCCATACTCGTTCTCGTCGGCCTGCGGAACCACCACGTCCAGCGAGGCTGTGGCACGCAGCCCCTGGAACACATCAACGTGATGCCGTTCCATGTTCGCCAGTTGGTTGTACGTGTCCTTGAGGCCTTTGTCCGTGGCCAGCTGTGAAAGAGACTCGTAGTAGGCCACGCCATTCCGCTCGATGCCAACCGCGATGTCATACAATTCGCCCGCTGTGAATACCGCCATGGAAACGCTCCTCCTTAGCCTCGAAATCCCGCAGTGGACTGCCCCTCTGTTTCTGGTGCTGCATCGGCCACGCGCGCACACTCGCCACAGAGTCCCCTGAATTCGAGCACGTGCCCCCGGATGGTGAGGCCAGTGCGCGCCGCCACGAGTCTATCCAGCTCGCAATCGACCGGCACGTCGACGTCGAGGACTGCGCCACATCGATCGCAGCGAAAGTGGTAATGCGTGTCAGTGCATCCGTCGAACCTGCTTCCGCCCTCTCCGCTTTCGAGGACCAGCACATCACCGGTCTCGCTCAACAATCGCAAGTTCCGGTACACCGTCCCGAGACTGATACCTGGAATCTCCTGCTTCACCTGGGCGTAGACCCACTCCGCAGTGGGATGGCAGGTTGTGTGCCGCACCACCCGCAGTATGGCCTCTCGCTGTTTGGACCTTCTCATCTTCATCGGTAATAATACCTGTTATCGTTTTCCTTTTCAACTGTGTGGCTGGGGAGGAACGAACGCCGGAAAGGCGCCTTCCTCTCCCGGAGGTGACCACCAATCACTCCAGAGCTGACCGCCGATCACGAGAAAGAAAGAAACCGTCTCTGGACCTGTCGAGTATCTCGCGAATGTCTGCGATACCGCCGCCATTGCCTCCAGCCGATCTTCCGACCCGCGCGAGCCGGGCACATCGGCGATTCTAGTCAGGTCGCGTCACGGTGTCAAACGAGGCGTAGCAGACAATAGTACGGAGGGACTCACGCCTCAGGCCGCGGAATCGATGAGGGAGCGGCCAAGCGATTCGGCCCGCTCAATCTGCTCCGGGAAGTCCCTGATCTGCGCCTTGCCATCCACCCCCCGCACCAGGACGTGGTCGAATTCGCGCACGCCGACCGCGTCGAAGAAGTACCTGGCCGTCAACAGGACGCCATCGAAGAGCTTCTGGCCTTTGGTTGCACCCACGGCGATGACGGCGCCATTGCGCGCCTCGACTCGAGGCGCCCAGGATTTCAGCACGTACCTTCGGACCCATAGCGCCTGGCAGCGGTCGACAAGTGCCTTGGCCTGGCTCGTAAGGCCATAGAAGAACACGGGTGAGGCCAGGATGATGCAGTCGGCAGAGACAAGAGAGTCATAGACGGGCCCCATGTCGTCCTTGATAGAGCACCGTCCATCTTCGGCGCAGTGGTAGCACTCGACACACGGGTGGATTCTCATGTCACACACGCGTATCGTCTGCGTGCTTGCGCCTCGACCCTCGGCGCCACGGATCGCGGCGGCAAGGAGCAGATCGGTGTTGCTATCCCGGCGGGGACTCCCCATGATACCTACTACGTGCAAGGCAACCTCCCACAAGTATTGTCACATCGCGGCGCCGATCACGCAACGCTGACAGGGTCAACGTCGACGACCCACCCGCGGGGAAAGTGCACGCCGGCCAACACATCCACCGGTTTGGAGCCCCGCAACGTCAGATGCCACCGGTACCGACCTCTCAAGCGACGCACGAAGGCAGGAGCCGGCCCGGTGATGCGCACGTCTGTTGAGGCGATACGTCCTTCGAGGATGCCATGGACCCGTTCGACTTCCCGACGGCAGCGGCCCTCATCATAGTGTGAATAGAGGAGCCGGACCATGGAACTGAACGGGGGATAGCCGGTCTGCCGTCGGTATCGTATCTCTTCTATATAGAAGGCGCGGTAGTCGTGTGCGGCGGCGCTCTGAATCACGTAGTTATCGGGTTCGTACGTCTGCACCACGACCCGACCCGGCTGCACCCCGCGGCCGGCGCGGCCGGACGATTGTGAGATGAGCTGGAACGCCCGCTCAGATGAACGATAGTCGGGAATGGCCAGTCCGACGTCGGCACTGATGACCCCCACGAGAGTCACGCCCGGAAAGTCGTGCCCCTTGGCTACCATCTGGGTTCCCACCACAACGTCCACCTTGCCGCCTCGCACCGCATCCTGCAGGGACGATCCACCCCGCTCCCTGGCGGGCACGTCGCTATCCCAGCGCACCACACGCGCGCCGGGAAAGGACTGACGGACCTGGTCTTCAACCAGTTGAGTCCCGACGCCCAGGAAGCGAATGCTCCGGCTCCGGCACCGCGGGCACTCCTCGGGCACGCGCGTGGCGTACCCACAGCGATGACAGACAAGGCGAGCGCGTACGGAATGGTAGGCAAGGGACACTGAACAGCGGGGGCACGCGAACGCGTAACCGCAATGGCGGCACTGCACGAGCGTCGCTGTCCCGCGACGGTTCAGGAAGAGAAGCGCCTGTTCACCGCGAGACAGCGTCTCTTCGATGGCGGAATGAAGGGAACGACTGAACAGGCTGGTGTTGCCATCACGAAGCTCGTCCCGCATGTCGACGATCTCGACCGCGGGAAGGCCGAGCGACCCAGGAATGCGGTCCGGAAGATGGAGCAATCCGATATCACCAGACGCTGCCCGGTGAAACGTCTCCACGTCCGGAGTCGCACTGCCGAGGAGCAGCACGGCGCCCGCTCGCCTCGCCATTTCGCGGGCGACTTCCCGTGCGTGGTATCGAGGTGCTGCGTCATCCTGTTTGTACGTCCATTCGTGCTCCTCGTCCATGACGATGAGTCCGGGGCGGGAAAGCGGAGCGAACAGCGCGCTTCGAGGACCCACGACCACATCGGCGTCTCCTCCTTGAACTCGCTCCCACTCGTCAGATAGCTGGCCGGCAGTGAGTCCGCTGTGAAGAAGCGCCACCCGTGCGGGAAAGCGCGAGACGAACCGCTCGACTGTCTGAGAGGCCAGCGCGATCTCCGGTACGAGGCACACTACCTGCCGGTTCCTGCGTAGCGCGTGAGCCGCCGCACGAAGATACACTTCCGTCTTGCCACTGCCGGTCACGCCGAAGAGGAGTTGCTCCGAGAAGGTCTCCGCATCGAGGGACTGAGTCACTGCCGCCAACGCGCGCTCCTGATCACCAGTGAGCACCGGGACCGAGGCTGGCGATGCCGGCGCTGCCGCGAGCGTGGTCCGCCACGCGCGGTGTTCTTCCAGCCGGATCAGTCCACGAGACTCCATGGACCTCAATACTGCGGGGGTAGCATCGGCAGCTGCCCGGAGTTCCTCGGACGACGCGGTGCCGCCATGCGACCTGAGGTACTGCAGCACTTTCGCCTGCCTTATGCCCGGCGCTTTGCGTGGCAGCGCATTCTCCGGCGCTGTCACGGTGCTGTCCGCCGGCAGCGATACGATGAAGAAGGTAGGGATTCTTGCGCGACGTTCCCTCGGCAACTCCTGTCGCACCAGTACGCCTTTCTCGACAAGCGATGCGATGGCCGCCTGGACGTCCTCTCCTCTCTTGAGACTCTCGGGCGCCAGGCTGCCTCGTTCTCGGACACGCTGCAGCAGTGCCGACTCGATTTCGGTCAACTCAGGCCCGGAAAGCCCTGACTCCCGGGCGAGCCTGTAGACAGTCTGCGGCTGGCGTTCGGTTCCCGGGGGCAGGAAGAGTGCTATGGCGGAAAACGGCGAGCAGAGGTATCGGGAGCTGATGTATGCGGCAACGTCGAGCTGGTCACGAGTCAGTGCAACCGCCGGCGAGACAGATCCTACCGGCCGGGTGTTCTCCACGGAGGATTGTGCGGTGACGTCGACGACGACCCCGCGCACCATCCGGGAGCCGAACGGAACCCAGACAAGGTTACCCGGGCCGACACTGATCCCATCCGGGACGCCGTACGTATAGGTGACACGTCCCGCCGGGGCGTCAACCGCCACCTCTGCGTACGGCATCAACCTCCAGGGGCGAGTCCTACTCGCCCGATTCCTGCGGTGTATCCTGCTGTGTATCCGCCTGGCCGCCAGGAGAACGCTTCTCCTTCAGCCGGGCGCGCTTGGCACTGAGTTCCCGCATGTAGTAAAGCTTTGCACGCCTGGCCTTGCCGCGCCGGATGACTTCGACGCCCTCGACCAGCGGGGATTGATACGGGAAGGTGTACTCAACGCCGACGCCATAGGCAACGCGGCGCACGGTAAACCGGCCACCATCAACGCCCCTGCGGATGCGAATTACCATGCCCTGAAAATGCTGCACGCGTTCTCGCTCGCCTTCGCGTACACGCATCGACACTCGCACGGTGTCGCCTGGAGAAAACTGCGGAATGCCCTCATTCACCATGGGCTTCACGATCTCTCTGATATCCATGCTCGCTCCTTGTCACTCAATTCTACTCTACTCAGCAGATCAGGCCGCATCTCCGCAGTCTTCATAATGGACTGCCGTCGTCTCCAGGCCGCAATCTCTGCGTGATGACCAGACAACAGCACCGAAGGCACATTCCAGCCTCGGAACTCCTCCGGCCTCGTATACTGTGGATACTCCAGCAAACCGCCGGTGTGCGATTCGTCACCGGCCGATTCGCATGAACCCAACACTCCCGGCAGAAGCCTCACCACCGCATCCACCACTACCATGGCGGCCAGCTCACCACCGGTGAGAACGTAGTCGCCAACGCTCAACTCATCGGTCGCCACGTGCTCGGACACCCGTTCATCCACCCCCTCGTAGTGGCCGCAAATGAGGATGACCCCGGGCCGGGCCGCAAGCTCGGCGGCCACCGCCTGCGTGAACAGCCGGCCACGCGGCGACAGCAATACGACAGGTGAATCCGGAGTCCCGGTCACACGCCGGACGTGCTCAACGCCCTCGCATACCGGCTCGGGCTTGAGCACCATCCCCGCTCCGCCTCCATATGGATAATCATCCACGGTCGCATGCCGATCGTGGGTGAAATCGCGAATGTTGTGAGTGACGACCTCGACGAGACCCTTCCCTTCAGCCCGCTTCACAATGCTGTGGCTGAAGGGCGAGACAAACATCTCCGGAAAGAGACAAAGGATGTCTATGCGCATCGAGGCCTCGAATTACAGGCGCCACCAAGCTGGAGATTTTACCACATGCACGAGCCGAAATGAATTCGACTACCCGGACCGAAGTACGCCCTGCGATTTCCCCCGAGCACTTGACAAACGAGATATGAAGGCCTTAAATAGGCTTGTGGGGAAAAGTGGGGAATCAGGGAGAAGATTGTCCAATCGGGGAAGACAAGGATGTTCTTTGGTGAGCATGTCTACAAACTAGACGACAAGGGTCGTGTTCCGCTGCCTCCGAAGTTTCGCCGGGACATGAGAGACTCGGTCGTGCTGACCAAGGGCACGGAGAAATGCATCCGCGTCTACCCATTGGCGGAGTGGAAGCGGCTTGCGGACGAACTGGCCTCCAAGGCGGTGACGTCGGCCAGCCAGCGCAAGCTTAGCCGCGCCATATTCGGGACGGCCTACTCGGCCGTTTTTGACAAACAGGGCCGCATGGCTCTGCCCCTACCTCTCAGACTGCACGCCGAGATCGGAGATACGGTCGTGGTGGTTGGTGTGAATCAATCGGTGGAACTGTGGAACGAAGAACTGTGGAAAGCGGAGAAAGCGGCGGCCGAAGAACAGGCTGAGCAGATACTGGAAGGCATGGGAGGCAGTTGAGCAACGAAGCACTGCCCTTAATGCCCCATGTCCCCGTAATGGTGACTGAGGCTATGGAGGCACTGAAGGTTCATCCGGGCGGACGGTACGTCGATTGCACGCTGGGGGCAGGTGGTCATGCTCGCGCCATCCTGGAGAGGAACCAACCCGAGGGCAGCCTGCTCGGCATCGATGCGGACCCCGTTGCGCTTGAGGCGGCGGGACGCACCCTGAGCGGCTTCGGCGCTGCCGTTGTGCTGGCACAAGCCAACTTCTCCGAGTTGGGAAAGGTGTGCCGAGAGCATGGCTTCGCGGCGAACGACGGCATTCTATTCGACCTGGGAGTGTCGTCGATGCAGCTCGACA
>JAXGQG010000012.1:0-63564 GCA_040766535.1 Dehalococcoidia bacterium | reverse complement strand
CGCCGAAGAAGCCGAATTCGGCACTTCGAAAGATCGCACGCGTGCGTCTTACCAACCAGATGGAAGTCAACGCGTACATCCCTGGTGAGGGCCACAACCTGCAGGAGCACTCCGTCGTCATGATTCGAGGCGGACGCGTGAAGGACCTCCCCGGTATTCGCTACCACATCGTCCGCGGTGTCCTGGACACACAGGGTGTCGCGAACCGGAAGCAAGGTAGGAGTCTGTACGGCGCCAAGCGCCCTCAGTAGTCGCCACAGAGGTGTGAGACATGCCCAGAAGAGCGAAGAGAGTTAAGAAGCGCATCATCGTGCCCGATGCCAAGTACGGCAGCGTGGACGTCGCCAAGTTCGTAAACAGGATAATGTTGAAGGGCAAGAAGTCGACGGCCGAGCGCATAGTCTACGGCGCCATGGAGCTCGCCTCGGAGCAGGCGGGGGCCGAGCCGCTGGAAGTGCTCGCGAAGGCTGTGGACAGTGCCACTCCTTTGATCCGCGTGAAGCCTCGCCGGGTCGGCGGCGCGACGTACCAGGTGCCCATGGAAGTCGACAAGCGCATCGGTCGTGCACTTGCGATGCGGTGGCTGATCATCGCGGCGCGCGCACGAAGCGGCAAGTCCATGCAGGAGAAACTGGCCGCGGAACTGGTTGACGCGGTTCAGGGACGCGGATCCGCGGTCCGCAAGCGCGAAGAGATACATCGGATGGCGGAGGCCAACAGGGCATTCGTCCACTACCGTTGGTGAAATGGCTGCACTCAAGGCTGTTCTCGAATCCAGAGATGAAGCGATGACACGCTCTATTGCTATGGACAGGGTCCGCAACATCGGCATCATTGCGCATATCGATGCCGGTAAGACTACTGTCACGGAGCGCATCCTGCATCACACCGGCCGCACGTACAAGGTCGGCGGCGTGGATGAGGGAACCGCCGTCATGGACTGGATGGACCAGGAACGTGAGCGCGGCATCACCATCATGGCCGCGGCGACGACGTGCCACTGGGCCGAGCACAGAATCAATATCATCGACACTCCGGGCCACGTCGATTTCACCGCTGAAGTGGAACGGAGCCTGCGGGTTCTTGATGGCGGCGTGGTGATACTGGATGCGGTGGCGGGTGTCGAGGCGCAGTCGGAGATGGTGTGGCGCCAGGCCGACCGCTATCATGTGGCACGTATATGTTTTGTGAACAAGATGGATCGGGTGGGTGCGGACTTCTTCCGAACCGTGTCCACGATCGAATCCCGCCTCAATGCGGTGGCCGTGCGCCAGCAGATCCCCGTCGGCGCTGGCGCGCGTTCCGCGGCGTCATCGATATCGTTGAACAGAAGGCGGTACTGTTCCAGACGACTCTGAAGAAGGCCGGGCGGCGGGACTGATCCCGCGAGCGAGGCAGAGGCTGCCGCTTTGTGGCGCCATCGACTCATCGAGAAGCTCGCCGAGAGGGACGACGCCGTTCTGTTGCCCTATCTTGAAGGACAGGACATCTCGACGGACGCCATCAAGGAATCGTTGCGGCGGCTCACGGTCAGCAACAAGATCGTCCCGGTGCTGCGCAGCGCACTTCGCGGCAAGGGAGTCCAGTTGCTGCTGGACGCAATAGTGGCCTATTTGCCGTCGCCACTGGATGTCCTCGCCGTTGTGGGGCAGGATTCCTCTGGTTCCGTGGAAGCGGTCTGCGCTCCCACGATGATGAACCACCGGCTGCGCTGGCCTTCAAAGTGGTGTCGGATCCGTTCATGGCGTTTGATCTATATTCGGATCTACTCGGGCCGGATGGAATCCGGCTCGCAGGTGCTCAATACGGCCAAGGGGAAGAGGGAGCGGATCGGGCGTCTGTATCTGATGCACTCCAATCGCCGTGAAGAGGTGAGCGAGGCCGAGGCTGGCAGCATTGTTGCGGCCGTTGGGCTGCGGGGCACTACCACGGGCGATACGCTGTGCAGCGCTGCGCGGCCCGTAATATTCGAAGCTATCCGCTTCGCTGAGCCGGTACTCTCGATGGCGATCGAGCCGAGAGCTAAGGCCGACTCTGAGAAGCTTGAAGACGTACTCGGCAAGCTCGTCGACGAAGACCCGAGCTTTAAGGTGCGCCAGGACCCCGAGACGGGCCAGGCCCTCATCATGGGAATGGGCGAACTGCACCTCGAGGTGATGGTTGAGCGCATGTCCCGTGAGTACGGCGTTCGCGTGAACGTGGGCAAGCCACGGGTGGCGTATCGAGAGGCCATTACGCGTGCCGTTGAGTCCGAAGGACGATTCGTGCGTCAGACGGGCGGCCGCGGCCAGTTCGGTCATGTGTGGCTCAAGCTCGAACCGGGCGAACGCGGCAGCGGCTTCAAATTCGTCGATGCGATAAAGGGCGGTGTCGTCCCGCGGGAGTATCTCTCAGCTATCCAGTCCGGCGCGCGCGAGGCCGTTGAGACCGGAGGGCCTGCGGGGTATCCGGTGGTGGATGTGACCGTGACGGCCTTCGATGGCAGCTACCATGAAGTGGACTCGTCCGAGCTGGCGTTCAAGATCGCCAGTTCGATGGCGGTGAAGGCCGGGTTGCCCAAGGCCAAGCCGGTGCTGCTCGAGCCTATTATGAAGTTTGAAGTCACCATGCCGACTCAGTTCACCGGTGAGATCATCGGCGATCTGAACGCGCGCAGGGCCCGCATCGAGCGCATCGAGTCTCATGGAGATTCCACCGTGGTTGGATGTCTGATACCGTTGGGAGAGACGTTCGGTATCGCCTCGGCGCTGCGTTCCTTGAGCCAGGGCCGTGTGACCCACACGATGGAGTTCTGCCGATATGAACAGGTTCCGGCGACGCTCGCCGAACAGTTGAGCAAGAATAGCTAGTGTTAGAACAGGGGCCGAGAAGATGACCAGTCAGAAAGTACGCGTGAAGGTAAAGGGGTTTGATCACCGAGTGGTTGATCAGGCCGTCCGGCAGATTATCGAGGCGGTGGAAAGCGCCGGCGGCATTGTGGTCGGACCCGTCCCATTGCCCACCAGGATTGAGAAATACTGCGTCACCCGCTCATCGAACATCGATAAGGACTCTCGTGAGCAGTTCGAGATTCGCACTCACAAGAGGCTCATCGACATTCAGGAGCCCACGTCGAAGGCTATCGACGCGCTGACTCAGATCAACGTCGCGTCGGGTGTCGAGATCGACATCAAGTTGTAAGAACGCGAGTGAGGAGCATTCCCGTGCGTGGCATTATCGGAAAGAAAATAGGTATGACGCAGCTGTTCCTTGAGAACGGCGAATGCGTTCCCGTGACTGCGATCGAGGCGGGTCCCTGCACCGTGGTTCAGGTGAAGACGGCTGAGAAGGACGGCTACGATGCGGTTCAGCTCGGCTTTGGCGAATCCAAGCGTTTGAACAAGGCCCAAAAGGGGCACTTGCGTGATCACGGTGCGCATCCTGTGCTGCATGAGTTCCGCGTCGCTGCCGGAACCGCTGAAGTCGGTTCCAGGGTCGATGTCGGTATCATGGCTGCCGGCGATGTGTTGAAGGTGAGTGGACGCTCCAAGGGGCGTGGCTTTGCTGGTGGGGTGAGGCGATATCATTTCCGTGGCGGCCCGAAGACGCACGGTCAGTCCGACCGGCACAGGGCCCCGGGCTCCATCGGCTCCGGTACGTTTCCAGGTCGTGTGTTGAAGGGCAAGAAGATGGCGGGACACCTGGGAGATGACCGTGTGACGGCCATCAATATCAAGGTTGTGCGCGTGGACCCTGAGCGCAATCTGCTGCTGGTTCACGGTGCGGTGCCCGGCGCCAATGGCGGCGTCGTCATCGTCGAAAAGGTGGGTGAGTAACGTGAAGATTCCGGTACACAATCTGACTGGCGACACGATCGACGAGATCGAAGTCGACGACAGCATCTTTGGCGTGCCGTTCCGTGAAGGAGTGGTGCATCAGGCCGTCAAACGCCTGCTTGCCAACAAGCGGCAAGGAACGGCGGCAACCAAGACGCGCGGCCAGGTGACTGGCAGCACACGCAAACTCTACGCACAGAAGGGCACGGGCCGTGCCCGCCGCGGCAGTATCAAGTCGCCGTTGATGCGCGGCGGAGGAATCGTCTTTGGCCCGTCTCCCCGCTCCTATCGGCAAGCCATGCCGAAGAAGATGAGGCGAGTGGCTTTCGCGAGCGCACTGTCATTGAAGGCACGTGAAGGTTCCTTGTGGGCCGTGGATGACGTCAGCGTCGCCGCGCCCAGGACCAAAGATGTGGCCGCGATGATCGCCGCCGCGGGCAAGGCCTCGTCGGTTCTCATCGTGGTGCCCGAGAGCCTGCCAGCTCTGTGCCTTTCCGCCCGTAATCTTCAGGGAACCACTGTACGCCCGTGCGACGTGGTGAATACCCTTGACGTGATGTCCACGGATAAGCTGATTGTGACTGTCCCCGCACTCCGCAAGATGGAGGAGATCTGGGGTAGCAAGGGGGGCAACGATGAATCTGCATGATATTATCCGGCGCCCGCTCATAACGGAGAAGGCGACGGAGCTCCAGGAGCAGGACAAGTACGTCTTTGAGATCGCCCGTTCGGCCAACAAGGTCCAGGTCAAGGGTGCGGTCGAGAAGGTATTCAACGTCCATGTGGTCGATGTGAACGTCGTTACTGTGCCCGGCAAGATGCGTCGAAGTGGGCGCAGGATGGCTCCGACTTCCGCGTGGAAGAAGGCCATCGTTCAGCTCCGGCCTGGCGAGAGAATCACTTACTTCGAGGGCGTGTAATGGGATCAGTACTTAAGTGGCGCAGGAAGAAGATTACTAAACACCAGCACAAGAAGCTGCTGAAGAAGACCAGGTGGCAGCGGCGGCACGGCTAGCCGGTGCGGTCGATTTGACCCTGAGAAGCAGTAGAGGAAGCAGGATTCATGGCTCTTAAGACATTTAAGCCAACATCTGCCGGCAGACGGAACAAGGTTGCCGTCATCTCGGAGGAACTGAGCAAGGTTACTCCGGCGAAGGCGCTTCTGGTTCCCGCCAAGAAGCATGCGGGCCGGAACAACCGGGGTGCAGTGACCGTGCGCCATCGTGGCGGCGGCAGCAAACGCATGCTGCGCCTCATCGATTTCCGCAGGAACAATACCGGTGTGCCGGGAAAGGTCGCGACGATTGAGTACGACCCCAACCGCACCGCCCGCATCGCGCTGGTCAATTACGCTGATGGTGACAAGCGCTATATCCTTGCCCCCCTGGGGCTTTCGGTGGGCGATACCGTGGTGGCGGGCCGCGAGGCTCCCATCAAGCCCGGCAATGCCCTGCCCCTGGCGGCGATTCCCGTCGGGACCCAGGTGCATAACATCGAGTTCACACCGGGAAAGGGCGGACAGCTTGTGCACAGTGCCGGCGCCTCGGCTCAGTTGGTGAGCAGAGAGGGTGACTATGTACTGCTTCGGCTGCCCTCACAGGAGATGCGCCGCATTCACGGTACGTGTCTGGCGACCGTCGGGCAGCTGGGAAATATCGATCATAAGAACGAAAAGGTCGGCAAGGCCGGCACAATTCGATGGCGCGGCAGGCGCCCGACGGTGCGTGGCTCTGCGATGACGCCGCGTGATCATCCTCATGGTGGCGGTGAGGGACGCGCCCCGAGGGGCATGCCGCCCAAGACGCCATGGGGTAAGCTCGCCATCGGCGGCAGAACGCGGCGGTGGACTGTGTCCGATCGCTTCATAGTCAGGCGGAGAAAGTAGCATGACAAGATCACTTAAGAAGGGTCCATACTGTCATCCGAAGCTGGTCAAGAAGATCGACGCTCTTAACAAGTCCGGGGAGAAGACCATAATCCGGACCTGGGCCCGGTCGTCGACCGTACTTCCGTCGATGATTGGACACAACATCGCTGTGCACAATGGCCGGAAGCATGTGCCGATATTCATCACCGAGAACATGGTCGGGCACAAGCTGGGTGAGTTCGTGGCGACGTACACGTTCCGTGGACACGTGGCCAAGAGCAAGGCAGCGAAGAAGTAGGGTGCTGAACAATGAAGGTTAAGGTTGTAGCGAAAGACATCGGAATGCCGAGCCGCAAGGTTCGACGCGTTGTGGATATGGTGCGTGGCAAGAAGGTTGAGGAAGCGCTTGCGCTGCTTCGTTTCATGCCGAGCCCTGCCGCGCGCGCTGTGGCAAAGGTCGTGAAGTCGGCCGCTGCCAATGCGGAGAACAACTACCAGATACCCACTCCGTCTCTCCGGATTGTCAGCATCTACGCTGATGAGGCACGGACCCTGAAAAGGTTCCGTCCGCAGTCGCGAGGCAGGATCAGCCCCATACTGAAGCGGGCGAGCCATGTCACCGTGCTTGTCGAGGAGGACTAGACTTGGGTCAGAAAGTTCATCCAATTGGATTCAGGCTTGGTGTCACTAAGGAGTGGCAGGCCAAGTGGTACGCCAACAAGGAGTACGGCAAGCTGCTGTACCAGGATATGCAGTTGCGCAAGGTCCTGCAGCGCCGCTCTCGCGAATCTGGCATCGCACGGGTTGACATTGAGCGCACTGGCAGCGAGGTATTCGTGACGGTGTTCTCGGCACGCCCCGGCATACTCATAGGCCGTGGCGGACAGAACGTCGAGTCGCTGCGCCGCGAACTGGAACAGGTAGCCAAGGAGCGCGTACGGCTTACCATCCGAGAGGTTGATCAGCCCGAGATGGTTGCCGCGTTGGTTGCGTACAACATTGCCGAGCGGCTCGAGGCTCGGGTGCCATATCGGCGTGTGATGAAGCAGGCGTCGTTCCGAACGATGCAGGCTGGGGCCCAGGGAGTGAAGATCCGCGTGGGCGGGCGGCTTGGCGGCGCCGAGATTGCGCGTTCACAGACAGTTCATGAGGGCAGGATGCCCTTGCATACGCTCAGAGCGGATATCGACTACGGATTCACGGAGGCGCGCACCATCATGGGGCGCATCGGCGTGAAGGTCTGGGTCTACCGCGGTGAGATCCTGCCCGAGGCGAGGAGGCGAAGTGCTACAACCGAAACGAGTCAAGTATCGTAAGATGCACCGTGGCCGCAGGCTTGGTTCCGCTCATAGCGGTAACACGGTTGCGTTTGGCGACTTCGGCCTTTGTGCCGATGGGAACGACTGGATAACCGCCAAGCAGATCGAGGCGGCACGGCGTGTGTTTGTGAGGTTCCTCAGGAACCAGGGCAAGTTGTGGATCCGGGTCTTTCCCGATAAGTCGATAACCAAGAAGCCGGCGGAGACGCGCCAGGGTGGCGGTAAAGGTGCGCCCGACCAGTGGGTCGCCGTGGTCAGACGCGGACGCGTCATGTTCGAGCTGGCGGGTATTCCGGAGGACCAGGCAAAGAAGGCGGTGGAGCTCGCGTCGCATAAACTGCCCATCGGCACGAAGTTCGTGACGCGAGAGGTGAGCAACATTGAAGGCTGAAGAAGTTCGCGCATTGTCCGACGTCGAGATCCGCAAGAAGCTCGACGACTACGACAAGGAGCTGGTCAATCTGAGCGTCCGGGTAGCCAGCAGACAGCTGGTCAATCACCGCGAACTGGCAAAGGTGAGACGGGATGTGGCCAGGCTCAACACTATTCTGAAAGAGAGAGAGCTGGGTATCAGGTGAGCGACATGGTTAAGAAGGAGACACTCAAGGGACGAGTTGTGAGCGACAAGATGGATAAGACGGTGGTCGTCGCCGTCGACACCGTCAGTCGACACCCGGTCTATAAGAAGTCCATCCGCCGCGTGCGGAAGTATATGGCCCACGATGAGGCGAATGCCTGCCACGTCGGCGATACGGTGGAGATCATCGAGACCCGCCCGCTCTCGCATCGGAAGAGATGGTGCGTCGTCAGCCATGTGGCAGGAGTGCAGTTCAGCGTGCCGCCGGCCGAGGGTGGTGAGCAATGATTCAGAGCTACACGCGATTGAAGGTGGCTGACAACACCGGCGCCAAGGAAGTGATGTGTATCAATATCCCTGGCGGCAGCAGGCGGCGCTACGCCCATGTTGGTGATGTCATCGTAGCCACGGTGAAACAGGCGATTCCGCATGGTGCGGTGAAGAAGGGGGAAGTGGTCAAGGCGGTGATCGTGCGTGAAACCCGGCCGTTCCGCAGGGCCAACGGCGCCTACGTGCGTTTCGACGAGAATGCGGTGGTGGTCCTGGGCGACAAGAACAACCCGAAGGGGAGTCGTGTCTTCGGCCCGGTTGCCAGGGAACTGCGTGACAAGAATTTCACCAAGATAATCTCGCTCGCTCCGGAGGTGGTGTGAAGTGAAGATCAAGAAGAATGACACAGTCCTGATCACCACCGGCAAGGACCGTGGGAAGAAGGGTAAGGTCCGCCGCGCCCTGCCCAAGGATGAGCGCGTTGTGGTTGAGGGACTCAATATGATTAAGCGGCATTCGCGGGCGCGCCGCGCCGCGCGGCAGGCCGGCATCGTCGAGCTTGAGGCCCCCATTCATGTGTCCAATGTCATGTTTGTGTGTGAGAAGTGCAAGAAGCCGGCGAAGGTTGGCTACAAGACTCTCGAGGACGGACGGAAGGTAAGAATCTGTAAGTCCTGCGACGAACCGATTGATTGAGGAGTGCGACCGCCATGCTGGGTGCAAAAGAGAGATATGTGAAGGAAGTGCTCCCCGAGTTGAAGAACCGGCTCGGATACGACAACGTAATGGAGCTTCCTCGAATACAGAAGATTGTGGTGGGCATCGGCCTTGGTGAGGCCATTCAAAACGCCAAGGCGCTGGAGTCTGCCGAGAAGGATCTGGCGACGATTACGGGTCAGAAACCCGTTATCACCCATGCTCGGCGGTCTATTGCTGCCTTCAAACTGAGGACCGGCATGCCTATCGGTATGATGGTCACACTGAGGGGCAAGCGCATGTGGGATTTCTTTGATCGGCTCGTGGGCATCGTACTGCCACGTATACGTGACTTCCGTGGAATTCCGGGTGATGCCTTCGATGGTCGCGGCAACTACAGCCTCGGCCTTAAAGAGCAGATCGTCTTTCCGGAGATTGAGTACGACAAGATCGAGAAGATCAGAGGCTTGCAGGTGACCATTGTCACCAGCGCGAAGCGTGATGACGAAGCGAAACTGCTACTGAAGCTGATGGGGATGCCC
Source organism: Dehalococcoidia bacterium (assembly GCA_040766535.1). Classification (GTDB taxonomy): domain Bacteria; phylum Chloroflexota; class Dehalococcoidia; order GIF9; family AB-539-J10; genus SKVJ01. Next base: position 54,478 of record JAXGQG010000012.1, on the reverse strand, counting down.
CTCTCGGGAGACTAATATGGCGAAGAAATCAAAGATAGCGAAGTCGTTGCGGCAGCCAAAGTTCGCGGTGCAGCACCGCAGCCGTTGCCGTCTGTGTGGCAGGCCGCGCGGTTACATGCGCAAGTTTGGACTGTGCCGTATCTGCTTTAGGGAACTCGCTGTCCTCGGACAGATCCCTGGAGTCAGGAAGTCGAGTTGGTGAGGAGAGAGCACTGATGGTTAACGATCCTATTGCCGACATGCTCACAAGGATAAGGAATGCCGTGATGGTCGGCCACGAGAGTGTGCTCATTCCTCACTCCAGTGTGAAGGTGGCCATCGCGAAGATCCTGAAGGAACAGAACTTCATCGAAGATTATGAGATCGTGAAGGCCAAGCCGGCTCAGATGCTTCGCGTACAGTTGCGGTACGTCGAGAAGCAGCCGGCGGTTCTCGGCCTTGAGCGGGTCAGCCGACCTGGTCTGCGTGTTTACGCCGGGAAAACCGAGATACCGCGCGTCTACGGCGGTCTTGGACTGGCTATCATGTCGACATCGCAGGGAATCATGACCGGACAGCAGGCGTGGCGAAAGAAACTCGGCGGCGAAGTGCTTTGCTACGTCTGGTAGGTCGAATGCGGGGTAACAGTTAGATGTCTCGAATTGGACGAATGCCGATTGATGTGCCTGGAGGCGTCCAGGTGTCCATCTCTGCTGACAATGTGGTTGTTGTGAAGGGCACTCGCGGTGAGTTGACGCGCGCGGTGAATCGCGACATGCGTCTGACACTGAAGGACGGGAAGCTGACCGTCGAGCGGCCGAGCGACAATCGTATTCACAGGTCGATGCACGGACTCACGCGCACGCTTCTCGCCAACATGGTGCAGGGCGTCAGCGGCGGGTTTGAGCGTGTGCTCGAGGTGAGCGGCGTCGGTTACCGCGTGCAGAAGACGGGTGACGATCTCACCCTGCAGGTCGGGTACAGCAACCCGGTGCAGTTCACCGTGCCCGAGGGCGTTGATGCGACCGTCGAGGGGACGAACCGCATCCGCCTTAGTGGCTACGACAAGGAACTGGTCGGCCAAGTGGCTGCCAAGGTGAGGGCGATCCGACCCTGCGACCACTACAAAGGCAAGGGTATCAAGTACGCTGAGGAAAAAGTGAGACTGAAGCCTGGCAAGGCCGGCAAGGTCACAAAAGGATAGAGTGACATGGCGAGGAAGAACCCGATTCTGATGCGTAGGATTCGGCACGAGCGCGTGAGGCGCAAAGTGCATGGGACGGGCGAGTGTCCGCGTTTGGCGGTCTATCGCAGCCTCCAGCACATCTATGCGCAGGTCATTGATGACGATCTCCAGCGAACGCTGGTTGCGGCCAGCACGATGGAACGCACTGTCGCGGACGCCACGCGGGAGCTGTCCAAGACCGAAGTCGCTGGACGCGTGGGCGCCATCGTCGCCCAGAGGGCCATGGAGAAGGGCATCAAGAAGGTTGTCTTTGATCGGGGAGGCTTCAAGTACCACGGGCGGGTTCGCGCGCTCGCCGATGAAGCCAGGAAGGCCGGTCTCGAGTTCTAGCCGTTGCGGCGAGTCCCAGCGAAGAGTGATAAAGGGTATCGTGTATGAAGGCAGTAACTAAGCTGAATACCAGATTGGAACGAGTTGAGTCCTCCGAGCTGCAAGTCGAGGAGAAGCTCATGACCGTCGACCGTGTGACCAAGGTCGTCAAAGGCGGGCGCCGATTGCGTTTCAGGGCGCTGATGGTGGTCGGCGATGGCAACGGTCACGTGGGTGTCGGGCTCGCGAAGGCGACCGGTGTGCCGGAGGCCATCCGCAAGGCCGGGGCGATGGGACGGAAACAGATGATCGAAGTGCCGGTGGTCGAGGAGACCATCCCACACGAGACGCTGGCCAAGTACGGTTCCTCAATCGTGCTGCTGAAACCGGCCGCCCAGGGGCGCGGCATGATCGCCAGCAATACCGTCCGCACTGTGCTGGAGCTTGCAGGCGTGCGCAACGTGATCAGCAAGTCTCTGGGAAGCCAGAACCGCATCAATGTGGCGCGCGCCACCATCCTCGCGCTCACTGCTCTGCGCGTCGCCGAGCAGGTGTCCGGCGAGAGGAGTGCTGACAAGTCGTCCTCGGAGGCTAGCGATGCGATTGAATGAACTGACTGCCACGGCTGGCGCTACCCATAGCTCGCGCCGTGTGGGCAGGGGCAATGGGAGTGGTCGCGGCACGTACTCGGGCCGCGGCATGAAGGGCCAGAAGGGCCATCACAAGGGTGTGCGCCTCGGCTTCGAGGGCGGCCAGTTGCCTCTTATCAAACGGCTGCCGCGCAAGCGTGGCTTCACCAATGTGTTCAAGATCGAGTTCAATGTCGTCAACGTGAGTGCGCTCAACGTGTTCCCCGATGGCGCCGAGGTGGCCGCCAAGGATATGAAGGACGCAGGACTGATCCGCTCGGTTGCGTTGCCGACCAAGATACTGGGATATGGGACGCTGGAGAAGCAACTCACCGTGGTCGCTGATGCGTTCTCTGCTGCCGCCGAAGAGAAGATCAAGGCGGCACAAGGAACTGTGAGGAAGGCGTAGCATGCAGCAGAAAGAGGGTCAGCCACGTCTCATCCAGGCAATGCGGGATGCCTTCTCCCTGCCGGACCTCCGGCAGAGGCTTCTGTTCACTCTCGGCATACTTGTCGCTTTCCGCTTCCTCGTGCATGTTCCACTGCCTGGCGTTGATCCTCAGGCTCTGAGCGAGTTCTTCGACCAGAACGCGCTTCTTGGAATGCTCAACCTCTTCAGTGGCGGCGCAATGAGGAACTTCAGCGTCGCCGCAATGGGCGTCTATCCCTACATCACCTCGTCCATCATCATGCAGTTGCTGGTGCCGGTCATTCCCAGTCTGCAGGCTATCTCCCAGCAGGGAGAGGCGGGCCAGCGCCGAATCAACCGGATCACCCATCTGTTGACCGTTCCCCTGGCTGCGCTTCAGGGCTACTCGCAGCTCGCGCTTCTGACCAGTCAGAACGTGATCGCGCGCCCTGATGCCCTCACTACCGCAACGATTATCCTCTCGATGACCGCGGGAACCATCTTCCTGGTGTGGATGGGAGAACTCATCACCGAGCGTGGCATCGGTAATGGTATTTCGATCATCATCTTCGGCGGCATCGTGGCGTCCCTGGCCGAGTCGGCCGGGCGCATCGGGCTGGCGTTCCAGGACAACCCCATCGGCACGATTGTGTTCGCCATCCTTGGAGCAGCGACGCTGGTGCTCATCGTTCTCTTCATCGAGGCGCATCGGCGTATTCCGGTCCAGTATGCCAAGAGCACGTTCCGCGGCGGCAGGATGTACCGCCAATCGGGCTCAACCTATGTCCCTCTGCGGGTCAACACCGCGGGCATGATACCTTTGATCTTCGCCATCGCGATGATGCAGCTGCCGCGACTCGTGGCGAGCTATTTCGTGAACCCGCAGACTCCTGGCTTCTGGGACGGTGTCTACAATGCCTTTGATCCGGCGGCCGGGCTTCCGGGAGGTCTTCTCTACTGGGGACTGTATTTCCTCCTTGTGTTTGGATTCACCTTCTTCTATACCATGGTGATATTTGAACAGATGAGCTTGCCGCGCACCTTGCAGCAGCAGGGAGGCTTCATTCCCGGCGTGCGGCCAGGGAAGTCGACCTCGGACTATCTGAACGCTGTCATCAAGCGGCTTACGTTTGGCGGGGCTATGTTCCTGGCGCTGGTTGCCGTGACCCCGTTTATTGCGAGGCTGATTACGGGTGTCACTATGCTGGAGATATCCAGCACCGCCATCCTGATTGCAGTCGGTGTCGCACTCGACACGATGAAGCAGCTTGAATCACAATTGACTATGCGCAGGTACGACGGATTCCTTAAGTAGGGGGCTGGTGTTATGAATGTAGTGTTGCTTGGCGCCCCTGGTGCGGGCAAAGGAACTCAGGCGAGTGTGCTGACCGGCCGTTTGGGCATGGTCCATGTCGCGTCGGGAGATCTGTTCCGCCACGCATTGCAGGAGCAGACCGAATTGGGTCTGCTGGCCAAGTCCTACATGGAGAAGGGTGAACTCGTGCCTGATGAGGTCACCATCAACATGGTGCTGGAGCGCATTCGCAAGCCTGACTGCGCTGCCGGTGTGTTGTTCGATGGTTTTCCACGTACGCTGAGCCAGGCGCGGGCGCTGGACGAGAAGATGACTGCCGAGGGTCGGCGTATCGACAGCGCCGTGTATATCGAGGTGCCCGAGGAGGAGCTTGTGAGGAGGCTCAGCGGGCGCTGGATATGCCGCAGTTGTCAGACTCCGTACCACGCGGTGAGTTCGCCTCCCAAGGTGGCCGGCCGTTGCGACCGGTGTGGGGGAGAACTGTATCAGAGGGCCGACGACACCGAGGCGACCGTGCGTGAGCGGCTGAAGGTGTTCTTGACTCAGACGTTGCCTATCATCGACTACTATGAAGAGCAGGGCAAGCTGGTCCGGGTCAACGGCAACCTTCCGGTCGAGCAGGTATCGGCAGCGATGTTGAAGCTGCTTCATGTGGAGAGAGCTTGATTCTGGTGAAGTCTCCGGAGGAGATCGAGATTATGCGTGAGGGTGGCTCCATCCTCGCGGAGATGCTCGAAAAGGTGAAGAATGAGGTGCGGGTCGGGGTCACCACCGGGGACCTCGATGAGTTGGTGGATGGAGAGATGAGGCGGTGCGGGGTGGTCGCGTCGTTCAAGGGGTACCAGGGGTATCCCGCGAGCGCGTGCATATCCATCAACGACGAGGTGGTCCACGGCATTCCCGGACCGCGGGTGATTCGCGAAGGGGACATTGTGTCTGTGGACCTTGGGGTCTTCTGTAAGGGCTTCCACACGGACGCCGCGTTTACCGTGGGTGTTGGCAAAGTGGCCCCGCGTGCAGCGCAGTTGATCGATGTGACGCGTGAGGCGCTGCGCGAGGGAGTCAGGTATGCACGCGTGGGCAATCACGTGGGCGACGTGTCCGCAGCCATTCAACGGTATGTGGAGCGCGCTGGATTCTCCATAGTGCGTGAGTATACGGGGCACGGAGTGGGTCGCAATCTGCACGAGGATCCGCAGATACCGAATTTCGTGTATGGTGGAAAAGGAGCCGCATTGCGGCCGGGAATGACGCTGGCTATCGAGCCCATGGTGACCGCAGGAGGCTGGCGAACCAGGGTAATGGATAACGGCTGGACTGTGGTGACGCTCGATGGTAGTCTATCAGCGCATTTCGAGAATAGCGTGGCGGTGACGGATGGCGAACCGATAGTGTTCGCGTAGGTTGTTGCGTATGGCGAAGAAAGAGAAGATCGAGGTGGAGGGCAAGGTCACGGTATGCTTGCCTAACACGATGTTCCGCGTGGAGCTGCCGAACGGCCATGTCGTGCTCGCTCACATCTCCGGAAAGATGAGGAAACACTACATCAAGATACTGCCGGGTGACAGGGTGCTTGTCGAACTGTCGCCCTACGATCTGACGCGTGGGCGTGTCACATACCGGCTCAAGTAGCGCTGCTTTGACACGTAGGAGCCAATCCCGTAATATAGTAAGGTTTTGCATGGTGAGTCGCTATGAAAGTAAGTTCGTCTGTCAAACGACGTTGTAGCAAGTGTAAGGTTGTCCGCCGCCGCGGCGTGGTCCGTGTCCTGTGCGAGAACCCTAAGCACAAGCAGCGGCAAGGATAGCCACTTGTCATGTCATAGCCTTTCTGAGGAGCTGAAGAATGGCCCGTATCGCTGGTGTTGACCTGCCGAAGGACAAGCATATTGTCGTTGGGCTCCAGTACATCTACGGAGTAGGTCCTGCCATCAGCAAGCACTTGCTTGCCAAGGCCGGGATCGATGAGAACCTGAAGGTGAAAGACCTCACCGAAGATCAGGCGACTCGTATTCGTAATGTGCTTGACGCTGATTACAAGGTCGAGGGTGATCTGCGCCGAGAGGTGCAGTTTAATGTGAAGCGCCTGGTGGATATCGGCTGTATTCGGGGGTTGAGGCATAAGCGTAACCTTCCCGTACGCGGCCAGCGCACCAGGACCAACGCGCGGACTCGCCGCGGCACGAGAAAGACGGTCGCCGGCAGAGGTCAGAAGCGCGGCGCCACCAAGAAATAGGCATAGTTGAAGACTATCGGGTGAGGAAACATGGCGAAGAAGGCACAGAAAGGCAAAGCCAGGAGACGAGTACGTCGAAATATTGCTGAAGGCAAGGCCTTCATTCAATCGACGTTCAACAATACGATTGTGACGATCACTGACCCCGCCGGGGCAGTGATCGCATGGGGAAGCTCTGGCAAATCCGGCTTCAAGGGCTCCCGTAAGGGGACCCCGTATGCGGCCCAGTTGTCCGCGCAGGATGCCGCCCGTCAGGCCCAGAACGACGGCATGCGACGGGTGGACGTGTACGTCAAGGGGCCTGGCAGTGGTCGGGAAGCTGCCATCAGGGCGCTGCAGGGTGCGGGACTCATGGTCACCAGCATCCGTGACGTGACGCCTATCCCCCATGATGGTTGTCGTCCTCGTGGAAGGAGGAGGGTGTAAGACTATGGCGCGGTACACTGGCCCACGATGTGAGCTGTGTCGTTACATCGGCGACAAGCTGATGCTGAAAGGTGATAAATGCACCAGTCCTCGGTGCATCTTCGAACGCAGGGGCACGGTGCCTCCGGGCGGTAAGCCCAAGATGCGTCGGCGTGTGTCCGATCGCGGCATGCAGCTGCGAGAGAAACAGAAAGTTCGCTTCACGTATGGCGTGCTCGAGTCGCAGTTCCGCCGCTTCTTCGAGGAGGCGCAGCGCCTTCCGGGAATGACCAGCGACAACCTGATGATTCTGCTTGAGCGGCGCCTCGACAACGTTGCGTACCGGCTTGGCTTCGGTGATTCCCGGGCTCAATCCAGGCAGATCGTCCGCCATGGCCATATCCGTGTGAATGATCGCAAAGTGAATGTGCCCTCCTATATAGTCAAGGCCGGAGACGTTATCAGCTGGCGCCCTCAGAGCACCAAGACCGCTCTGTTCAAGGTCGTCGCCGAACAGACGCAGGGACGTGGCGTCCCCGGATGGCTCAGGCTTGACGAGCAGCAGATGAAAGGCACAGTTGTCAGCTTGCCGACTACGGAAGACGTCGACAGCAGGCTGAGTGGAAAGGCTGTCGTGGAGTACTACTCCAGATAGTCACAGGGAGGGTGCGTAGTGAGTGAGATTTCCATTCCGGTCGTAGCATGTGTTCAGTCAACCGGTTCATATGGGCGGTTCTCTGCTGAACCGCTCGACATCGGTTTTGGTGTCACCCTTGGCAATGCCATGCGGCGTGTGCTGCTGAGTTCACTCCCTGGTGCTGCAGTCACGTGGGTCAAGATAGAGGGCATTCAGCACGAATTCTCTACCATACCCCACGTGAGGGAGGACGTGCTCGAGTTCCTGCTCAATGTGAAAGAACTGCGGCTTCGTCCAGTCACACAGCAGCCCGGGAAACTGTTCCTCGATGTCGAGAGCGAGGGCGTGGTGTCCGCTGCGGACATCCAGTCGTCGATCGATTTTCAGGTAGTCAACTCGGACCTGTCGCTGGCCAGCCTTGATTCTGACGAGGCCAAGCTGCACGTGGAGTTCAATGTGGAGCTGGGCCGCGGGTATGTGCCGGCGATATCGGCCGATGGCCTCCCTGTGGGCGCTCTTCCTGTCGATGCGGTGTTCTCACCCGTGAGGAAGGCCAATTTCGTGGTGGAGCCCATCAATCCCGGTGAGGAACGGAGCCCGGAACGGCTCATCATCGAGGTCTGGACCGACGGCACCATCACCCCGTTCGAGGCGGTTACGCAGAGTGCCGACATCCTGATGAAGGAATTCGCTGCCTTCAGAAGCCTCGAGACACCAACGGCGCTTGAGGCCGGGGCCGCCACCGGACTGGGTATTCCGTCCGAACAGTACAACACCGCTCTGGCCGAGATCGGTTTGTCTACGCGTGCGCACAACAGCCTGCGTCGTGCCGGAATCATGACGCTGGGCCAGCTTATCGAGAAGACCAGGGACGGGCTTCCTCCGTTGCCGGGATTTGGAGACAAGTCCCAGGTTGAGGTTCAGGAGTTGCTCACCAGTATGGGCTATCCCATCCCTGAGAAGTCAAAGGGGAAGTCGAAGTGAGACACCGAGTTGCAGGAAGAAAGCTGGACAGGCCAACCGAACATCGGCTTGCCCTGTATCGCAATCTGGTAGCGGAACTCATCGAACATGAGAAAATGGTTACCACCGTTGCCAAGGCGAAGGAAGTGAAGAGCCTGGCAGAGCGCGTCATTACGCTCGGAAAGGCCGGCGACCTTGCGTCGCGGCGCCGCGCGGTGGCTTTCTTGCCGCAAGAGAAGACGGCGAAGAAAGTGTTTGATGATCTCGCCCGCAGGTACGCGCGCCGTTCCGGCGGGTACGTGCGCCTTGTGCGCATCGGACCTCGATTCGGCGACGCGGCTGAAATGGCTCAACTGGAACTGGTTGAATAGGTGGAGCTTCACAAACTGGCAGCGCTGGTCGAGTATGATGGAACCGGTTTCGCCGGGTACCAGCGGCAGCCCGGTGGGCGCACCGTGCAAGGGGAGATTGAGACAGCCATAGTCAAGCTTAGCGGCATCGAGACTCGGGTCCATGCTGCCAGTCGTACCGACACTGGGGTACACTCGCGTGGACAGGTGATCTCCTTCTGGATTCGGAACGACCTGTCTCCTGATGTTGTGGTGAGAGCTTTGAACCATTATCTGCCTGAGGACATAGCGATTAGAGGTGCGTGTGTGATTGACGGTGATTTTGATGTGCGTCGCCGCGCCCTCTCACGGCGGTACGTCTACCGTATCGCCCATCGGCCTACGCGTGCGCCTCTGGCGGACAGGTACTGTCTGGTGGTCAAGGATAGCCTGAACGTGGGTCTTATGCGCCAGGCGGCCTATGAACTGAACGGAGTGCATGACTTCGCCTCGTTTGCCACGTCGCTTGAGGACGGGGAGTCGACAGTGCGCATTGTGCATGAAGCTCGTATTGTGGAGACTGAGGACATGATCGAGTGCTCGATCGTGGCGAATGCGTTCCTGCGGCATCAGGTGCGCAACACGGTCGGACAGCTGCTGCGTGTGGGGTTGGAGAAGTGCTCTCCGGATGAGTTCGCCGACCTTGTCGACAGGCCGCGAAGGGCGTCTGCCGGTCCGGCGGCGCCATCTCGTGGGTTGTGTCTTTCCGGAGTGCGCTACGAAGAGCCTCTGCCCTTCGCCGCATGAGTAGTGACCACGTCTGTGGGAGTAGAAGAGATGCGAACGTATAGCCCTAAACTGAAAGAAATCAAGCGACAGTGGCATGTAATAGACGCCGCCGGGTTGACGCTCGGTGTGCTGGCAGAGCGTGCCGCGGTGCTGTTGAGGGGAAAGCATAAGCCCATGTTTGCCCCCCATATCGACACCGGCGACTATGTTGTCGTAGTGAACGCCGCCAAGGTGGTTGTCACCGGCAACAAGAAGAGCGAGAAGATGTACTACCGGCACTCGGGTTATCCGGGCGGACTGCGCTCCGAGACGTTCCAGAACGTCATGGACAAGGACCCGCGCCGTGTTGTTGAACACGCGGTGAAGGGCATGCTTCCGAAGAACAGCCTCGGACGCACCATGTACGGGAAGCTTCGCGTCTATGCGGGCGAAGAGCATCCGCATAAGGGCCAGGTCGTGCAGAGGGAGAACAACGAGCAATGACTGATGCAGCGTATGTCTGGGGAACCGGCAGACGAAAGTGTGCCGTGGCTCAAGTCCGCCTGTACGCAGGCGAAGGCGGGATCCTCATCAATGGTAAGCCCCACACCGAGTTGTTCCCGCGCCTTGAGCATCGCCGTATGATTGAAGGGCCCCTGACCGTCACCGATATGATGGGCAAGTTCCGCGTGGAGGTGAAGGTGCTGGGTGGTGGCGTGACTGGTCAAGCCGGCGCGATCAGCCATGGCATAGCCCGCGCACTTGTGCGCGAGAGCGAGGTTCTCAAGCCGGCTCTCCGCAAGGAAGGATTCCTCACCAGGGATCCGCGCGTCAAGGAGCGCAAGAAGTACGGTCTGCGGCGCGCGCGCAAGGCTCCTCAGTACACGAAGCGTTAGTCGAGCCGTTTGGAGTGCTCTGTCGAGAGGGTGGCAGACGGTTTCCGTCGGCCACCCTCTTTGTTACTCTGGAGCAGCACACTGCCTGATCCGCGATAGATGTGGCACACATATCGTTGAGTGTGGGTCTGCAATGGGGTAACATGATGCGATGGACCGCGAGACGGCAACGGACATGAGTGCGCGGAGCCGTTTCAGTAATCCTGGCTTGGTCTGGTCTTTGCCGGCGTATCGTGGGGGCGTGACTATCCCGCTTCCGGGAGGTCTTGCTGTGGTGGAGCCCCAGGTCTTCCAGGTGCGCGTGACACTGTGAGATCCTCGTTGGATGGTGCAGTGAGGCAGAGCAACACCGAGACTCCTGTCTAGTTGAGGAGGATTGGCAATCAATGGGTGACAAAAAGACCTGGCTCAGGTTCACCCGGGAGAATGCGGAGCAGGCGCCCGAGATTCAGGGAATCTACGAGATTTGCAGCCTGTCGCCGGCGGGCAAGAAGTTGTGGCGCCTCGGCAAGGTCCCGAACCTGCGCAAACGCCTTCTACTGCGGCTCACGGACCCGCCCCCTCCGGATAACTGCTATTTCCGCTACTATGAGGCTGGGCTGTCCCACGATATCGATGAACTGGCCGGCAAGCTGTTTGACAGCTACAATGAGCGGTCAGGCGATGCGTGGGAGGGCTGAGTCAATCCCGTCTGAATGCCCGCTCGTTCTCGGCGAATGCGCAGCTTCCTTCAGGGACTCTGCGATGTGGTGATGAAGAGGGAAAGTGGGCCATTGTGGACTCGAACCACAGACCCCGGTCTTATCAGGACCGTGCTCTAGCCAACTGAGCTAATGGCCCGGGGACACATACTATACCGCGTTCAGGGTACATCCTGTCAAGCTGTGCGCGGTATTCCGGATTTGTCTAACCTTCCTCAATCTCGACGAGGTTGTCACCGATCTGTACGGTGGCCTCGGCAGCTACCGACACCGATGTGACGGTGCCCGTGACGGTGGCGACGATCTCGTTCTCCATCTTCATCGCCTCGATGGTCAGAAGGAGATCTCCCTCTTTGACCTTCTGCCCTGCGGATACCTTAACGCTCACGATCTTGCCGGGCAGGGGTGATGTGATTGTCTCTAGTGCCATCTTCGTCTGTTCTCCTCTCACTGGCGGTACGCCGTGCGCTCAGATCCTGCGGCGGGCCGCAGTGAACCAATTCGCGCGACGTCCATGGATTTTCACATCGTTGCTTCTACAACGGTATGTTGCCGTGTTTCTTCTCCGGGCAGGAATCCCGCTTTGTCGCGAGCAGTTCAAACGCCTGCGCGAGCTTCCGCCGAGTCTCCTTGGGGTCGATCACGTCGTCTACGGAGCCCCTCTCGGCTGCCCGGTACGGATTAGAGAATTGATCCTCGTATTCCTTGATGCGTTGCGCCCGCACCTCCTGCGGATTGGCGGCGCTCTTGATCTCCCGCGCGAATACGATCTCAGCTGCACCACTGGCGCCCATGACGGCGATCTCCGCCGTGGGATACGCCAGCACCATGTCCGCGCCAAGGTACTTGGAGCACATGCCGAGATAGGCGCCACCGTAGGCCTTTCGCAGTATCAGCGTTACCTTCGGCACGGTTGCCTCTGAGTACACGTAGAGAAGCTTCGCTCCGTGACGGATGATGCCTCCGTGTTCCTGCGCCGTACCTGGCATGTAGCCGGGAACATCCACAAGTGTCAGTAGAGGGATGTTGAAGCAATCGCAGAAGTGGATGAACCTCGAGGCCTTATCGGAGGCATTGATGTCGAGTACGCCGGCCATGAACTTCGCCTGGTTCGCGATGATGCCCACTGGCCTTCCGGCGATGCGCGCGAAGCCGACCACGATATTGGGGGCGAACAGGCGGTGCACCTCAAGGAAGTGACCATCGTCGGCGATCCTGGTGATGATGTCCTTCACGTCATATGGCTTGTTTGCGCCCGACGGGATGACGTCTCTGAGAGACAGGTCGTCCTCGATATCCCGAACCGGTTCTGTCGGAGGCAGCTCTCTGTAGTTCTGGGGCATGAAAGACAGCAGCTCTCTCGCCACGGAGATGGCATCTGCGTCGTCATTCGCCAGGAAGTGGGCCACGCCGCTGCGCTGGTTGTGGACCAGTCCGCCCCCCAACTGTTCATGCGTGACTTCCTCAGACAGCACGTCCTTCACCACCGCCGGTCCGGTGATGTACATGGTGCTCGTTTTGCGCGTCATGATGATGAAATCGGTGATTGCGGGGGAATACACTGCCCCACCCGCTGTCGGGCCCAGAATGAGCGAAATCTGCGGGATAACGCCCGAGGAACGTGAGTTGCGGAAGAAGATACGGCCATATCCGTCAAGGGAGTCGATGCCCTCTTGAATCCGTGCCCCGCCTGAATCGAGCAGCGCCACGCACGGAATGCCGGACTGTAGCGCGAGATCCTGCATCTTCACTATCTTCAACGCGTGCGCCTCGCCCAGGGAGCCACCGAGTATGGTGAAATCCTGCGCGTAGACCGCAACCTTGCGCCCATTGACAGTGCCGATGCCCGTTACTACACCATCGGTCGGAAGGTCCATCTTGTCGAGTCCGTAGTACGTCGAACGAGTCTTTACGAACGCGCCGTACTCAACAAACGAGCCCTCGTCCAGAAGCAGGTCGATGCGCTCCCGGGCTGTCTTCTTCTCTTTGGAGTGCTGGGCGGCAACTTTGTCCTCGCCACCGTGTTGCAGGATCGAGGCCTTCTTCCTCTGCAATTCCTCCAGCTTCCGTTGGGTCTCAGTCAGTTCTTCCATGTTTGTCGCTCCCGGCTGCAGCGTTCTCACTACTGCGCGAACATTGAGTAATGCCGCTCACCTCTATCCGAGGATGCCCAGGAAGACGCCTCCCGCAATGGCGGCGCCGATGGCGCCGGCGACATTCGGGCCCATCGCGTGCATGAGCAGGAAGTTGCGCGGATTCTCTTTCTGGCCCATGACCTGAACCACGCGGGCCGACATCGGGACTGCGGACACGCCCGCGGCGCCTATCATCGGGTTGATCTTCTCCTTGGAGAAGACGTTCATCAGCTTCGCCAGCAGGACGCCCGCGCCGGCGGCGCTGGCGAAGGCGACCACGCCAAGAACCAGGATCAGCAGGGTCTTGGGCTGCAGGAAGTTCTCAGCAGGCATGCTGGCGCCAATCGCCAGCGTCAGGAAGATCGTCAGCATATCGACGAACGATGTCTGGGCGGTGTTGCTCAGTCGGTCGACGACGCCGGATTCACGGAACAGGTTGCCGACCATGAAGCATCCCATGAGCGGAGCCGACGAGGGCACGAAAAGGATGACCACTACCGCCGTGATGATCGGGAAGAGGACCTTCTCCAGCTTCCTTACGGGGCGCATCTGGGGCTTCATGTAGATCTTTCGCTCTTCCTTCGTCGTGAGCAGACGGATGACAGGGGGCAGGATCACCGGAACAAGCGCCATGTAGGAGTAGCACGCGACAGCTGTGGCCCCGATGATGTGGGGGGCCAGCATGGAGGTCACGTATATGGTTGTGGGGCCCTCGGCGCCACCGATGATGCCGATCGACGCCGCCTCGGCCACATTGAAGCCCACCAGCAGCGCCAGGAAGAAGGCAAAGTACACGCCGAACTGAGCGGCAGCTCCCAGCAGCAACGTCTTGGGGTTCGAGAGCATTGGCCCGAAGTCAGTCAGTGCACCAAGACAGAGGAACATCAGCGGCGGCAGTATCTGCCACATCACTCCGTACTTGAAGATCCTGGACAGGAGGCCGATGGGCTCCGTCGGGTACTCCTCCTGGTTCGTCTGCTCCTGCGTGATGAGCCTGGCAACCGGTTCACCCTCTTCCACCCGGTCTCCCACCGCAACCATGTACGTGTCCACACGGCCGAATACCGGCGTGCGGATTTCTCCCGAGTCAAGCTGAATCAGCACAGCTTCCTTTGTGAAGCGAGTGCCCTCAGTCGTCTCGACTGAGACGACGGTGCCGGACGCCGGCGCTTTCAATGTCATCTGGTAGTCCATCAACCCGCCTAGAGGAAGGTTGACGAGCATAATCCCGAATCCGATCGGCACGAGGAGCAGCGGCTCCATCTTCTTTCCGATGGCGAGGTAGATCAGCAAACCACCAATGGCCAGCATGATGGCGTTGCCCCAATAGAAGTGCTGGAGACCTGTCTCTAGTAGACCGAACAAGCTCTATCCTCCACGACGGCGTTGTGTATTCTGTCAGGTGTTACGGGGTTCATGACGGTGGTTTCGACTTGTCCTTCGTCAGCCGCAGAACTGCCTGGGATGTGGCCCAGACGAGGATGGAGAGCACCACCAGGAGGAAGAACACCATTCCGAACCCTCCGGCGGCTATTCTGAAGGCAAAACCCCAGTCATTCATGCGAAACGCCCCCTTGAAGGAATACCCGCAAGCCTATTCATTGCCCGCCACGCACATGCAAGAGCGTCAGCGGAGAAAATCAGTGTATTAGTGTACCATGGTCGCTCTCGTGCTACGAGTCGTCCCTCACGGACATCGCGTGCCCAAGGGCGCGAGCCACGGTCTCGCGTGAGAATCCGCGGGCCAGAAGGTAGTTGGACAACCTGCGTACGAACGTCTGCCTGTCGACGTCCTTGAGTGCCTGGGCTCGTCTCATCGCAAGTGCCCGTGCAACTTCATCGTCATCGACGCCGGAAGTAGCTGCAATCGCGTCCTCGGCGGACACTCCCTTCGTGCGCAACTCGCGCTCGATGAGTCTCCGGCCACGAGGCCTCGATGCCATGCGGCCACGCGTCCATTCCTCCGCGAAGTTGCGGTCGTTGATGAGTCCCTGGTCCTGCAGACGCGCTACGGCTTCATCGATGCTGCCGGCGTCGAACCCCGCGCGCTGGAGGCTTCGCCGCATCTCCGCCTCGCTGCGATTCCGAATCGCCAGCAGACGATACGCGCGCGCCAGCGCCCTCCTGGTTCCCTCGTCCGAACTCATTCCTCGTCCGTCCGGTTAGTTGGAGTCGGAACCAGTGTCGTCGCTGGTGGCAGCGGCGCCAACAGGTTGGTGGGATGCACGTATGAGACCCTCGATCTCGGCAGCAACCCCCGCGTTCAGCTTGAGATACTCTCTGGCGTTCTCTCTGCCCTGGCCCAGTTTGTGTTCGCCATAGGTGAGGAACGCGCCCGATTTCTTTATGATGCCTGAGGCAACGCCGAGGTCTATCAGGTCGCCCTCTTTGCTGATGCCCTGGCTGAAGAGGATATCGAACTCAGCCACCCTGAACGGTGGAGCCACCT
Source organism: Dehalococcoidia bacterium (assembly GCA_040766535.1). GTDB lineage: Bacteria > Chloroflexota > Dehalococcoidia > GIF9 > AB-539-J10 > SKVJ01. The sequence continues at coordinate 39,072 of JAXGQG010000012.1, read as the reverse complement.
TGTTCTTCACGATGCGCGCCTTGACCCTGGTGCCGACCACCTCGGAACCTTTCTTGAGGGAGTCAGCTCGCCGGAGATCGATGCGCACCGAACTGTAGAACTTCAACGCCCGTCCACCGGGCGTCACTTCGGGATTGCCGAACACGATGCCAACCTTCTCGCGCAATTGGTTGATGAAGACGACTGACGTGTGCGACCTGTTGATTGCCGCCGTCAGTTTGCGCAGAGCCTGCGACATGAGGCGTGCCTGAAGGCCGACATGAGAGTCACCCATCTCGCCCTCCAGTTCAGCCTTCGGCACCAGAGCAGCCACGCTGTCCACCACGATGATGTCGACGCCCATGCTGCGTACCAGGCGTTCCGCGATCTCCAGCGCCTGCTCGCCCGTGTCAGGTTGTGACACATGCAGCGCGTCGATGTCGACGCCGCAGGCGGCCGCGTACGTGGGATCCAGTGCATTCTCGGCATCGATGTACACGGCGGTGCCGCCCGCCTTCTGTGCCTCTGCGATGATGTGCTGCGCCAGGGTGGTCTTGCCCGACGATTCCGAGCCGAAGATCTCGGTCACCCGCCCTCGTGGTATCCCGCCGACACCGAGAGCGAGGTCCAGCGCGAGAGACCCTGTGGGGATTACCTCGATGCGCTGGCGTGCCGCATCTCCCAGGCGCATGAGGGAACCACGGCCGAACTCCCGCTCGATCTGCTCGATCGCCAGCTCTACTGCCTTCTGTTTGTCTGTTGCCATGTTGCCTTCCTCCCTCCGGCCTGCGCCTTGTGATGCTCAGCTCTCTATGTCAAGGAGTGAACTACCTTCTGCGGGTCTCCTTCCCCACCTTCCACACGTGCTCCTCTTCGGGGGCATGGACATCACCTCGGGCGCTGCCGCCCTTCCGTCCCTCCCACTCCGGTTTCCGCTTCTGCAGGAAGGCGTTCTGACCTTCGCCGCCATCGCGTGTGAGCGACTGCATAGTGATGAGGTCCGTCCCATACCTGAATGCCTGTCTCTGCTCCATCTCCTGTATGTGGTAGAAGAACTGCTTCGACCACCGCATCACCAGTGGCGCGTTGGCGGCGATGGTCTTCGCCATCTCCCAGGCCATCGCGTCCAGTTCTGCATCAGGGCAGACCTGGTTAACCAGCCCCGACTCGCGCGCCCACTCAGCGCCGTAGGGCTTCGCGGTCAGCAGCATTTCCATGAGGCGTTTCCTGTGTACCGACTTGTACGCGCCCGCAGTTGGTGTGAAGCACCCGAAGCCCATCCTCCCTCCGGGCAGGAAGAAACTCGCCGTATCTGAAGCGAGCACGATGTCGCAGCCACCGGCGAGCGCAATTCCGAGCGCACAGCAGTTGCCGCGCACGGCGCCGATGACGGGGACCGTCGAATTCATCATCGCCGTCAGCATCTTCGGCGTCAACTCGAAGTACCAGCGCTGTGTCAGCAGGTCCTTGTTGGCAAAAGCGGAGAAGTCGCCGCCGGATGAGAAGTGCTCGCTTGAAGAGCGCAGGATCGCGCAACTCATCTCGTCGTGGTCCTCAATCAGGCGCAGAGCATCTATCATCTCTTCGAGCAGCGTCGGGCTCAACGCGTTCTGGATCTGAGGGCGATTCATGGTGATGATCGCGATATGGCTCGGTACATCCCATTCCAGGATGATGTCGTTGTATTCACGTGGTACCGCGAACGTGGGAGTGTACGGGGGGTACGTGCCGGACGACTGTTGCTTTACCAGGACGGGTTTGAAATCGGCCATGGAACCTCCGCGAGTGGCTCAGTGAGTTCTCCACCGGCCATTATACATCACGCTTTCCGGCGTCCGAAGGTGAGTCGTTCGTGGCGGAAGTGTGGAAGGCACGTATCCCACGTGTTGTCAGTACGTACAGGATGATCGCCGCCACACCAGTGCTCGCACCGGCGAACAGGAACATATCCTGCCAGAAACCGAACGGGAATAGCATCACGAGATAGTCGGTGAGTGGGTCCAGCAACCAGAACGGATTGTCGAACGCTACAACGTGGAAGAGAGTGAACATCCGCCCGAAATCCAGCATGAACAGCAGTCCGGTCGCAACCAGAAGCACCAGCGTTCCCAGTGCTCCACGCCTCAGCCCCGTCAGAGTCCCCAGGCGATGGCCGTGTGCCATTCCCGCCGAGACAAGTATCAGGAAGAGCAACAGACTGACCGCCTGCATGAGGGAATTGGCCGCGAACAGTATCCTCACATCCGCCAGGTGAATCAACTCGTAGTCATGGTACAACTCGAATTGCGCACCGGTTGCATGTCCGACGAGCATCTGGGGCGTATCCGCCAGGAAGTTGAAGTAGTGGATGAGCCTGGCGGCTGCCTGCCGCAGCACGTCATCGCTCAGACCTGTCACCCGGGATACCTCATAGATGCGGAATCCGCGTGCGTACAGCCCCAGGCTGTTCATCTCGACGCGGATGGCTGAACTCAACAGCACAAACGGAACCGTGCAGGAGAGGAAGAGAGACGGAAGACGCCACGCGGCTCCCTGGTGCTCGCCGCTCGCGCGTTCACCGGTCAATCGGCAACCCCATGGTATAATCGCCCCGATGGCTTCGGCCTTCGTTCATCTTCACGTTCACACAGAGTACAGTCTCCTCGACGGTATGTGCCGCATCCCGCAGCTCGTCGCGCGCGCCAAAGAGCTGGGCATGACGAGCGTGGCCCTCACCGATCATGGAAACATGTACGGCGCCATAGACTTCTACACCACTGCCCGCTCGGCCGGACTCAAACCTCTCATCGGCTGTGAGTTGTATGTTGCTCCTGCATCGAGGACTTCGCGCGAGCCATCCAGCCGCAATCCGTTTCACCTCACGCTCATCGCGAAGAACACCGAAGGTTACCATAACCTCATGCAGTTGGTCACGAAGGCGCACACAGAGGGATTCTACTACAAGCCCCGAGTGGACAGGGAACTGCTTGAGCAGTATCACGAGGGGCTCATCGCGCTCTCGGGGTGTGCCAGCGGAGAGCTTGTACGACTGATTCTCGAGGGACGGCGGAACGACGCTGAAGCTGCCGCCTCCTGGTACCGCGACCTGTTTGGTGATTACTACATCGAGATACAGCGGCACCCCATCGAGGACCTGGAGAAGGCGAACCCCGAACTCGAGGCGCTTGGGCGCCGCCTGGGCATACCTCTCGTGGCCACGTTCGATGTTCACTACATACAGCAGAGCGATGCCGCCGCACACGATCTACTGCTCTGTGTTCAGACGAATGCGCAGGTGACTGATGAGAAGCGCCTCAAGATGGCGGGCGACTACTTCTACCTTCGTTCTCCCGAGGAGGTCGCGGACCTGTTCTCCGACCTGCCGGAGGCCGTCGAAAACAGCGTCCGCATAGCCGACCTCTGTGATCTCGACCTGCGTTTTGGCGAGTTGCATCTCCCGCAGGTCGATCTTGCCTCGGGTGAGACTGCGGAAGAGCATCTTGCCTCGCTGTGCTGGCAAGGGTTCCAGCAGAGGTTCTCCCAGCCCACGGCGGAACTGGAGGAGCGGCTACGTCATGAGCTGGACGTGATCGAGAAGACGCACTTCGCGGACTACTTCCTCGTGGTGTGGGATATCGTCTCTCACGCGAAAAAGATCGGTCTCTATTACGGAGTGCGGGGCAGCGCCGCGGCCAGCCTGGTGCTGTACTGCCTCTTCATTACCGATATCAACCCCATTGAATACGGCCTTGTGTTTGAACGCTTCCTGAACATCGAACGCCGCGAGATGCCCGATATCGACCTGGATTTCCAGGATGATCGCCGCGACGAGATGCTCGCCTATGTCAATGCGAGGTACGGAACCGACCACGTGGCCCAGATCATCACTTTTGGCACCATGGGCGCGAGAGGAGCCCTGCGAGATGCGGGCCGGGCGCTGGGGATGCCCTACAGCCAGGTGGACAGCGTGGCGCGCCTGGTGCCGCAGGACCTTACCATCACGCTCGAGCGCGCGGTTACCGAGAGCCCCGAGCTGCACCAGTACTACGAGGATGACGATGATGTCCGCCGACTCGTCGACGCGGCGCGGCAGATCGAAGGCCTCGTTCGCCACGCAAGCACACACGCGGCGGGTGTGGTGATCTCCCGAGACCCTCTGGTGCTGTATGCGCCCTTGCAGCCGGTGGGCAAGAGCGGGCAGCAGAACCTCATGACCCAGTACCACATGTGGAATGTGGCCAAGCTGGGACTGCTCAAGATGGACTTCCTGGGGTTGTCCAATCTCACGATACTGTCCAAGGCACGAGAGATCATCAAGGAGCGTCACGGAGTGCTGCTGGATTTCGCCCGGCTGCCGCTGGATGACGCCCGGACGTTCGCTCTGCTGGCTTCCGGTGAGACTCGTGACATCTTCCAGCTTGAAAGCAAGGGGATGCGCCGCTATCTGCAGGAGTTGAAGCCCTCCGTCTTCGGCGACATATCAGCCATGGTCGCGCTCTATCGGCCGGGGCCCATGGAGCAGATAGACAGGTTCATTCGGTCCAAGCAGGGGCTTGATCCGGTCACCTATCCGCACCCGGCACTGGAGCGTATCCTCGAGGAGACGTACGGCGTCATCGTGTACCAGGAACAGGTGATGTTCATCGCCCGGATCCTGGCCGGCTATTCCATGGGCCAGGCGGATATCTTCCGTAAGGCGATGGGCAAGAAGATCCCCGAGGTCATGAAGGAGCAGGAGAATACGTTTGTCGCCGGCGCGGTGGCGAATGGAATCGAAGAACGCCTGGCCCGGGAGGTCTTCGCGCTGATCGAGCCATTCGCGGGTTACGCCTTCAATAAGGCTCACAGCGTCAGCTACGCTCTGGTTGCGTACCGCGCGGCCTATCTCAAGGCCAACTACCCGGTCGAGTACGCCGCTGCGTACATGAACACGTACTGGGACAACGCCGAGAAGGTCTGCCTTGCGGTGGAAGAATGCCGGAAGATGGGCATCCGCATGCTGGCGCCGGACATCAATCACAGCGATTCCGGGTTCACTATCGAGGATGGCGGGGCCGGTACCGGAATACGGTTCGGATTGGCTTCCGTCAAGAATGTCGGACTTGGCCCGATTGAGACGATTGTGGCTGCGCGCCGCGCGGACGGCCCATTTACGTCCATTGGGGATTTCTGCCGCAGAGTCGGCGCACGTGGCGTGAACAAGAAGGTGCTGGAGAGCCTCATTCGCGTGGGCGCGCTCGATTGCTTGGGCAGACGGTCTTCGCTGCTCGCGTCCCTCGATCGCATCGTTGCTGTCGCGCAGGCCGAACAGAAGATGAGAGAGTCAGGGCAGTCCTCGCTGTTTGACCTCGTGCCGGAGGGACCGCAGACAATCGAGCTGGAACTGGGACCTGAGGTGCCGGAGGCGCCGGCGCGGGAGCAGATCTCGTGGGAAAAGGAACTCACCGGCGTGTTCTTCTCGCCTCATCCGGCGGAAGCGGTCCGGGCGGAACTGGAGGGTATCGTTACCGCACCGTGCGCCATGCTGTCGCACGAACTGCTGGAGAAAGAAGTGGTGGTGGCTGGAATGGTGGCGTCTGTGCGGCAATCTACCACACGTGACGGCAAGCCGTTTGTGGTCGCTGAGATTGAAGACACCTCCGGCAGTGTGGAGGTCACGGTCTGGCCCCGTATCCACGAGACCACGCGCGGCCTGTGGGTCGAAGGCGCAATGATCATCGTGAAGGGTCAATTGCGCGGGCGGGAGGGACAACTGCAGATCAGTTGTCAGAGCGCCCAGCGCTATGTGCCGGGGCAGGGAAACGGAAAGCGACGCGCCAAACCTCGGGAATTGACCATCCGGCTGCGAGAGACGGGGGATTCGCAGACCGATATCGAGACACTCACCAGCCTCCTGGCGCTTCTCAAACGGCACCCCGGGGATGACCTGGTTTCTCTCGTCATCGATACCCTGGATGGCGCCGCAGAGGAACTGGAGCTGCCAGCCGTTCGCGTGGCGCTCGGCGCCGAGCTTGAGCGAGGACTTGTCGAGTTACTCGGCGAGCCCTCATACCGCTGTGGCTGACCGAGCCGCGGTCTCCGCCTCCATTTCGAGCAACAGCCCCTTCAGTGGCAGCCCACTTCCGAATCCGGTGAGGGCTCCGCTTGCGCCGATAACGCGGTGACACGGGACGAGTACCGGCACGGGGTTGTTGTGCAACGCCTGGCCCGCAGCCCGGCATGCGGTCGGCTGTCCCGCGGCAGCGGCGATCCAGGAGTAACTCCTCGTCTGTCCGTACGGGATGAGGCGGGTCGCATCCCACACCCGCGCTCTGAAGTCCGTCCAGTGACTCCTGTCGATTGCGTCGGGGAAACCTACGATCTCTCCCCGCATGTACGAGACGAGCCGTTCCGGCAGCGTCCCGAAGACTGCGGGCCCCACTTCGCGCATCTTCGCGGGGGGAACCCGCATCTTCTCGCAAAGCCTGTCCAGTGCAGCCTCAGGTGATGCGGTGGGCAGGGCCACTCCCGCGATCCCGTCCGAGGACCCGGCGATCACCATCCACCCGAGCCTGGTGGAAAAGACAACATAGTCCATGAGGCGCCTACATGTTCGGTTCGATCAGACCGTAGTCTCCGTCCTTCCTGCGGTATAGCAGATTGGCCTTGCCACTGTCGGAGTTCACGAAAAGGAAGAAATCGTGCCCCAGGAGTTCCATTTGCTCGGCAGCCTCGTCAACAGGCATGGGTTTCACTGTGAATTGCTTCGTCTTAACGATCCGACCCCGCGTGGCGGCCTCGCCGCCCGCCGCTGCTGGTTCCATGGTGCGGACCGTGTCCTTGCCTTTCTCGAACCGTTTGCCCTTGTACCGGGCGACCCGGTTGGTGAGGGCGTCCACCACCCTGTCCACCGCAGTCCTGATATCGTCCGCCTTCTCCTGAGCGCGAATGACCATTCCATTGCTGTTGAGTGTCGCCTGCACCACGAACCTCTGGTCAGGCTGCCGGGCCCCTTCGCGGGAGATTTCTACCTTGCCGCCATCGATGCTGGGAAGGTAGCGTGCCATCTTGCTGATGCGCGTGTTCGCGTATTCCTCGATGGCGGGAGACACCGTCACGTCGTTCCGGGCGATGATCTGCAGTTCCATGTGAACCTCCCTTACTACACTTCTCTTGCTACCGTCAGTGCCAACACCTCCGACGCGCCTGCGGCCCGCAACGCTGTTGCGCATGCCTCCAGTGTCGCGCCGGTTGTGCAGACATCATCAATCAGCAGGATTCGTTTACCAGAGATGGATTCATCCACGCAAATGAACGCGCCGGCGACGTTGCGGCGGCGCTCGGTCACGCTGCCGCTGCGCACCTGGCTCATCTGGCCGCTGGTTCTCTTCAACGCGGCGCTGATGGGAAGCCCCTGGGACCTGGCGAGGGCGCGCGCCAGCAACTCAGCCTGGTTGTAGCCACGCCTGTGCCGGTGGCGGGAGTGCATGGGGACCGGGACCAACAGGTCCGGCTCGGGGCCCCATTCGCCCATATATGTGCTCATGTAGGCGGCGAGGCTGGGAGCGATAGCGCGGAGATTGCGGTACTTGAGTTCGTGGACCGCGACTCGCACGGTTCCTTCAAAACGAAACACCGAGCGGATGGCCGACAACGAACTCACGCTGGCCGCACATGTGGGACACAGTATGCCGCTCGCCTGAGGCTGGCCGCAGTGGGGACAGAGAGGACCGTGCAGCCGCGAAAGATGTGCTGAGCAGCGGGCACAGACATAATCACCTATTCTCCCGCAGCCAACGCAGATACGAGGGAACAGACAGTCTAGTGCGCCGCTGCTGAAGCTGCCAACGCGACGCAGAATTTGTTGGGCCCGCGATGTCCTAGTGACTGCGGGCGCGCATCTCACCACTGAGAATGGGTTCGTTGAGATATATCTCACCGTTCCTGATCTTGAGATTGAATCCACAGTCAGGATTGGTACATACCCATGCCTTGTAGCGAATCGTCGCACCTTGGCTTCCGAAGTCCGACAGGGGAACCAGATCGCCCTTGTCGCACTTCAGGCACTTAGGGAATGGAGTGTTCTCCAAGGTATACCACCTCCCAGACCAAATCTGCGCTCAAGTATAACTCAGGCCGTTTGCAGTCGCAAACCCGCGCTACGAGCGTCAGCCGGTGATACGGGTGCCGAAGGGGAGTTCCGCCAGACGGCTGTAGATGGGGCCCTGAGGTGTCAGTTGGCTTCGCATGATGCTCGCAGAACTGGCATCGAAAGAGAGCGGTTGCGGTGGACGCGATCGCGTGACCATCGACCCCAGTAGTGCCCTTGTTCCCGCGGTGGCGTCTTCCCTGAGACGTGCCAGTGTCAGGTGTGGCGCGAAGGGACGGTGCTCGGCAGGAAAGCACAGCGCCACCAGCGCCTCGTCGATCTCTTGCGCCAGTGCGCTCAGGGGCTCCAGGTCCCCTCCCAGCCCGGCCCACAGTATTCGTGGCGCCGCGGGGGACGGAAATGCTCCCAGCCCGGCCACCGTCAACCGCATTGGTGCAGCTGCCTCACAGAGGGAGCCCAGGGTACGCCGGATGTCCTCGATCCGGGATGCGGGGACGTCTCCCAGGAACTTCAGTGTCACGTGGATGCTGTCTACCGCCACCCACTTCACGGACCGGGTCGCCACCTGCTCTTTGCACATGGTGATCGTTCTGCCGAGCCCTCGTTTGACGTGGTCAGGTAGCTCGATCGCTATGAACGTTCGGATCATGGGCTCAGCCATCCTGCTCCTCCCCCGTCAGCAACCGTGCCGCGTTACCTCCCAGGATGGCGGACAGAAGACTTGCGTCCATCTCTGTAGAGCGGACATGGTCCAGCGCTCGGCGCTGTCCGATGAGTGGATAGTCGGAACCAAACAGTACATGCTCTACGCCGGCGAGGTCCGCCACAGTCCGGAATACGTCCTTACGATACAGATACTGCGTCGCTGCTGAGTCGTAGTACACGTTGGAGAGGGCCTTTCCGACCTCGGGCATGAGCGCGAAGAACGGCAGACCGCCGCCCCAGTGAGCGCAGACCATGACCACGCGCGGGAACGCCTGCGCGAATGCGTATGGCTGCTCCGGTGTGATCGTCCCCTTGCCCGGATACTGGTGTCCCACGGGCTCGGATACGTGCGTCAGCATGATCATCTTGTGCGCAGCCGCCGCATCGGCCAGGGGGACGAGCAACTCCGTGTCCCGCAACGAGTATCCCTGAGTGTCTGGCCGCAATTCCCCGATGCCCCTCGCGCCCGCCCGGGCGCATCTCTGCAACTCGATGACCGCGGCATCCTGTGCGATGGGCTGCACCATGCAGAAAGGAACGATGCGCCCCGGCCATCTGGCGCCTGCCTCCAGCAGGTAATCGTTCGTTCGCACGCAGAGTTCGTGGGTGCTCCAACCGACGTTGAGGGCGACGGATGCCGACACCTCGGCCTCATCCATGCTGCGCACGAGGTCGTCCGCGGTGACCAGTCTCGCACGTGGGTCGGAGTACAGCGTCCCGAAACAGGCGTCGGCATGCGACAACTCGTCCCGGTGCTCTATCACCCACGGGCTGACGATATGCGTGTGGAAGTCGATGATTCCCATGTCCTGCCCGGCCTCCGGCGGTTCACGTGACTCTCAGTCGTTCTCTCAGAGTCTTCAAGTTCAGGACATCCTCGCGGTTGTATGCGAGCAAGGTCTCGAGCGCCGCATCATCCCCGCGCCTCACGTAACGCCACCACAGCTCCACTGCCTGGCGCCCTGAGACCCCCTGTACTTCCCGCGCGATGCCGAGGTGTTGCTCGACACTCTTGAGGCCACCGTAGAGCCGTCGGCTCCAGCAGTCGTACATGAGGTCTCTGTGGGTGATGGACGATGGCAATGCGTAGTCCAGCTGGGATTCCAGGAATACCGCATCAAACCGAATGCCGTTATATGTGTACAGGGTTGTTACGCCCGAGAGCGCTGCCGCAACACTGTCCCGGCAGATGTCGCTGCCCACCAGTTGCCTCAATTCCGGCCCCTCTGGGGTGTCGCGGCAGATGCCCACTACCGTGATCGCGTCCATGGACGGGCTCAGGCCCGTTGTCTCGATATCCAGATAGGCATCCATCGCACTCAGAGTGTAACAGCCGTATGTGGCTCGTGGACGGTATCTCGCCGCGGACGCTGGCGAAGCCTCCCCGGCGAACCAGCCGGTGAACCTCCACGACAAGCATACCATGAGCGTGTTCCCCAACTCGTTGCGGCTCCTTCGCATCAGGTATACCATTGGGACTCATGGGCTCCATTCGACTCCCTCGAGATAGCGGACGGGCGATTCGGAGGGACTCCCGGTGCCTCTGAAGCGGTACCGCTTCTGCCCGCAGTGCGCCCGGCCTTTGTCCGAAGGGATGGTGGAAGGCAGAGTCCGCCTGCACTGTGCATCGTGTGGATTCATCCGGTATGAGAACCCTCTCCCGGTGGTTGTGGCAGTCGCGGTCCAGGACGGCCGGTTCCTGCTCATCAAACGGGGAATCGCTCCGAAGAAAGGCTACTGGGGCTGCCCTTCAGGCTTCGTTGAGTCCGGTGAGAGCCCGGAGGAAGCGTGCCTCAGGGAGCTGCGTGAGGAGGCGGGAGTCACCGGGGAAGTGTCCAGACTGCTTCGTGTTGCACGGCTCGAGGATGAGGAACTGTATGGCGACATGCTGGTGGTGAGCTACCTCGTGAAGATAACCGGCGGAACACCCGCCGCCGGTGACGAAGTCGATGACGTTCGATATCACACCCCGGATCAACTCCCGGGCTACCTTGCTGTCAGCCTGCGAGACGTCATCCGCGAGATGGTCAGTCGTTCCTAGTCCTCGCCGAGCAGGTTGAGGAAGTCCCGCTCGCTCATTGTGCGTATGCCCAGTTCCTGGGCCCTGGTTGCCTTGGAGCCGGGATCGTCGCCGACCACCACAACGCTCACCTTGCGGCTCACATCCTGAGCCGCGCGCCCGCCGAGTTGCACGACCCTGGCCTCGGCCTCCGGTCGACTGAAGCGTGCCATCTTCCCGGTGAAGACGAACGTCATCCCCGCCAGGCGAGGTGCGCCCGCCGTCTCGGGAGCGGACGTCCGGCGAAGATTCACGCCGGCCTCTCGCAGCTTCGCAATGATTTCCCGGTTGCTGTCCTGCCTGAAGAACGCGACCACGCTCTCCGCTATCCTCGGGCCAACACCTGGAATCGTACTCAACTCATCGGGAGAAGCCGCAGCCAGTTCGTCGATGCCGGCGTAGTGGCTGGCGAGAAGCTCTGCGTATTCCTGTCCGACGTGGACTATCCCGAGCGCGAACAGCACCCTTGAGAACGAACGGTTCCTGCTGTCCTCAATGGAGGACAACACTCGGCTGGCGCTCTTCTCGGCCATCCGGTCCAGGCTGAGCAGGTCCTCCTTCTTCAGGCGGTAGAGGTCACCCACATCGTGTACCAGTTCGGCCTGAAAAAGTGTCTCACACAGCTTCTCCCCGACACCGTCGATATCCATGGCGTCGCGACTGACGAAGTGCTTGATGCGCTCCAGCGCTTGCGCGGGGCAGGCAGCGTTCACGCAGCGGTGCATGGCCTCGCCCTCCGGTTTCATCACCTCGTGCCCGCAGACCGGACACGTTGGCGGCATCTGGAATACGCGCTCCTCTCCCGTGCGGAGACTCAGAACGGGACCGATGATCTCCGGGATCACATCGCCCGCCCTTTCTTCGATCACCGGTGTCGCCGATGCGGATGTCCTTCCTGTGGATATCCTCCTCATTGTGCAGCGCGGCCTGGCTGATGACCACGCCACCCACTTTCACGGGCTGGAGGATGGCATAAGGATTGAGGCTCCCTGTACGGCCGACGCTTACCCCGATATTGAGCAGTCTCGTGGTCCCCTGGACGGCCGGGAACTTGTAGGCAATAGCCCAGCGTGGCTCGCGTCCCACACTGCCCAGTTGCTTCCTGCAGGCGCAGGGAGTCGACCTTCACGACCATGCCGTCAGCCTCAAAGGGCCAGCCCGACCTCAGCCCCACCCATTCCTCGTATACCGCCTGAGCCTCCTCTGGCGTATGCACGCGGCGGCTGCGTGGGTTGGTCTTGAAGCCAAGGCTGCCGAGCCACGCCATCGTCTCCCAGTGCGTCTGCGGCAGTGACTCGCTCTCGGCCCACCCCAGTGAGTATACGAATATGTCCAGTGGGCGCTCAGCCGTGACCGCAGGATCGAGTTGCCGCACGGAACCGGCTGCGGCGTTGCGCGGATTGGCGAAGAGCGGCAGCCCCTGCTCGGCCCTGCGCTCGTTGAGCCGTCTGAATCCGTCTTTCGGTAGATACACCCGCGTACTTCGAATCTCTGGGCGCATCGCTCGGGACGGATAGAGGGATGCTTCTCACCGTGCGCAGGTTGGCGCTGATATCCTCCCCACTCACGCCATCTCCCCTGGTCGCGCCGGTGGTCAAGACGCCGTCGATGTACGTCAGGGCCACTGCGAGGCCGTCGATCTTCGGTTCACAGACCGGCATAACGGTACCCTGGGCACCTATTAAGGTGGTGACCGTTTTCCGCAGCCGGATCCTCGGGGGAGAAGGCGTTGGCAAGACTGAGTAGAGGCACCGGGTGGTGCACAGCCTTGAAAGAATCGACGGGAGTTGCGGCGCCGACACGCTGTGTTGGCGAGTCCGGGGTGACCAGTTCCGGGTGTTCCTGCTCGAGCTTCTTCAGCTCCGTGAGGAGCCGGTCGTACTCCTCGTCGCTGATCTCAGGTGCATCGAGCACGTAGTAGCGGTGATTGTGGTAGGTGAGGGATCGGCGCAGAGTCTCGATCTGCTCTCGTGTCCGGGCGAGGTCCTCCATCGAGTTGCCTCCTTCGGCAGTATAGCATGGCACTCCGGGCCTCCGGTGCGAGCGACGTGCTCTCGTTCTGTCCGACTATCTGATAGAATCGAAGATAGGAATCTTGAGACGCTGCCGTTGAGGCTGGCGAAGAGCGTGGCGCCGTGGAGCACACCTTCTATCTGGTAGATGTGTTTGCTGAAGGACGGTACAGCGGCAACCAACTGGCCGTGTTCCGGAACGCCTCTTTGCTGTCGGTGGAAGACATGCGCCATCTTGCCCGCGAGGTCCACTTCTCCGAGACGGCATTCGTTCTTTCGGATGAACCGCGGGATGGGGGGTTCGACCTGCGTGTGTTCACACCCCTCGAGGAGATTCCTTTCTCCGGCCATGCGGTGCTGGGCGCGGCATGGGTGCTCCAGCGAGAGTTGATTCACCGTCCGGTGGACTCCATACGATTCAACCTTGGCGCCGGCTCGGTGCAGGCGGACCTGGTGTATCGCTACGGCGGCATCGACACGGTATGGGTGAACCACCTTCCTCCTCAGTTCCTGGCGTGCCCGTCTCTTGATGCGGTTGCCGCGGCAATTGGACTCGATGTGTCGGAGATTGACACCCGGTGGCCGGTACAAGAGGTTTCCACCGGACTACGCTTCGCAATGGTGCCCCTGCGTTCTCTGTCATCGGTGGGGCGGGCGAGAGTCGTGGCCGATAGTCTCTCGGCGTTGACGGCGTCGACTGCAATCAGGGCGCTCTACCTCTTCGCCTCCGAGACATATGACGCGGGGAACGACTTCCATGCGCGGATGTTCGCGCCTTCATTCGGGATACCGGAGGATCCGGCCACTGGCGCCGGGGCCGGTTGTCTCGTGGCCTACGCACTTCGCTATCTTCACCCCGACCGCGATGCGCTCGATGCGCGCATCGAGCAGGGCTATGAGGTTCGCCGTCCCTCCATTCTCTTTGCGCGCGGTGCGCGGAGTGATGGCGGACTGCGCATCACGGTGGGAGGCCGGGTCATGATGGCCGCTCAGGGGCACTTCGTCTGACAGGCCGGCGTAGGTATCCAGCGGAACCGGTGCGGATGACGCGTGCTGGCGCGTGAGCGGCTCCGCCGGCCACTCGTGACGCAATGCTATACTAGCGCGACAGGGGTGGCCGTATCATCGCACAACACTGCTTCACGATCGATCATTGTTGCCCGCATTCGGGCGCTCGCACGGGCCTGTTGCACACCGCCCATGGCTCCGTAAGGACTCCGGTCTTCATGCCGGTGGGCAGTCAGGCGACGGTGAAAACCCTCACTCCGGATGAGCTTCGGCACATCGGATCCGAGATAGTGCTGGCAAACGCGTATCACCTGTACCTCCGTCCGGGTGTAGAAGCGATTCGTGGGGCGGGTGGAGTCCATCGTTTCATGTCGTGGGACCGCGCAGTGCTCACTGACAGCGGGGGCTTTCAGGTGTTCAGCCTCGCGCCCCTGCGGCGCATCGACGACGATGGCGTGATGTTCCGTTCACACATAGACGGCAGCGCTCACTATCTCACGCCGGAGCGCTCCATCGAGATACAGGAAGGGCTGGGCGCCGACGTGATCATGGTCCTGGATGATGTTCCCGCCGCGGGCGCCTCCGGGTCCCGCCTGCAGGAGTCAGTGGACAGGACCCACCGCTGGGCGGAGAGGTGTTTGACTGCCAAACGGCGAGCGGACCAGTTGCTCTTCGCAATCGTCCAGGGAGGTGCGGACATGTCGCTGCGCCGGCTTTCGGTCCGCACGTTGTCCGCCCTGGATTTCCCCGGATATGCCATCGGTGGGCTCAGCGTCGGAGAATCCAAGGACGTCATGTACTCGGTGCTGCGGGAGACCGTTCCGTTGCTTCCAGCGGATCGCCCGCGCTATCTCATGGGAGTGGGTTCACCAGAGGACCTGGTGGAGGCGGTCTGGACCGGCGTCGACATGTTCGATTGCGTCCTGCCCACTCGTGTCGCCCGTAATGGAGCAGTGTACACGAGGGACGGCCGCCGCAGCATCAGACACTCGTCCTTCAAGTCCTGTCTGGGGCCGGTGGACAGTGACTGCGACTGCTACACGTGTTCGACGTTCTCGGCAGCGTACCTTCACCATCTGTTCAAATGCGAGGAACTCCTCGCCTATCGTCTGGCCACCATACACAATCTACGCTTCCTGCACCGGTTGATGCAGGACATCAGGCAGGCTATCACCGCCGGCACGTATGGAGCCTTCCGGCAGGAGTTCCTTGCCAGATACCGGACAACGGAGGAGTCCGTCAGGCTGAATCAGAATCACGCTCATCGGCCGGGGAGGGAGCGGACCGCATCGGACGTGGCGGAAGCCGGCGAGCGCAGCGGATACGATGGTTGATGTGCTGCTGACCTTCAACAACGGGCTCTGGCTCGTATTCGCCATGGTGGTGCTCGGCCTCACCGTGCTCGTGTTCAGACTATTCGGCAGGGACGGACTCTATGCCCTGGTCATCGCCGCGGTCATCATCGCCAATGTACAGGTTACCAAGACGGTGGTGCTGTTCGGCTTGACCGCCACGCTTGGAAATGTTCTCTACGGCTCGGTATTCCTGGCCACGGACATCCTGAGCGAACTGTATGGCAGCAAAGAGGCTCGCCGCTGCGTGTGGCTTGGACTGGTGGCCATGGTGCTGACCGTTCTGTGGATGCAGTTCGCGCTGTGGTTCTTGCCCGGGCCGGATGATCTCACCCACGAAGCCCTCAGCACCGTGTTCGGGCTCATGCCGAGGGTCGCCGCGGGCAGCCTGCTCGCCTATGTTGTCTCCCAGCACCATGACATATTCGCCTTCCAGTTCTGGCGTCGAAAGACCTCCGGGAGGCTGCTGTGGCTTCGCAATTGCGCCTCCACAATGGTGTCGCAGGCGATCGACTCCGTCCTGTTCTGTTTCGTGGCCATGTGGGGCGTGTACGAACCAGGTACATGGCTGCAGATTCTCGCGACCACGTATTGCCTGAAATGGGCTGTGGCCGTGCTTGATACACCATTCATGTACCTGGCTGTTCGTTCCCGGCAACGCAGCTCGGGGGCATCGGAAGTGGGCACGGCGGGTGGTTGAACTCGGACGCGCCGCGGCCCCGGGCGCAGAGACTGCGCACACACTTGCGCGATGACATAATGCTGGCTATAGTGACGTGGCGATTGGATGCGATGGGGTGTGGGGTGAATCCTTGCGCCAGAGGAACAAATGGGGCTGACGCTTTGCTGCACGGGGTGTGAGTTCTCCGCGATGCCCGCGACGGCGCTGCTGCGCTGTCCACGTTGCGGGGAACCACTTGAGGTCAGAGGCTATGGTCGAGCCTCCATCGCGGACCACTCGTGGCCGGGGCGTACACTTGTCGAGCGGTACGCTGAACTGCTCCCCGCGCTGGGCTACCGTGCTTCTCTCTCTCTCGGGGAGGGCTTCACCCCCCTGGTGGACGCCCCGGGGCTGGCGCGCGACCTTGGCGTTGCGCGCGTGCTGCTCAAGAATGAGACGGTGAACCCCACCTGGTCTTTCAAGGACAGGGGGACGGTTGTGGCGCTTTCAGAAGCGCTGTTCCTCGGTGCTTCAGCGATCGGTGTGGTATCTACCGGAAACATGGCTGCCTCAGTTGCCGCCTACGGCGCCAGGGCGGGACTGCCGGTGCTGGTGTTGGTCAGCGCGGACACTCCGGCGAGCAAGCTTGTCGGCATCTCGGTGTACGGCCCCTCAGTCATGCGGGTGCGCGGCGACTATGGTGACTTGTATCATCGCAGTCTTCAGGTTGGGCGTGGCCGCGTACGTTTCCTGAACTCGGACGCGCCCGCTCGCGTGGAAGGGTCGAAGACCATCGCGTTCGAAGTGTGCGAACAGATGGGCTTCCGCCCGCCCGACTGGGTGGTCGTGCCAACCAGTTCCGGAGGGAACATCCGCGGGATACTGAAGGGCTTCGAGGAGATGGTCAGCTGTGGACTGACGAGTACTGTGCCCCGCGTGGTCTGCGCACAGGCGGCGGGATGCGCCCCCATCTACGAAGGCTGGAAACGAGGAATAAACCAGATCGTCCCGGTCCAGCACCCGGACACGATTGCACATGCCATAGCAAACCCACGGCCGCCCAGCGGGAATGCGGTGCTGCGCCGCATTCGTGCCGCCGGCGGTCTCTGCGTTGCTGTTGATGATGCTGGCATCGTGGCCGGCCAACTGGAATTGGCTCAAGCCGGTGTGTTCGGCCAGCCGGAAGGGGCCGTGCCGTTCGCCGCCGCACGAATGTTGGCGCGTGACGGACTGCTGAAGCCCGAAGACACCGTCGTGTGTGTGGTCACGGGCGGCGGGCTCAAGTACCCTGTCGCCGTTGAGCCGGTCCTTCCGCGCCCGGTTGACTGCCTGTTGGAGGACCTTGACGAGTGCGTGGATGAGTGGCTGAGCAGCGCAGGCAAGGGGAGGTTCGAGCGATGAGAGTCTGCACGGTCCAGCAGATGAGGGACAGCGACCGCAAAGCGGTTGAGAGTCTGGGGCTCTCCACGGAGATCCTCATGGAGAATGCCGGCCACGCCGTGTGGACCGTCATCAGGAAAGAGTTCGGCATGCGAGACAGGCGCTTCTTCATCGTGTGCGGCGGCGGCAACAACGGGGGCGATGGTCTGGTAGTGGCGAGGTTGCTGCACTCCGCCGGCGCGGATGCCTCGGTGTTCCTGCTTGCGGAGGAATCGGCTTGCAGCGGTGCCGCGCTCGCTAACCTGAGGGCCGCAGTGAATTGCGGCGTGCCGGTCACGGTGGTGCGCTCGCCTGAAGAGCTGTATCTTGGGCGCCGTTCTGACGTGGTGGTCGACGCCATGTTCGGCACGGGGCTTTCGCGCAAGCCCGACGGGCTCCCTGCGGCGCTCATCGGGCGCATCAATGCAGCCGGGCTTCCTGTGCTCTCGGTGGACATACCGTCCGGCGTCAACGGCGATACGGGCGCCGCGCCAGGCGTTGCCGTCCGGGCGACGTGCACGGTGACACTTGGATTGCCGAAGAGGGGCAATCTCCTCCCGCCGGGCCGTGAGCTGTGCGGCAGGCTCTACGTCTCGCACATATCGTTCCCGCCGGGTCTCTACGCTGCTGCGGGCGATGTGGTGACCGGGGAACTCGCGCCTCTTCCCGTCCGCCGCATGGATGTGCACAAGGGAGAGTGCGGCGATGTGCTTTTCCTTGCCGGCGCACGCCAGTATATGGGCGCCCCGTATCTCGCGGCGATGTCGTTTCTGCGGGCCGGAGGCGGATATGCGAGGCTGGCCACGCCCGTATCGCTCGCGCCGCTGCTGGCGGCGAATGCGAGTGAGGCTGTGTTGATGCCACTGCATGAGACGAGCGACGGCGCTGCGGCACTCTCTAATCTGGACGTACTGCTGGAGCAGGCGAGTCGCTCTGAGATGCTTGTGGTGGGGCCAGGGGTGTCCCTGCACCCCGAGACGCAGCAGCTGGTGCGTGAACTGGTCGGGCGAGTGGCTGCGCCGGTGCTGGTGGACGGGGACGGACTGACTGCGGTGGCATCGGCTCCGGAGTGCGTGAGCGAGAGAAGGGCGCCTACGGTCCTGACGCCGCACGCCGGAGAGATGGCGCGGTTGTTGCAGACGGGTGCAGAGGACGTGCAGCACGACAGGGTTGGCGCCGTTGATGAAGCTGCGAAACGGTATGGGGCGACTGTCCTGTTGAAGGGAGCAAGCACCCTGGTGGCGTCACCCGGTGAGGCGACGTATCTGAATCTAACCGGGAACCCGGGCATGGCGACTGCCGGCTGTGGCGATGTGCTCACCGGGACTATCGCCGCCATCGTCGGTGCGGGGCTCGCCGCTCCGATGGCTGTGGCGGTAGGGGCATTCGTCCATGGACTCGCCGGCGACATGGCGGCGGAGGAGATCGGCCAGGACGGGATGGTGGCGCGAGATGTGCTCAACCATCTGCCGCGTGCTGTTCGCGCCTATCGCAACAGATTTCAGGAGTTGATGGACAACCACTGTGGTCGGCTGAGCGTTATATGACTGAGCAGGGTCTTGTGGGAACCCGTGTCGCAACCCTGAAGCGTAGGGTCGGTGGTGGGGTTGGACCGCTGCCGAAGGTCTATCGTCAGCGGCACGCCTGCCGCTTGTCGCATGGAGGGAGTAGCAGGTGGACCAGTCTTCCTCAAACGCAGGATGGCAACGAGGACGCGAGCATTTGTATCTGAGTTGTCGTATGCGTTGACATTCGTGAAGGAGGGAATTAGAATAGCGCCATGAAGCTGCTGGTGATAGGTTTGGGACAATGTGGCGGGCGCATCGCCGACAGGTTCGCACGCCTTAACAAGAGAGGACACGCACTCCGCGGCATGGATACCCTCGCCGGAGTGTTTGCGGTAAACACCGATGTAACGGATCTCAGCGGATTGCGCACGATCAGGCCTGACTACAAACACCGCATACTGATCGGGGCGCAACGTACGAATGGCCATGGTGTTGGCAAGATCAGCGAACTCGGAGCAGAGATCGCGAACGAGGATGTTGACAAGATCATCGATGCCATACGAACGGCGGAAGGTTTCTACGAGACCGACGCCTTCCTGCTGGCGGCGGGTGCGGCTGGAGGTACTGGTTCCGGGTCCATTGGGGTGTTGACCAAACATCTGAAGGAACGCTACATCGGGAAACCTGTGTATGACGTCATCGTGCTCCCGTTCCGGCAGGAGGAGACGACCGAGACCAGGACCATCTACAATACGGCCACATGTCTGAAATCGACGTACCTCGTCGCCGACGCGGTCTTCCTGGTCGACAATCAGCGGTACGTGAAGAAAGACGCTCCCGCGGAGAACAACCTCAATTCGATCAATGCTCGTGTGGTGGAGCCCTTCTACAACATGCTGTGTGCCGGCGAAGAAACCAACCGGCGCTTCGTTGGCTCCAAGACGCTGGATGCGGGTGACATCATTCAGACGCTGACCGGGTGGACGGTCATTGGAGGAGGCACTTCCCGGCTGGAGCGGCGGTTGCCGTTCTGTGGCCCCAAGCGCGACTTCCGGGAGAAGATGTCCGATACGAGTCGTGCAGTCCATGCCATGGACCAGGCCATCAGCGAGCTGTCCATGACGATCGATCCGGCGGATGTAGGACGTGCGATGTATCTGCTGACGGCTCCGGCCCGCGAGATGAGCATGGATGTCATGAAACAGCTGGGAGACAACCTGCGCAGTCTGGCGCCAAACGCATTGATACGCAGCGGCGACTACCCTCGGGACAGCCGCCAGGTTGATGTCACCCTGGTGATGTCGGAGATCGGCAGCATCCGCAAGATCACTGATTACTTCACCAAGGCTATCGATCTCATCTCCGTGATGAAGGCAAAGAAGGGGCTTGGGTATCAGACGAGGCGGCTGGAAGAGTCCTTCGACGAGATCCCCGTCCTGCTGTAGCATCGCCGCCACCCCGGCAGCGCACCGGCGAAATGACAAAGCGTCCCCCGGCAGTACCGCCGGGGGACGCTTTTCTTATGCACCTCTCTTGAGGACCTATCTGCGTGCCTTGGTGAATACCATCCAGGTGTGAGCCATGGCCTCCGCATGGGCGACCCGGGCCTTGCTTTCCGTTTCCGTCCTGGCCTTCATCGCTTCGGCTATCGCATCGTCGAGTTCTTTCTTCGCGGCGACAGCGCTGTCATCGTAGGCCTTGCGCAGGTGTACGGCAGCATCGTCATAGGCCTGCCGCGCTTTCACCAGGCCATCTTCCATCGCCTTCCTCGCGTGTGCCAGAGAAGCCTCGTACGCCTTTCTCGACCCCGCGATGGCATCCTCGTTCTCTCTTCGCGCTCGCTCGAGCGAATCGGCGTACGCCTTCTCCGCCTTCGCCTCCTGTTCCTTGTACGCTCTTTCGAGTTGGCGCTCCGCTTCTACGTACGCGACATACGCGGCCGCGGCTCGCTGTTGGGTTTCGTCCAGCAGATCGATAGTTGGCTCCGCAGCTTTGGGAGCCTTCTTCTGCTCCGCCGCATGCTGCTCGACTGCTGCCTTTGCAGCCACTTCGTCTTCGTGTGCCATTTGCGTTCTCCTTCTCGCTCCCTGATCACCGACCTCGTTCATATCAGCGTGGACCAATCTGAATGGCTGGCTCCTCGCCCTATTCGTCTTCGCGGGGAGTGTCGGACTTGCTGAACGGTTGGTCCTTGTCCGTTGCGTACATCTTGGCGAGGAATTGCAGCCTGGAGTGTATGTCCGGCCGGTTGTCTCGCGGCATCGCAGGTTTCGCCTTCGCCTCTTCAACGTCCAATCGGCTCATGGCGTCCACGAACCGCCTGACCGGCGCCTCCGCTGGTTCGGGTTCTGGCTGTGCCACCACCTCTGCACTGGCCGCAACATCCTTGAAGACCTTCATCGCGGTACGGGAGGTCTTTCGCGCGGCCTTTGTGGTCTCCTCCGCCTTGGCAATCGCCTCCTGCAGGACCTTGGCTGAGGCAACCACGTTGTCGCTGGCTGCTTTCACGGCCGCTTCTGTGGCCTCGCGCAGCAACCGCTTCGATTCCTGCGCGGCGCGGAGCGCCTCGGCGCTGGTCTCCTCAGATCTGCTCGTCGCTTCGAGCGCAAGCCGCTTCGCCTCCTCCGCCGCCTCTCTCGTCATCCTGCCCAGTTCATCCGCGCGTGTGGATGCCTGGCCCGAGACTTTCAGCGCCTCATCGGCCATCCGCGTCGCCGCGGCAGTCATCTCCTCGGTGCGACGCACCGCCTCGCGCGCGGCACGCTCCGCCTCATCGGCCCTACCCATGGCCTCCTGTGAGGCGCGGGTGGCCGACTCAACGGCTTCTCTGCTGGCACGAACGGAGGACTCGATGCGTGCAACCGCTTCCTGCGAAGCGCGTATCTGGCGCTCAGCTTCACGCTGGCTGAGCTTCCCCGCCTCTTCGGCACGACGAAGTGCGGCCTCGAAAGAGCGATTGGACAGCTCCGCCTGGGCATTCGCGGAAGCGATTGCTTCTTCCGCGCGTGCACGGGCCTCTTCAAATGCCGCCGACGAAAGGGCAGACGAGTCCGCCGCGGTCTTGACTACTCTCTCCGCCCGCACAACCGCGCGTTCGGCTGACTTCTCGGCTTCCCGGGACATCTTCTCCGAGGCGCGAGAAGACCGCTCCGCTGCATTCTGCGCCTCGCGTGATGCCTTGATCGCATCCTCTGCCAGCTTCACCGCCTGCTGGCCCTGTTCTTCAGCACGTGTTATCGCCTGCTGCGAGGTGCGCTTGGCTTCCTCGGCCTTCTGCTGGGCTGCCATCGTCGTCTTCTCAAGTTCCGCGAGGGAAACCTGGCAGGACGAAATAGTGTTGTCTATCGTGGCCGCCGCCCTGTTGACCAGGCCTTCCAGCCGTGTCACTGCCTCTTCGAACGAGCGAGCCCTGCCTTCCGCCGCCGCCGCCGCTGCCGTCAGCTTGTCGATTCGGGCCAGCATCTGCTGCAACTCTCGATTCGATGTCTCCTGCTGCTCCTCCGCCTTCTTGACGGCGGCCTCGGATGCCTTGCGTGCCTCCTCGGCTTCGGCGCGGGACTCACGGCCTATGGCTTCGATCTTGCTGATCGCCTGTTCGGAGGCCCTGCGTGACTGCTCGGCCGCGGCACGGGCGGCGAGGTTCATCTGCTCCGCCCTGGCCACAGCCTCCTCAAAAGAAGGGTAATCCTGTTCCATGCTCATACTCACCGGCAACGGGAGCCTGACGGGTCATGAAAGGCGCCCGCAAGATATCATGTCAATTGTAGTGAGCGCGTCATTCTATTTCAACGAATTGGGGCCGTGTTCCGGTTATGCAGAGCCGGAAGACGGCGTCGCGTGTCTCTCATCACTTCGAAATCCAGTTGTGCGGTGATAATACGCTCGTCTTCCCCGCCGGCACGTGCCAGGATGCGTCCCCACGGATCGACGATCATGCTGTTGCCATAGGTGGGTATTCCACCGGCGCCGATTCCGGCCTGGCCGGGAGCGACAACAAAGCACTGGTTTTCGATGGCGCGCGCGCGGACCAGCACCTCCCAGTGTGCTTCACCCGTTGGTGCGGTGAACGAGGAGGGGATGAACACAACGTCCGCTCCGGCGTCTGCGAGAAGCCGGTACTGTTCCGGAAAACGCAGGTCGTAGCAGATGGTGAGGCCGGCGGTGACTCCACCGATGTCAGCATGCACCACCTCACTGCCACGCTGGTACTTCGCCGACTCGGTTACAGACCGGTCACCGATGGCGATGTCGAAGAGGTGGATCTTACGGTAAATGGCGGCCATGTCCCCTTTCGGGTTGATGAGAACGGATGTGTTGAACGGCCTGCCGCCGGCAGGATCGCTTTCATGTACGCTTCCAGCAACGATCCACACGTGGTGTGTCCGCGCTACCGACATGAGGGGTTGTACGGCACTGCCCGGCAAGGGCTCAGCGATCTCGGTGAGGTTCCGGGAGTCGCCCCGGTAGTCGAAGGTCTCCGGGAGAGCGATGACGGTCGCGCCAGTGTTGACGGCGCGCACGGCCAGTTCAGCCGCACGGAGCACATTTGCTTCCTTATCTGGCCCACTCGCCATCTGGACGATGGACACCGTCAATGAAGCCGGTTTTGTCATCTCTATGCGTCTCCCTGTCGAGGATGCCGATTGCGCGAAACCAGAAGAGGCACCGGAGCCGCCCACGTGGGTTTCACGGCGCCAGCACAATGATACCATGCGCTCCTCTCGCTGTAGATGGAGGGGAAGAGCGTACGGAAGGGGAAGACGGGCGCGTGTGGCGCGCCCGTCTTCTCTGAACTAGTTGATCATTCTGCCCGGGAGCCAGGTGATGATTTCCGGGAAGACTATCATCGCAACAAGGGCGAGGACAATCACGCCGATGAATGGAACCGACCCGCGGATGATGTCGGTGCTGTTGATCTTCCATTCGGGCCTGCATATCGCCTGCAGGAAGAAGATCGCGTAGGCGAAGGGCGGGCTGAGGAACGACATCTGCAGGTTCACGATGAGCATCATCGAGAACCAGAGTGGATCGAATCCGAGTTGACCGGCGATGGGGGTGACGATGGGCACCATGATGAGCACGATTCCAATCCAGTCTATCAACATGCCCAGGATGAAGACGATGAACATGATGACGAAGAAGACGCCCCATTTACCGCCCGGAGCGCTCAAGACGAATTCGCTCACCACCTGCCCGCAGCCGAGACCAAGAAACACACTGGTGAAGAAGGTGGCGCCCACGACCACGATGAAGACCATGCTGAACGTGCCTGCGGTCGAGAAGCACGTGTCCCTGATGACCTTCAGGTTGAGCTTTCGATAGGCCGCGGCCATGAGCGTCGCAGCCAGCGCACCGACGGCGGCAGCCTCGGTGGGAGCCGCGATGCCGAAGAAGATGCTGCCCAGCACTGCCAGCACCAGAATCACGGGGGGCAGCAGCGCCGTGAACAGCAGCTTCAGCTTGTGGCTCATCGGGACATTCCG
Organism: Dehalococcoidia bacterium; assembly: GCA_040766535.1. Taxonomy (GTDB): domain Bacteria; phylum Chloroflexota; class Dehalococcoidia; order GIF9; family AB-539-J10; genus SKVJ01. Next base: position 14,818 of record JAXGQG010000012.1, on the reverse strand, counting down.
CTCCTCCGGCGGGAGCACCGGCGCCTCGTTGGGACGCATGGCGCACCGGATGAGGATGTACGCCGTGTAGAGGGCGGACAGCGTCAGGCCGGCGGGGAACGCAGCCATGAATAGCTTGCCCACCGAGATATTGGCCATGGGGCCATAGATGATGAGCATGATGCTCGGTGGTATCAGGATACCCAGGGAGCCGCCTGCGGTGCACGCGCCCGTGGCGATTCCCTTTGCGTATCCTCGTTCGAGCATGGACGGCAGGGCGATCAGGCCGAGCATGGTGACCGAAGCCGCGATGACGCCCACCGTGGCGGCAAGGATCGTGCCAAACCAGATGGTGGCTACCGCCAGTCCACCCCGAATGCCGCCGAGCCAGAGATAGAGGCTGCTGAACAGCTCGGTAGACATGCCGGACTTCTCCACCATGATGCCCATGAAGATGAACAGAGGCACTGCCAGGAAGGTGTAGTTGGTCGTGACACCGAACAGCCGATCGTAGAACAACGAGAAGATGCTCGCGTTCCAGAACAGCATGCCTGCGACGAGCGCTACACCGCCAAGAGCGAGACCCAGGGGGAATCCGCTGCCGATGAGCACGATGAGCAGCCCAAACATGACGATGGTGATGACCTCGGGACTCGCGCTGATCATAGGTCCTCCCCCGTCTTGAGTTTGTAGAGGTCACGCACAACCCACACTATGGTGGCGAGTATCCACAGGAACACGGCTACCAGCATCATCGTGCGGTAGGGCCACATGAGAGGGCGCCAGAAGCCGACCTCCGAAAACTCCTTGTTCGTGAACGAGAAGATGGTTCGTGGGACGGCTCGCGTGAACAACATCACGTAGACCGGGAAGAAGAGGAGCAGGTTCAGCACCGCGTCGACGATGAGCTTCACTTTGGGGCTGTATTTCGAATAGAGGATATCGACTCGGACCTGCTCCCGGCGGGTGGTGACCCAGGCCATGCCCATCAGCATGATGGTGCCGCCAAGCATGTAGGAAACGTCGAAAGACCACACGGTTGGCTGCCTGAAGGCATAGCGCATGAAGGTGTCGTACGTTAGTGCGAGAATCAAGGCGATGAGCAGCCATGAGACGGCCTTTCCCGCCCAGATACTCACGGAGTCAATGGTATTACATACTACTCTCAGTGCTTTTCTCACTGGATTACGCCTCAAATTTCTATCGAGAAGAAAGGGCGAGCCAGGTTTGCTCACCTGACTCGCCCAAAGTCAATACCGATGGGCTACTTGTACATTTCCATAAGGGCGGGATCGGGCTGAGCGAAAGCCTTCATGGCGCGGTACGCCGTCAGGAACTCGCGCTGGGACTGGAGCACCTTGGCGAAGAACGCATCTTCGGCCGCGATCTCGTCGTACTTCTCATTGGCGATCTTGACGATGCCGATCTGAACGTCCTCGGGCAGGCTCACAAACGTGGTGCCGTAATCCTGCAGCTTCTGCACGCCGAGCGTGTCACCGTAGTCGACATAGGCGAGTGTGCGAATGAAGTTGGCTTCGCATGCGTGGGTCACGATGGCCTGGAGGTCGGCGGGCAGCTTGTTCCACGTGTCTTTGTGGACGAGGAACTCGAAAGCGGACATGGGGGCGTGGATGCCGGGGCCGTGCATATTGGCGCCAAGCTCGTGGAAGCCCGCGGCGTAGTCGACACCGGCGCTGCTGAATTCAAAGGCGTCGATGACGCCCCGCTGCATTGCCTCGTAGATCTCTCCACCGGGCATCGTGACGACGGCCGCGCCAGCGGCGGTCAGCATATCGCCCCAGATACCGGCGGTGCGGAACTTCATTCCCTTAAAGGTGTCCATGGAGGTGACGGGCTCGGCGAACCAGCCGAAAAGCTCGGCGGACGTGCACATCGCCATGGTGGGATGGATGGGCAGGTTCTTCACATCGTACATCTCCTGCCACAGGGCCGCGCCGCCACCCTCGTACACCCAGACGGCGAATTCCATCGGGTTCGGGCCGGCGGGGTAGAGGTTGAACAGGTCGCCCACCAGGCCGACCTCGCTGGTGTGATAGTGCGAGGCGGTCATCGAGGCATCGAGGACCTTCTCCACCACTGCGCGCATCTCCTTCAAGCCATCGACGATGGCGCCGGAGGGGTTGTTGGTCGCAACGATGCGTCCGGCTGACATGTCGTTGAGCATATCAGCCAGCATGTCGCCGCCCGTGTACATCGGGAATGAGGTCGGGAACGGGGTCTGCATGCGCCAGGTGAACTTGTCAGTGCTGGGCTGGGAAGGAGTAGTGGGCGTGGTTGGGGTTGTCGGGGACGTCGGAGTTGTGGGAGTGGTAGGGGTTGTGGGGGTCGCCTCGGGTGCGCATCCCGCGATCAGCAGACCGCTGATTGCGAAGACGGCAACGAGAAGCATGAGTAGTCGCTGTCCTTTCACTTTCTACCTCCTGTTTAGTCTCGGACCCATCAACGAATCTCTCGTGAGTACCACTATGATACACAAAACGGTCCTCGCGCCCTAGGACGCTCGAACCGTTCAACGGTCTGTTGGGATAGTCAAGCTATCATGTGCCTATTGTGAAAGCAGATGGTGGATCAGTGAGCTGTGATGCTCCTCTCAACCTTGCGGTTCGGTGTTCTGTGTTTGACCGCATCCTCCCATGATGCGGAGCACGTCGCAACGAGAGATGACTGCGATGTGTCTGCAGCCATGCCTCCTGTCCACTACAACGATGCGGTCCTCGTACACCTGCGCCAGGATCTCCTTTCCACAACCGTCACACACCACAGCCCACCCCGCTCCCGGTCCCGTGTTCTGTCTCAGCACTCCAAGATACCCTTGGTCGGACCGCGATAGCCCCACGACACGCTACTTCGCTGCGCACGCAGATGCCTCGGAACACTGTGGTCCAGCGTATCATGCGCCTTGGTCACTGTCAACGCATGTGAGTCGTTCTGTTCGCGTCGGCCTGCGATTGGATCTGCTGCAGCCTTACTCACGCGCCGGCGCCTCATAGGTGGCAACAGCCGGAGACAGCTGGTTCCTTCTGGTGCAGCTGCCTCCGGACATCCTGCGATTTCAAGAGCATCACGCCTGTGAATTGGCTCGGCGTACGTTCATGATGCGGTCAAGCACCATTCCCCACTCACGCTTCTCCCAGGTGACGAGGAGAGGGCCCGCGATGAACATCGAGCTGTAGGTGCCCACCAGCAGCCCGACGAACAACACCAGGATGAAGTAGTAGATCGTGCTGCCGCCGAACAGCAATAGCGCGAGGATGACACACAGGGTCGTGAGGGACGTGTTCACCGTTCGAACAAGAGTCTCCACGAGGCTGCAGTTGACGGTGACGGCAAGGTCCGGGCTGATGCCCTTGGCCCTGTTCTCGCGGACCCGGTCAAAGACTACCACCGTGTTGTTGATGGTATAGCCGACAATCGTCAGCAGTCCGGTGATGAACAGCGCATCGACCTCGACCCCGCGGATCCTGCCCAGCAGGGCAAAGAGGCCTGCCACGATCACGATATTGTGTACGAGAGCCACGATGGCGCAGGTTCCCCACTTGAGGGGGCTCGGCATCTTGCGAAACGACCAGGCGATGTAGAGCAGCATCGCTATCGACGCGAACAGTAGGGCGAGGCCGGCTTGACGAGCGGTCTCGGTGGCGATCGAAGGTGATACTGTGTTGTAATCCAAGACGGTGAGTTGTGAGCCCAACTCAGTGGTCAATGTCGAGATCAGTGACTCCCGTTCGTCGACCGACAGCAGCTTCATTCGCAGCAGGTAGTCGTCGCCACTACGCTGTATCACGGCATCGGTACTGCCGAAGCTGGCAACGGCTTGCCGTAGAGCACCCTGTTCCACCTGCGGCTCAAACCTGAGGCTCATGGATGTGCCGCCCGCGAAGTCGATGCCGGGCCGGAGCCCGAACGCTGCAAGAGCGAAGACCGCTATCGCAACTGCGACCACCGAGCCCAGGAATGCCCAGTGTCTCTTGCCTACAAAATCGATCATTGCTTCACCCCGTATGTGCGCAAATCGCTTGCGGTCCTCTTCGCGACGATCAGCCGCAGGAATGTCCTGCTCACGATGATGGCCGTGAACATGCTCATCGCGACGCCGATGGAAAGGGTCAGCGCGAAGCCGCGGACCATGAAGGCGCCGAACGTCCCGCCGAGCCAGAACAGGATCAGACACGCGATGAGCGTGGTGATGTTGCTGTCCCTGATGGCGGACCATGCCCGTGCGAAGCCAATCTCTACCGCTGCCTGCAGTGAGCGCCCGGCGCGCAACTCCTCCTTCAATCGCTCAAAGATCAGCACGTTGGCGTCGACCGCCATGCCAAGTGAGAGGATGAATGCTGCGATGCCCGGAAGCGTCAGGGTGAGTTGGGAAGAGAATGTGCTGAATATGGCCAGCAGCATAGCTCCGTAGATCAGAAGGCTGACGCACGCGACTATACCGGGCAGCCGGTAGTACACCACCATGAAGATGAGCAGCAGCAGGACGCCAACGCCTGCGGCTATGAGGCTCTTCCGTATCGAGTCCGAACCCAGAGTGGCGTCTACGTCTCTTTCGTCAATCAGTTCGAGTGGTACATCAAGTGCACCGGAGTTGAGCTTGTTCACCAGGTCACGTGTCTGTTCGATGGTGAAATTGCCCTGTATCTGACCTCGGTTTGAGATTACTGCCTCGACTGTCGGCGCCGAGATGATCTCCTGGTCGATGGCAATGGCCAGGGGCTTCTGGAGGTTTCGGCTGGTGATCTGCTGGAACAGGTGGGCGCCTTCGTCGGTCCACTCAAACACCACTATCGGGGCGCCGTACTGATCGAAATCCTGTGCAGCAATCTTGAGATACTGTCCCGTCAGTTCGAGAACCTCACCATTGGTGCCGGTCGCGGTTGCAGCTTCTTGCTGGAAGGTGTAGTAGCCCTGACTGTCGAGCACCGGGCTGCCGCTGCTATCGAGCTGCACCTCACGGAAGTAGAGCAGTCCGGTATCACCGATGAGGCTGATCGCCCGGGTGATGTCTTTCACTCCAGGCAGTTGTACCAGGATCCGGTCTGCCCCCTGCTTCTGGATGACTGGCTCGGCGGCTCCGAACGCATTGACCCGGCGCTGTATCTTCTCGATGGCAGAAGCCATGGCCTGCTCGTCGGTGACAGATGGGTCCTTCTTGCTCAAGTCAGCTCTGTAGAGCAACTGACTGCCTCCGCTGAGGTCGAGCCCAAGCCGTAACCCATCGGGGCCCAGCAGGTTCGTCCGAACCGGCAGGATGGCTGCCAGGGTCAGACCCACAAGTACGACGATGAACACAAGGAGTACGGTGTCTCTTCTTTTCACTTCGAAGTCCTCACTGTGGAGTGTTCGCTCTCGATTGTCCTCCGGGCAAGCTGCAGCGCTTCCGCCTTGGAGTGAATGAGTCCGGCTGCGTGGGCCTCCTTGATGGCCTCAAGGAGGATTCCGACGGTCCGGCCGGGCTCAAGTTCCAGCGCCCGCATGAGCTCGTGCCCATCTATCAGTTGCGAGGGGGCGACCATGTTCTCTTGTCTTTCTTGTTCTCGCAGTATGAAATCGGTCAGTTGGCACGTGAGACGCCATTCCGCCATGGTGAACAGCGGCCCTCTGCACGCCAGATAGTCAGCCATGGCGAAAAAGAGGACTGCAATGCCGACATTCCCGGTGTCACGGAAGAACCGGTAGACCGCCCGGCTGGAAGGCATTCCCTCGTCGGACATCTGCGATGGGCGCAGGTGATGGGTCACAAGCGTCTCAACGAAGGCGATCTCCTGACCGCTGAAACGCAGCCGTTTCAGTATGTCGCCGGCGAGCACTGCACCTTCCTTGGGGTGGCCAAGAAAGCGGGCTCTTCCGGCGTCGTCGATCGACTTCGTTTGAGGTTTCGCGATGTCGTGGAGCAGGCAGGTGAGTTTGATGAGTGCATCTCGCGTGGAGTCCTGCGACACGGCTGCCGCCAGGTACGCGCGGCAGGCCGGATCGAGTGGCAGGAACTCGAGCATCTCTTCGTTGCCGTAGCGCCAGTCGGCCTGGCCGGTGAGGAACTCGTAGGTGGTGATCGTCTGGAAGGAGTGCTCCAGCACATCCCAGAAGTGGACGGTGGGTTGCTCCACGTCTCTGCAGCTCTCGAGTTCCGGAATCACGGACGTCAGCAAGCCGAGTCTGTCGAGGTGACGGACTCCATCGGCCGCGTTCGCCATGCTGAGCAGCTTCAATAGCTCCTCACGAGTCCGTTCAGCCGCCACCGTGGACGCCAGGTGGGCGCGCTCGCGTATCAGGCTCTCCGTGTGCGGTTCGACGGTGAAACCAAGCTCACGGGAGAGCCGCACCGCGCGGATCAGCCGACCCGGGTCGTCATCAAAGGCATCCGGAGTGCAGGCCCGTATGATGCCGTCCTCCAGGTCGCGGAGTCCGCCCATGGTATCCAGGACGTGTGGGATGATCGCTTCGCCAGTGATGCCCCGTCCGGACAGGCATGACATCACTGCCGCCACCGGCACAGCCATCGCATCGATGGTGAAGTCCCGCCTGGCGAGGTCGTCTTCGACTGAACCCTCGCGGCGCGACAGGTCGATGACGAGAGCCTGTGCAGCCTCGCCATCCATGCCGGCCTGGGCCCGCTGCTGAGGTGAGTACACCACGCGTGCGATACCGCGTTGCTGGTCGAGCGGTACGAAGGAAGCACCCAGTTCCTGGGCGATCCGTTCCGCCAGCGCGAAGGCGTCTCCCGGAACGACGATGTCGATGTCCTGCGGCTCGCGTCCCAATACGCTGTCACGGACGAACCCGCCTACCACGTAGCACTGGTTGGAGGTGCTATCGATGATGGTGAGAATTCGAGCCAGCGAGGCACACGCCCGGGTGCATTCAGACAGGGGCATAGGAGTCGATTATAGTCCGCTGCGCTGTCACTTGTAAAGGAGAACCGGTCCCGTCTGACCGGGACGCTGGCTTATCAGTGCGAGGGCTCTGGCGGCTCGTGCCATGGTGGGAAACACCGGTATCCCTGCGGTCAGGAACAGGTTCTCCGCGGCCACCCGGTCGGCCTCAACGGAACCGACCGGAAGGACGATGATGATCGGCTTGCCGCATTCCTCCGGCAGGCGAACGATGCGCTGGTTCACTTGCCGGGTCTCCGCCACGCCGAGGTAAGAGTGCATGATGTCCACATCCTCTTGCAGCATGATCACATCAATGGAGGGGTCGGACGCGATTATCTTGAGGCTCCTGCAGATCGTCTCCACTCCTCTGAATTGGGCGGGGCTGATGTCGACAGGGTTCCTGAGGATGCTGCCGATGTCACCGATGAGGTCACGTAGGTGCTCTCTGGTTGACTGCTGCAACGCGGGAACGTTCAGGCCGTTGTCGTTGCACGCGTCGCTTCCGGAAACGGATATGCCGCCCCCGCCGTCGGCGAGACCCCCCACGACGCCAACGTTGCGCGCGCGAACGGGGCCGAGTTGCTGCATCAGCAGCAGACAATCGGCCAGCTCTTCCAGGCTGCGCGCCTCAATCGCCCCGGACTGGTGGAGCATGGCGGACCACACGGGGGCAGAGCTGGCAAGAGAACCGGTGTGTGATCGCGCCGCAGCGGCGCCCGCCTCGGTTCTCCCTCCTTTCCAGACCACCACCGGTTTCTTCGAAGTGACGCGGCGCAGTGAATCGAAGAGCCGTCGGCCATCCCGCGTGCCCTCGAGGTAGGCGCCTACGACCTTTGTCTCATCGTCTTCCGCGAAGAAGTCGAGGAAATCGCTGGTGTCGAGGTCGATGCAGTTTCCCACGCTGATGCCCTTACTGAAGTTGATGTGCCTGGCGACTCCGTACTCGAGCAGCTTCGCGGCGATGCCCCCGCTCTGCGATATGAAACTGACATTCCCGGGCGTCCCGATCTTGCCGAGCGGCGTCGGTCCGAGTTGGATGCCCGCGGATGGGCAGAAGCTCCCGATGCAGTTCGGTCCGATGATGCGCAGGCCGCCGCGATGAGCGGTCCGCAGCATGCGGCGTTCCAGTTCAACTCCTTCCGCGGATACGGTCTCACTAAATCCCGCGGTGAAGAACTGCACGAAGCGGACATGCTTCGCGATGCACTCGTCCAGAAGCTCCAATACCGAACGGACGGGCACTGACGCCACGACGTATTCGACATCTCCCGGTATGGCCGAAAGACTGGGGTACACCACCAGACCGGCGAGGCTGCCGCCACTTGCGGCAACGGGGTATATGGCGCCTCCGTATCCGGCCGCTCGCAGTCCCAACACCCACTTCGCCCCTGATTTCCTCTCGTCGGAGGATGCGCCAACAACCGCGATGGAGCCGGGGTGAAACACCCCCGTAAGATCGGCGCTGCTACCGTTTCTCACCTGAAACCTCCACACCAGAGCACTGGGGAACCGGGCCCAAGTCTACCAGACCGGAAATGCCCGGGCGCGGCGAGCGTTGCTGCATTGACAGGCGTTCCTCCTTCAGAGAACATGTACCGACGTCCAGCAGTGCAAGGAGTAGTCGGCCATGACCGTTGTTGAAGAGATGAGGCGTTTCATGGAGCCGGAATCGATAACCGCCGTGGGTATCTCTCGTAGGACGGGGCCCCAGGCCTTCAACCTGCTCGAGAACCTGCTCCAGTATGGATATGCAGGGAGGATCTACCCGGTAAACCCGAATGCCTCCGAGATACTCGGTGTCAAGACATACGCTGCGGTAGCTGATGTCCCCGAGGTGACCGATGTTGCGCTCATCAGTCTGCCGCGAGACATGGTTGTCCGAGCGGTAGCCGACTGTCTGCAGAAGGGCATCAAGGCCGTCATCATCATCACGCAGGGGTTCGCGGATGCTGACGACGATACGGGGCCGAGGCTGCAGCAACAACTGGTCGAGATGGCACGGGACGCGAAGGCACGCATACTCGGCCCCAACACGTTCGGTGTCGGCAACGCGCATCTCAAGATGAGCACGTCCTACATCTCCATCCCGATGGAGGTCAACGGCATCGGGACCATCTCGCAGACCGGGGGCACCTTCATCGGCTTGAATGACATAAGGCTTGTCGGCAAGGTGGTGGATATCGGCGATGCCTGCGACGTGGACGCCGTGGACTGTCTCGAGTACTTCGAACAGGATGCGGAAACGAGGGTCGTGGTGCTGCATGTTGAGGGCATGCCTGACGCACGCCGGTTCCTCTCCGCCGTACGTCGTGTTGCCTTGAAGAAGCCGGTGGTGGCGTTGAAGACCGGCCGCTCGGAGCAGTCCGCCCGCGCCGTGCAGTCGCACACCGGAGCGCTGACGGGGAGCGACCTCCTCTGGGACCTGGCGTTGAGGCAGGCCGGCGCCTCTCGTGTCAACGACATCGAAGAACTCGCCGACGCGGCGCGGGCGTTCCTCACGCTCCGCCCTCCGCGTGGCAATCGTATCGGACTCACTACCTACACCGGTGGCTTCGGCATAATCGCTGCTGACGCGTGCGGGCGGTACGGAATGGAGTTGGTGCAGTTCGCCGAGCCGACTGTCGCCGCGCTGAAGGCGCTCCAGCCCGAGTGGTTGGGCGTGGGCAACCCGGTGGACATCTGGCCGGGTGTGTCCATTATGGGTCATACGCGCAAGGAGATGGAGACGGCGGCGTTGCGGCTTGTGCTGGCGGACCCGAATGTGGATGCGGCCATGGTGGTCATCGGCGCGTACGATGCCCAGATGGGGGAGGAGTATCAGGAGATGATCCGCGGCGTCGCCCGCGACTTCCCCGACAAGCCGTTAGTCTACTTCATGTACGGCATGCGCTTCGAAGACGTGCGCAGGTCTGTCGAGCGGATGGGTACGACGCTCGCCTTCCCCAGCCCTGAGCGAGCCGTCCGCGCGCTCATGCACCTGAAACGCCGGGCCGACTTCCTTGAGCACCACGCCGCACGGCGGTCCTGAGGCTATCCTGCCTGCCGCCTGGTTCGGCACATCGTCGCTGCCAGCGTGATGGCCTCTATCATGCTCGTTGGGTCCGCGGTGCCCTTCCCCGCCTTGCCGAAGACCGTCCCGTGGTCTACCGAGGTGCGAATGATGGGTAGACCCAGTGTGACATTCACGCCCTTTTCGAAGCCGACCATCTTGATGGGGATATGTCCCTGGTCATGGTACATGGCGATGACGAGGTCAAACTCACCCCTGTAAGCTCTGAGAAATGCGGTATCCGGCGGGAGTGGTCCCCGCACGTCAAAGCCCATCGCTTTCGCTTCCTCGATAGCGGGGATCACCTGCGTCTCTTCCTCAGTGCCGAACAGCCCTCCTTCTCCGGAGTGTGGGTTCAGCCCGGGGACCACCACTCGTGGATTCTCCACGCCCATGGCCCTGGCTGCGTCCACACCGAGCTGCATGACCCGCAGGATTCGTTCCTTCGTAACGAGGTCGCAGGCGTCCCTCAGTGACACGTGGGTGGATACATGCACGATTCTCAACGCATCGGCGGTCAGCATCATCACGGCGTCGCGCACGCCGCAGAGGTGCGCCAGTATCTGAGTGTGCCCGGGGAAGTGATACCCTGCCTGATTCAGAGCGTCCTTGTTCAACGCAGAGGTGACGATGGCCTCGGTGACGTGCTGCAGTGTCAGCATCGTCCCCTTCTCGATAGCCTCGTAGGCCGCCTTGCCCGCGGCGGCACTGACTCGACCTCGTACGAGCGTGGATAGGTCGACATCCTTGAGGTCCAGCACGTTCATGACTCGGTCGCCGGAACGCATCTCATCGGCTGACGATACCGCGTGCACTTCCATCGGTATGCCGACGATCTCGGCTGCAGCGCGCATGACACCGGCATCTCCGATCACCAGACCGCGGCAGACCTCGCGTACCTCCGGAGTGTCGAGTGACTTGACGACGATCTCCGGGCCCGCTCCGGCCGGGTCGCCCATCGTGATCGCGAGCAGGGGTTTGTATGCGTTCATGGTCATGCTCCTTGTTCGAAGTGTCGAATCGCTTGCGTCATGGCGTCCTCATTCCCGAACCCGCCTGCCTTGGTGATGACGCGAAGCCCCTCATAGCGTGCTCCAACCACTTCCCCGACGATGACACCCGGTTGCAGGTCTCCCAGGATTCTCAGCGCCTGAATTCCGTCTTCGCCACACACCGACCTGGCTACGTCGCCGCCAGAGAGAAACAACCCGGCGAGGGCAGTCGTGCTCAGGACGCGGGAGACGATGGTCCCGAGCACCGGCGCCATTGTGTGCCGCAGCTGTGGCGCGTAGTCGCTCAGACTCGAACTCAGCACGACCACATGGCTGTTCTCCAGCAGCCGTACGATGTCCGCAGCCAGCTGATTCGCTCTGGCAGTGCGGCCGGCGCGGCTCCTGAATTCCCGCGGTTCAACACGCACGAGAGGCGGATTGACCGCATCCAGCACGCGCTGCAGTTGCCTGACGCTCACATCGTTCCGGCTCCCCACGGCGAGAAGCACGGGGCCCTCTGGTGGAGGGGGCAACGCACGCTCAGACACTGCGTAGCCGAACGCCGCCGGTATATGCGCCCCCAATCCCCCTGAACCGCACGGCAATAGCCTCTCGGTACTGAGGGCGATTGCCTCCGCGATGCAGCGCAGGTGTCCCTCCTCTGTGGCATCCACCACCACCGCTCTGCAGTTCTGCTCCTCGATACGGCTGCGAAGATACACTGGTCCGCGTTCCACATCATCCAGCGTCAGGTTCACCGCTGTGATGCCGGAGCCCGCTCGGAGCAGTTCAACGATGTCAGAACGGGTCACCGGGCTCACCGGATCCCTCGCGAAGTTGGTCTGATGTACCGGGATGCCGTCAACCAGCAGATTGCCATCGACGACTGTGCGCTGTATCGCGGGAAATGCCGGACACACCACCGCATGCGCGGCACTCGTTACGTCCAGCAACGCCTGCAATTCGGCAGCCACATTCCCGCGCAGCGTTGAATCCACCTTCTTATAGATGAAGTAGTCCCGGAACAGCTCCCCCGCTGCCTTCACCCGCCGGTAAGCCTCCGTCGCGGATTCCGCGCGGCTGTCCGTTGTCACCACAACGGCGTCGGATGCCGGCTGCATGCCGGACGTGAACGTGATCACCGGCGACAAGCCCGCCTGAGCCAGTCCGACGCCAGTATCCATGGCCCCGGTCAGGTCATCTGCAATCACACAGAAGCGTTGCCCCCGCGACGCTGTAGCCATGACGAGTGTCTACTGTAGACGTGGTGTTGGGGTCTGTCAATCCGTAGAACGCGGCGCTATACTCACGAAAGAGCCGGTCGAATCGTCCGGACGGCTGCATAGCGTGAGGGAGGAGGGTTACGTGTATGGACATACTGTTGAGTGAACAGGAACGCATGTTCCGGCAGCAGATGCGCGACTTCGTAGATGCAGAGATCATGCCCTGTGCCAGTGAATGGGACCGGAGGAATGAACTCGCTATTGAAGCATTCCGGAAGATGGCGGCCGTTGGACTCACCGGACTCACGATTCCCCCCGAATACGGTGGGCAGGGTGGCTCGCTCATGGATGCCTTTTTGATGTCGGTGGAGCTCGCCCGGGCGAGCATATCGGTGGCCTCCATCATGGGCACGCACATGGGCCTGGCGTTGAGCGGGCTGTACCATTTCGGCAACGAGGAGCAGCGGCAGCGGTATGTAGTCCCTGCGGCCAGGGGAGAGAAGTTGTGTGCCTACGGTTTGACGGAGCGAGAGGCGAGCAGCGATATCTCCAGAATGAGCACCACGGCACGCCGTGATGGCGACTACTGGGTCATCAATGGGGCGAAGTGCTTCATCTCGAATGGCGATAAGGCGGACATCATTCTTCTCTTTGCCACGGTGGATAAGTCGCTGGGCGCCAAGGGCATCACTGCCTTCGTGGTGGAGAAGGGCATGCCGGGGTTCTCTATTGGCAAGGTGGAGGACAAGCTTGGCATCCGTGCGGAGAGCGCTGCCGAACTGATGTTCGACGATGTGCGTGTGCCCGTTGCCAACCAGATCGGCGAGACCGGCAAGGGGATGCGTATAGCGCTCACGATACTGGACGAGGGCCGTCTCGATGTCGCTGGGCAGGGTGTGGGCGTCGCCACCGCCGCCCTGGATGCGGCCATCGCGTACTCCAAGCAGCGGAAGCAGTTCGGTCAACTCATCAGCGAATTCCAGGGCATCCAGTGGATGCTGGTCGACATGGCGAATGAAGTCGATGCAGCCTGGTTAATGGCCTACAGGGCGGCGAAACTTGCCGACTCCGGCGAACGGTTCACCAAGGAAGTCGCCCAGGCGAAGCTGTTCGCAGCGAACACGGCGATGGACGTTGTGCGGAAGTCGCTCCAGATTCACGGTGGATACGGTTATATGAAAGACCTGCCCATCGAGCGGTACTACAGGGATGCCAAGATACTGGAGATCTATGAGGGTACCAGCGAGGTGCAGCGTCTGGTGATATCGCGCGCTCTGCTGGCGTGATCGCCCGCCCGTCAGGCGATGACACGGAACTCGTTGACGTCCACCACTCCGAGGTCGGTGACGCGCAGTTCCGGTATGACCGGCAGCGCCAGGAAGGAGAGCACCGAGAACGGTGAACGGAGTGTGACACCGAGTTGGCGCGCCGCGTCTTCGACCCGCGTCTGAGCGCGAATGACCTCCGTCAGCGACGCGGACGATAGCAGTCCGCCGATCGGCAGAGGTAGCGTGGCCTTTGGTTCCCCATCGGCGAAGACCACGAGGCCTCCCTGATTGGCTTGCAGCGTTTGCATGGCGCCGATCATATCGTCATCCGTTACTCCAACGCAGATGACGTTGTGTGAGTCGTGGCCAACGGTGCTCGCCAGAGCCCCTCGTTTCAGGCCGAACCCGGTGACGAAGCCTCTGCCTGTGTTGCCGGTCCCCTTGTGGCGTTCCACTACCACCAGCTTGAGTATGTCGCGCGCTGCGTCGGACACGAACGCGCCGGCGTGAACAGCCGGTTTCATGATCCGTTTCCGCGTCACTATCTGCTCTGGCACGATTTCGATGACGGGGAAGCCGCCGGATGTGGCCGGTATGCGCAGCGACCTGACGGACAGCGGCGCCATCCGCACCGTATCGGTCAGCTCGGTCGCGTCAGGGGACGCGGAGAACATTGGCTCGCCGTTCCTGGCGACCAGCACGCCCCGTTGGTAGACGCGGTCGACCATGAAGGTATGCAGGTCGCGTACGGTGATGAGGTGAGCCACTTTGCCCGGGGTAACGCTTCCTCTATCGTACAGCCGGAAGTAACCCGCAGGGTTGCACGTGGCGAGCCGGATGGCTCTCAGGGGGTCCATGCCGAGGGCGATCGCCCTGCGGATGACGTGGTCGATATCGCCCTCGCTCGAGAGGTCTGCCGCCGTCCTGTCATCCACGACGAACATGCAGCGTCGCCACGTATCGTCCGTGACGGCGGGGAGCAGCGCTTCGAGGTTCTTCTCCGAGGAGCCCTCGCGCACCATGAGGAACATCCCCCTGGCGAGCCTCTCCTCAGCCTCTGCGAGAGTGGTGCATTCATGGTCGGACATTATGCCTGCTGCCGCGTACGCGTTGAGATCCCTGCCTTTCAGTCCGGGGGCATGTCCGTCGATCGGCTTGTCTCCTGCCGCCTCGATTTTCTCCAGTACCTCCGGCAGGGCCCCGAGCACTCCGGGGTAGTTCATCACCTCGCCCAGCCCGATCACCTCTGGTCGGCGCAGCAGCAACCGGATCTCGTCCGGTCCGAGGCTGGCCCCGGAGGTCTCCAGCGGCGAGGCGGGCACGCACGGGGGGGCCATGAACATCATGTCGAGCGGAATCTGGTGACTCCATCGGATGACGAACTCGATGCCGTCAAGACCGCACGCATTGG
>JAXGQG010000011.1:0-66049 GCA_040766535.1 Dehalococcoidia bacterium | reverse complement strand
GTATACGACAGACGTAGTATGGATGATTGCGTGGATGCTTGTCAAATCCGCATCGCAAAGCCTGATGAACGTTGCACGAAGCGGAGGATCAACGCTCCGCAGTCTCCACAGAGGCCGAAATCCTCGCCGCAGGCAACCGCTGAGTACCCCGCAAGAGGTATAATGTCGCATAGGATGCCAAACGGTCGGCGTGCTTGAGAGCGGCTTTGAGGTCACGTGACGGCTTCCTACAGGTGCTACAATGAGCGAGCCGCCTACGGCAGCCCACCAATCTGGAGGATGTTACATGAGCGAGGACTCCAGCCACTTCTACGATTACCGGCTTGACCCTATCAACAGCGATGACGACTACAACCTCATCGCCCTCATCAATCAGACCGGGCATGCCTTCTCTCTGGCACGAACCAGGGAGCTATCTATCCATGGTCTGAGCATGATGCGCGCAGCAGTCCTCCTGGTGCTGCAGATTCGAGACAACAACGCAACGCCCACCGAGATCTCCCAGTGGCTTCTGAGGGAGCCCCACACCATATCCGCGCTGCTGGACCGGATGGAGAAGGACGGCCTGATCCGCCGGTACCGCGACCTGCACAAGAGAAACACGGTGCGTGTAGCCATGACGGAAAAGGGGCGGATCGCGTACCAGGAATCACTCGCGCGGGAGACGTTTCACAGTGTGATGTCGGTCCTCTCAGATGAGGAGCGCGAGCAACTGCGCACCGTCATGACAAAGCTGTGGCTTCGTGCGCTGCAAGAGGTGAAACACGAAGTCCCATGGGCGAGCGCCGCTCCTTCACACCTGCAGCGCGCCAGCGAGTGAGGCGGGCAGTGCCCTTGCACTGCGAGGCATTCGTCCCGGCACTCCGGCGCAGTCCAGGGAACCCGAACTTGCCTCCCCGGAGCTTCGTTACGGCAGTGCAGCTTTGCGCTCCGTCCAGCGCTCTGATAGCATCAGCGGAACGATAGGAGGGTCTGAATGGACGTACGCGAATTGCTGCTGAAGAACCGCAGCTACCGCCGGTTTCACCAGGATGTGCCGGTGGATATGAACACTCTGAGGGAACTCGTTGACCTCGCCCGCATCTCGCAGTCGCCGTGGAACCAGCAGGCGGTGAAGTTCATTCTCTGCAATAACCCGGAGATGAACGCGAAGATATTCGATCACCTCGTTTGGGCGTCACGCATGCCCGAATGGAAGGGACCAGCTGAAGGAGAACGGCCCGCCGCCTATATCGTGGTGGTGGCGGACAAGGAACTCGGAAAGATCTTCAACTTCGATCACGTGGTCGCCGGCACCTCGATCCTGCTCGGGGCAACGGAGCGCGGCCTTGGAGGTTGCCTTGTCGGCGCGTTCAGCCAGAAGAAGATGCACGCCACGCTGAATCTCAGCGAGCGTTATGTGCCGCTACTGGCGATAGCCCTGGGCAGGCCGAACGAGACAATCGTCCTGGACCCGGTCGGCCCCGATGGGAACACGGCGTACTGGAACGACGCCGATGGTGTGCATCACGTGCCGAAGCGTTCGCTTGAGGACCTGATACTGCAGGACATCCCGTAGCAGTGCCGAGGTGCGGCGCGTCCCGCGCCGCACCCTCACGGACTGCCTTGACCACACGCCTCCTCAGGCGTTGAAGACATCGAGGCCGACGAACTCTATCTCCGCGTCCTCAGGCTCCCCGCGAGAGACAAGTACAGACCGCACCTCTTCTTCAAGCTTGTCCAGCATCTCCTCCATATCGCGGCCGGTTGCCGCGCAGTTGCCCAGGGAAGAGACCGTACCTACCGGCCAGCCGTAGTCATTCCAGTCAACCGACACCGTGAATCGATGTGCCACGAAGGCGGACCTCCTGTTCCGTCCAGAGGCAGCAATGAATGCTCTCCGGAATCCAGCCGCGAATGTATAGACACGTAATTAGTGGTGTCAAGCGTCAACCGGTGGCTCGCAGCCAGCGCCTCGCAACGCTGATGGGACGGAACCGTCTGATCTCTTCGCCCGGCACGGAGGACTGTGACACACAGTTGTCACCGGGGGCGGGCATGCTTGGTGTATCAACCAAAAAGGGAGGACGATGTGGATACTATCGTAGAGGAGTTCCTGAGAGGCATCTCATTCGGGCACGTATTCGAAACGGATGGTCTCACGCTGATACCGCTCTCGTCCGTGGTTGCACGCACACTGAAGTACGTCCCGCTGCAGGTCGCGATGGCGACAGGCGTAGTCGCGGTACGCGAGGTGGATGAATCAGGCAGTGTGGGCAATCTGATCGTTACGAACCAGGGGCGGAGCATTGTGCTCGCCCTCGAGGGAGAGGAACTGGCGGGTGCCAAGCAGAACCGCATTCTCAATACAACGGTCCTGCTCGGGGCGGACAGCGAGACCGTCATCCCGGTCAGCTGCACGGAGCAGGGACGGTGGTCATACGAATCGACTGTGTTCACGACGTCGGAGTCCTTCGCCACACCCCGAATACGTGAGAACGCGAAGCGGGCCGTGAACCGGGCGCTGGCGGAGAACCGTGGATTCCGCGCCAACCAGGGAGAGGTATGGGATGGAGTCGAGCGCCTGGCGAAGGAGAGCGGCGTTGAATCGCCCACCCGCGCCATGCGCGACGTGGTGAAGAAGAGCCTACCGGAACTGGATAGCACGCTGCAGGCCATCCCGGTGAAAGACGGACAGTCCGGGTTACTGGTTGCAGCGAACGGCGGCGTCCTGGGTTTCGACATGGTGTCGCGTCCCGAAGCGTACGCCCATCTGCATCGAAGGCTCGTCAGGAGCTACCTGATGGACGCTCGGTGCGCTGTTGAACCCACAACCACGGCCGACCCACTGAAGGAGGCCCATGACTTCCTTGCGGCCGCCATGGCGGCCGCAGAACAGCCGTTTCCGGCGGTGGGACTGGGAACCGACTACCGCTATGACGGAAAGGACATCGTGGGCTCGGTGCTCGTGCACGACGGTCAGGTGGTCCACGCCGCGTTCTTCCGCGCGGGCCGCGAGGATGATCCCACCCGTGCGGCCGCAATGCGGACGTCGAGGATGCGTTCGGAGCACCGTATGCACAACAGGCCACCGGAGGCGCCATCCGCACAGTGAGCAGCCGCCTGGGCAACGCGAATTTGACACCCCCATGAATGCCGGGTAGCCTGAGGTCAGGACCGTGAAGGGGGTGCCCATGCGAGGACTGACACGGGAGGAGGCGGTTGCACTGTGCTCCAAGGTCCGCGAGCAGAGTTGGGCGGTCGTGTCAACCACCGTCCGAAACGAGTGCTGGCGATGCCAGAGGGCGTCTGAAGGAGACCCGGACAAGATGGTGATGGCATCGAAGCCGGGGTACCTCGGTTGCGACCTGATAAACAGGCTGCGGGCGCGCTCGGAACGCGCCCGCAGCACCTAGTCCACGTTCGACAAGGCGACGAAGAACCACCCTCGCCTCAGGCGACCTTGTGGTTGGCCAGTTCCTCCAACGCAAGTACCATAGCCGAATGGTCGAGATCCAGACCATCACGAGCCGCAACCGCGTTGAACATCTCCTGAGCCAGAGCCGTAGCCGGGATGCTCATGTGCAGGCTCCGCGCTGATTGCAGTGCGAGATTGAGGTCTTTCTGGTGCAGCCTGATGCGGAAGCCCGGCTGGAACGTTCGCTTAATCATGCGTTCGCCGTGGAGTTCCATGATACGGCTGCTGGCCAGTCC
Organism: Dehalococcoidia bacterium; assembly: GCA_040766535.1. Lineage (GTDB taxonomy): Bacteria > Chloroflexota > Dehalococcoidia > GIF9 > AB-539-J10 > SKVJ01. The sequence goes on along the minus strand of JAXGQG010000011.1, from coordinate 62,356 downwards.
CCCCATCAACGCTTCCCGTACTTTCGCAGGATCAGCGCCTGCCTTCGCAGCGAAGGCGAGCGCCTCAGCAGTGGCGGCGATGGTGACCGCAACCGCGATCTGGTTCGCAACCTTGCAGGTCTGACCCGCGCCGTGGTCGCCAATGAGCACGATGTTCTTACCCATCAGCTCGAAATAGGGTTTGATGCGTTCAAAGACCTCCTGCTTGCCGCCGACCATGATCGACAGTATGGCCTTCTCCGCACCGACCTGTCCGCCCGAGACAGGAGCATCGAGCATGTCAACGCGCATCTCTTCCAGCCGCCGGGCGAAGTCCTTCGTTGCGATGGGCGAGATGGAACTCATGTCGACAACGATGGAGCCGGGCTTCACGCCTGCGGCCACGCCATCCTTGCCGAACAGTACGTCCTCCACATCGGGAGTGTCCGGCACCATGACGAAGATGATTTCGGAAACGGATGCAACCGCCTTGCTGCTGGCGCATGCCACGCCGCCTTTGGCGACCAGTTCCCTGACCGAATCCTCGCTGCGGTCGAACACGCTCACCCGGTGACCCGCGGCCAGCAAGTGTCCCGCCATGGGCTTCCCCATTATTCCCAGTCCAATGAATCCCAGTGCAGTCACCACGCACCTCCTTACGCGTTTGAGTCTAGAGATACTTTCTGATCCAGCCGAGACCGGCTTCGGTCTGTCCAGCGGGGATGTACTCGCACCCTATCCATCCCCTGTATCCCATATCATCAAGGGATCGAAACAGATTGTCGAAGTTGATCTCACCCGTTCCAGGCTCGTGCCGTCCGGGCACGTCTGCAATCTGAATGTGAGCGATGGCAGAGAGGTTCTCCCTCATCGTCTTGATGAGCTTCCCCTCCATCATCTGCATGTGGTACACGTCGTACTGAATGAACAGGTTCGGATGGCCGACCTGCTCGATGAGATCGAGGGCATCTCGAGTGGTATTCAGGCAGAAGCCCGGCATATCGAAGGAGTTGAGTGCCTCCACCATGAGCACCAGGCCCGCCTTGCGCGTTTCCTCAGCAGCGTAGCGCACGTTGGAAACGAGCGTCCGGCGTCTCTCCTCATCGCTCAATGTGGCCGGAGGGATGCCGGCAAGGCAGTTCAAGCGGGGACAGCCCAGGGCCGTGGCGTATTCTATCGCACGACCGATGCCATCCCGGAACTCGTTCACCCTGCCGGGAAGGCATGCGAGACCGCGTTCTCCCGCGCTCCAGTCGCCGGGAGGCAGGTTGTGGAGCACCAATTCAAGGTTGTGCTCCGTGAGACGCCGCTTCAACTCGTTCTTGTCCCATTCGTAGGGAAACATGAATTCCACTGCTTTGAAGCCCGCCCGGGCGGCCAGTTCAAAACGGTCGAGGAAATCCACTTCCTTGAAGAGCATCGAGAGATTGGCGCTGAACTTGGGCATTGTCGTTACACTCCTCCACGTCCCGCTGATTCCTGCCGCCACGCTGCAATCCGGGACGGCTGAGATTGCATGGCGGGTTGTCTGTGAGCAAGCCTATTCTACCAGAGCGGGATTGCCTGAAGCCGAAGATGAGTCCCCGATGCCCTGCCGACTCAATGGGGCCGACACCTCCGGTACGAACAATCTTGCGTGCCGAGAGTTACAAGACAACGTTGTCAGCCATGCACTGGAGGAAGATACCAGTGCTCCTGCACACCACCGTGATGGCACTGCGGTCCCTCACCACCCTGGTCATCCCCGGGAGCGGGGCCGTTCGCCCGGCGACTCGTCACACGCGTTCAGCTTTCATGGCACGCGGCGGTGATTGCTCCAGATTCGCAGGTAATCACGAAGGGCGCTATAATCGTGAGACTGCCCGGGCATCGCCCCGCCACGACGCCAGCAACAACCATGGATGCGATGTATGACTACTGCTACGGCATGAGGGACCGCGCTACGGCCGTCGTACGCCGAGATGGACTGCTCCTGTTGGTGCGTGATCGTGGCTTCAGGCAGTTCTCTCTGCCGGGAGGCGGGCTGCAGGCTGGCGAGACCGCCGAGGAAGCGGTTGTGCGCGAACTTGAGGAGGAGACGGGATTGAGGACAATCTCGCTCACGCCACTGCCGGTGTGCCGCACGTCCGACACCTACAACACCTATCTGGTGTTCGACGTCCAGGCAGAGGGCACACTTCGGATCGACCCCGGAGAGCTGGCTGACGCCCGATGGTGGGATGGCCACCAGCAGATGCCGTTGTTCGGCTACGTGACACGGGTGCTGGAACGGTTGCACTGGCCGAAGTAGTTGCGTTCTGTCATACTGGCGCTACCCCGGTGCAGGAGGTTGTCATGAGAGTTCACGCGACCGCCCGCAGGTTCGTTCTTGGGCTGACACCCTGTCTCGCCGCACTGCTCATCCTGGCCGCCTGCACACCGACGACAACCCCGACGCTGCCCGTCGCACCGCTGTTGCCCGAGCCAGAGGCTGAACCCACGCCACCACAAGCCTTCTACCTCACCCAGGCGGGAGGGTGGAAGCTTCCGGCTGACCATCCCGTAGGCAGGAAGCCATCGTTGGACGGTATAGTCCAGATCGAGGGGCTGGGTGATTTCGCATTCAGCCCGGCGGAAATTGAGACAACGCGACCCGATATCTTCGCCGAGGGGCAGTTCTCTGTATTTGACGTGGTCGCCCACCTGGGCAACAAGGGATGGTTCCCCCTCAAATACCACTACAACGCCCGGCTGGACACGCACGTCATCGATGAACTCGATGGCCGTATGAACTGGTGGTACAGAACGCGCTGCCCCGGTGGGTGGACCGAGATCAACGTCTTTCGAATGGACATGGCGCCATACAGAGACGGCATGATCATCACGCTGCACCCACAGCCCGAGGAGTACATGGGGCGCATCTACAGTAGCTTCGCGGAGGAGCTGCTGCGCAAGTCAGTGAACCTCGGCAGAGTGATAATCCCCGAGGTGCGCATCGGCACCGCGGTGCATACCAACGTCCCCGTGAGCGCTCACGACTTCCGTGACGATCTGCTGCGGCCCGGAACCGTCACTGCGCTCGATGTCCTGCTGAGCCTCGCGGACCAGGGCAAACTCGACCAGTTGAAGGTCACGTGGTACTCAGATATGGGCGGCATCGAACCAGCAGACAGTTTCCGCGTGGAGCAGATCAACGATGGCGATGGTCTGTATGACTCGGAAGCCTCTGAGGATTCCGGTTTCTGGGTATATGAGACTGGCTCAGTTGAATTCTCCAGTTTCAGGGGAAGCAACATACGCATTCCGGCCGACCAGCGGGTAATCGTGTCTCCGGAGTACATGACCTGGTACTGGCTCGGGTCCCGGGCCTGATAACGGCGGCCGTCATTGCGCGGATGTCCGCCGGAGTACGCTACACTTGCCGCTGTGACGGACGGAGACGCATCCACCGGCCGGGACGAACTCGCCCGGGAGATACTGGAACGATACCGCGAGGTGTATCGCGCCTCGCGTGAGGCTGAGCCTCTCCTCCGCTACGGCCGCCGCACCGTTCCCGTCAGCACCATCGCGCAACAGTTCTACTGCGAGAAAGCGGTCCAGTATTCCATCGAACAGCCGCGCGGCCCCACGCTGGCAATGCTCTCAGGCATCGCCGGCCACGATGCGGTGGCTTCCCTGGGCATCGCCATGCCGGCCGACCAGGCCGTGGTCGAGGCCGTTGCGGCGCGGGAGGAGGCGCTGTGCATCTACGAGTTCCGCCTCGGATGGCGCCATGACGGAGTCACCGTGCTGGGATTCGTGGATGAGGCATGGTTCCGCGGAGGCAATGTCGAACTGGTGGCCGAACGCAAGTTCAGCGCAAGTCTGACGATCCACACTCCCTACCACGTGCAGGCGGGGCTCTACTGCCTCGGGCTGGGCGAGATGGGCTTCAACAGCGAACAGTGCCGCTACCGCATCAGCGTGTTCAAGCGAGAGTGCCATGACTGCGACCTGCTGAAGGCAGGAGGGTGCCCGGGTACCGCGGCACAAGCGCACAGCTTCGTCTGTGACCGGGGCACGTGTATCACGGAGGAGTTTCCGTTCGACCGCGACAGCGCCCTGCAACAGCTGAACTGGGCGCTCGGCTTCTGGACCTGGGAACGGGAAGCCCAAGCCACAGAGCACACCAGCCGATGCCGGTCCTGCCGCTACCGGGCGGTCTGCGATGCACGCCGGCACTAGCGGGAGTCTAACTAGACGTCAGGCGAATCCGGGAAGTCGCCCCTGAGCGCCTGCGCGGCGACGGCCTTCGTATCCTCGGCGAAATCGCTCTTCAACATCCAATCGAAGTAGCCCGGATCCTGTTGCGCAACCGTGCGTATGGGGACTCCCTTGTACTTGCCGAAGCCGACTACCGCCCCTTCTGAGGAGCGCATGAACTTGCCCTGTGAGTCTATCCAGCTCTCCTGTTCACGATTGCAGAGCGCGTTGAGCCCTTCAACGTTTCGGGGCAGCTCCGGATGCATGCGGAGTATGCCTTCGACGACCGCCATAGAGGCGTCAACGTCGCCCTCGGACGTATGCGCGTTGTTGAGATCGGCCCCGTGGTACTTCTTGTAGGCCGCGGCAAGGTCCCGCGGCTCCAGCATGTGGAACAGTATCTGCGCATCCACAATGCGGCGGCCGCGGCGCGAGAACTCGACCCTGGCGCGGCGAAATTCGGCCTCCAGCAGGGGGATATCGAGGCGGCTGATGCCAAATCCGCCGAGGTCGGCATCGGCAATGAATCGCCGCAACTCCTCGGCATAGAAGGAGAAACCGGGTTCGCCGGCAACGTCCTCGTCGCGTATCCCATGAACCTCGGTCGCGCTCTTCGGGATCGGCATGCCCGGGTTCATCCGCCGCGTCCACACTTCACGTTTGCCGTTCGGATGCAACTTGATTGCGGTCAGCTCGACAATGCGGTCGTGCGGCGCGCTGATTCCAGTGGTCTCCAGATCGAAGAAGACGAGGGGTCTGTCGAATTGCAGGTTCTCCATCACACTCCTGACGGGCACAGCCGGCGTAGCCGTACGGTGTCCCGGCCAATACTAAGCCCATCGGCGGCGATGAGTCAACGATTCTAACAAACGCCGCTCATCCTGCATGGGCGTGCCGCGGACTCCTCGCGCGCTGGAGGCGGCGATGTCGACCGCGGCCAGCAACAAATGCGGGCAGCCGACAGGGCGAACGCTACGCGAGCAAGAGCACGCCTTCCGCGTAGATGGCGCGCTCTTCATCGTTGGGAACGGCGAGAATGCGTACCGGTGAGCCCGCCAAATGCAGAGGCTCGATGCGAGTGGGGGCGGCCGCTGCGTTGCGTTCGAGGTCGAGGCTGATGCCGAGTGCATCCATATTGTCGCACACGGCCGCACGCACCTCGGGAACACGAAGACCCACGTCATCGGTGAAGATGAGCACATCCAGACCGTTCATCACCGCCGCATAGGAGCCGATGTACTGCTTCACGCGGTAGACATAGAGATCGAAGGCGCGTTTCGCCTCCGGGTTCCCGCCCCTGACCGCGGCGAGGTCCCGGATATCGCTGGTGAGGCGGCCGCTGAGGCCATACAGGCCACTTTCACGGTGCAGTATCCGCGTCAGATCGTCGGCGGTGGCGCCATTCCGAACCAGTTCCACGACGATCCCCGGATCGAGGTCGCCGCACCGTGTGTTCATGACCAATCCCTGGAGCGGAGAGTAGCCCATCGACGTGTCGACGGAGCACCCATCTACAATCGCGCACGCGCTGGAGCCACCTGTGCCGAGATGCAGGGCGACGGCGCGAAAATGTTGTTCCCCGAGATACCAGGACGTCTTCTCGACCACATCCGCGTATGACAGTCCGTGGAAGCCATGCTTTCGATAGTTCAACGCCGTCTCATACGGCAGTGCGTAGAAGCGGGCCACATCGGGAAGCCCGGAGTGAAACGTGGAGTCGAACACCACGTACTGACGTGCGGCCGGGTATCGCTCGTGGACGAGATCCATCATGGCCAGCGCTGCCGTGTTGTGCAGCGGCGCAAGAGGCGCGCATCTCTCCAGCAGTGGTCTCGATTCCGGGGTGACGACCACTCCACGAGAAAAGTATCCGCCGCCATCGGCGAAGCGGTGTCCCACGGCATCGATCGGAAGGCCCGTTCGCCCCACGTGATCCAGAACGTAACGGGCAGCAGCGAGGTGATCGGGCAGCGCCATCTCGCGTCGCAGCCGTTCTTCGCCGCGAGAGACCTCCACGAATTGCGCTTGCGTGCCGTGTACGCCAACCCGGTGACACTTCCCTAGGAGCAGCACCTCCGAGTGCCGGTACAACTTGAAAGTGAGCGAGGAGCTGCCGGTATTGAAGACCAGCACAGACAGATCCTTGTCGGCGGTACCGTGAGGCATGGTTCACTCCGCAGCAGCGCGCATGTGTCCGAAGCGGCATTCTAACACCGGGGAGCAGAGGACTGCTTGGAGCGCCAAAGAGAGCCACAGAACCCATCGCCAAACGTCTCCTTCCGAGAAACGAACGCGACAAAGCTGCTAGACTGTGGCAACTTGCACTGCGGAGGCATGCCATGGCTCAGAGAAAGTACTCCGGAGCAGAGTTGGGAATGCTCCTGGGAATGGCTATCGGAGGAGGGCTGGGCACCATACTGTTCGCCTCCACGGGCAACCCGGTCTTCATCGCTGTCACGGGCGTCGGCCTTGTGGTGGGCCTTATCATCGGGACCGAGATCGACCGGCGCCGCGCGCGAATGAACGACCACGTTAGCGCGGAAGAGCACGCGAAGGAGAAGCCGGAACGGCGTTGAATCGTGCGAACCCGGGTCTTCGACCCGCGTTCGCGCCGAACAGCGTGTCGTTGTCAATCGACAACGGACTCATTGCGAACCCCGCGGAATAGTCGCGTGCGACTTCCTTTTGGCGCCTGCCGCAGGCTGTAGTAGCATAACCCGCGCCGCCGTCACGCTGCTGTCTCCAGGCGGCAGTATCCTCGCGACGCCTCCTGACGCCGCACATTGATGAGAGGTATCGGCATTATGAAAGACCTGTCAGCCCTGTTCGAGCCGCATTCCGTGGCGATTATCGGCGCGTCGGACGACCCGGGGAAGTACGGAAACCGGGTGATGCAGAGCATCGTGGAGGCGGGTTTCAAGGGAGCGATCTACGGGGTGAACCCCAACGTGAGCGAGGTGCTTGGACGCAAGGCGTACCCGTCGGTACGCGACGTGCCAGAACCGCTCGATCTTGCCTTCGTGGTCATCCCCTCAAAGGCGGTCCTTGGAGCGGTGAAGGACTGCATCGCTGCCGGCGTCAAGGGAATCGTCATCATCACCGCGGGATTCGGCGAACTGGGCCAGGAGGGACTGGCCGCCGAGGCCGAGATCGGCAGGCTGTGCAGAGAGGCAGGGATTCCGACCGTAGGCCCCAACTGCATGGGGGTGGTCAATTTCAGCACACACCTGATCGGAACCATGACCATGGACCGGCTGCAGGGAGAACCAGGAGACGTCTCGTTCATCTCACAGAGCGGCACCTACGGCATCAGCACCCTCAATCAGGGACTGGTCACCGGGGTTGGCTTCAGCAAGTTCGTGAGCAGCGGCAATGAGGCCGTGACCCGGTTCTCCGACTTCCTTGAGTACCTTGGAGACGACCCGGCCACGCATGTCATCATCGGCTACATCGAGAGCCTCAAGGACGCCCCTCGCTTCGTCACCGTGGCGAAGGAAGTGTCGAAGAAGAAACCTGTCGTCGTAATGAAATTCGGCCGTACCGATGCCGGCACGAAGGCCGCCGCATCGCACACGGGCGCCCTGGCCGGTTCTCACGACATCTACAGCGCCGCGTTCAAGCAGTGCGGAGTGATCGAGGTGACTCGGACACAGGACCTGCTGAACGTGGCCACCGCATTCCGGACCCAACCGCTCCCGAGGGGCCGGAACATCGCCATCGCGGGACTGAGCGGTGGCTTCGCCGTGGCGGCGTCAGACTACCTGGCGGAACTGGGCATGAGCGTCCCCGAACTGAGCCAGGAAACACAGGCGCGCATGCGCAACGAGGTGAAGGTGCCTCCGTTCGCGATAGTGAAGAACCCCATCGACATCACCGCGGAAGTCCGGCCGCAGTACCTGCTGAAATGCGTGGAGCTGGCGCTCCAGGAGCCTCACATCGATGCACTCGTCATGGGTCTGTGGTCGTGGCCGCTGCCCCCCGCCGACACGACGCTGCGGGCGCTCGAGCAGATTCAGCAGGAGAGCGGCAAGCCACTCCTGCTCTGTTACTATGCCAGCCGCCGGGGCGCGGAACTGGTTCAGAGCCTGACCCATCTCCCCGTCTACGGAACACCCGAGGAGATCTCCCAGGCCATGGCATCGTTATGCCAGTACGCCGATTTCCGCCGCCGCACCGGGACGTTTCCGGAGTAAGGAGGACGCAGCGTTGGTGGACATCGAGGGTACGCGCGGAGAACCGGAAGAAACATCCCGTAGTCTGAGCAACCTTCAACCGTTGTTTCGCCCTCGCTCCGTCGCCGTGGTAGGGGCCTCAGACGACGCCGCCAAGTATGGGCATAAGGTGTTGCGGAACATCATAGAGGGTGGCTTCCCCGGCTCCATCTACCCGGTGAATCCTCGAGCCGGCACCGTCATGGGGCTCATGAGCTATGGGTCTCTGCGCGACGTGCCTCAGCCGCTCGACCTCGCGTGTATCGCCATACCAGCCGAACAGGTGATATCCGCCGTGAAGGATGCGATCGCGGCGGGCGTTCGCAGCCTCGTCATCATCTCCGCGGGGTTCGGGGAGACGGGACCGGACGGGATGCAGCGGCAGCTGGAGATCGGCACACTGTGCCGGCAAGCCGGGTTACCCACGGTGGGTCCCAACTGCATGGGCATCTGTTCGTTCTCTGAACGCCTGAGCGCGACGATGGAGACGCTGCGCAGCACCCCGGGAAACGTCTCATTCATCTCCCAGAGCGGCACCTACGGCATCAGTACACTGAACTACGGCTTGCGCACGGGGGTCGCGTTCAACATCTTCGTCAGCAGCGGCAATGAGGCGGTGAGCCAGTTTTCTGACTACCTGGAGTATCTGGGCTCGGACCCCGATACCAGCGTCATCATGGGCTACATCGAGAGCCTGCGGGACGGCAAGAAGTTTCGGCAGGTTGCGTCCGAGGTAACGAAGCGGAAGCCGATTGTCGTCATGAAGTTCGGCCGAACCAACAAGGGCTCCATGGCTGCGGCCTCCCATACGGGAGCCCTGGCGGGGTCGCACCACGTCTACGCCTCCATGTTCCGCCAGTGCGGCGTCATCGAGGTGACTCGAACACAGGATCTGTTGAATGTGGCCATGGCGCTGAGCATGCAGCCTGTGATGAAAGGCCCGGGCGTCGGCGTTGTCGGCGCGAGCGGCGGCTTCGCCGTCGCGGTCACCGACTACCTGGAAGAGCATGGCCTCGAGGTGCCCGTACTGAGCGACGAGGTACAGCAACAGATGCGCGCCGAGGCGGGCACGATGCCGTACGCGTCTGTGCGCAATCCCATCGACCTTGCCGCGGACCTCCGCCCCGCCGTGCTGCTCAAGTGCGCGGACATCGTCGCCCGGCAGGAGAGCATCAACGGACTCATCGTTGCACTGCCATCCCGGCCGTTCCCTCCGGCCGAGGATACGCTCCGCGAGATCGAGCGAATGCAGCGCGACTCGGGCAAGCCGATCGTCATCTGTTACTACGCCCGGCCCGAGGGCATCGACACGATTCAGCGCATGACCCACCGGATTCCCGTCTACCGCAGTCCGGAAGAGGTCGGCCAGGTAATGGCGTGTCTACGGCAGTATGGCAGCTACCTTGATCGTGGAGCGTGATGCGGGGTGGCAGTCCGGCCAGGGACTCCCCCGGGAGGCCTCCCTTGACCTCAACGCTCCAGTGCATCACAATTCCCCCTGTATCGGGATTCAAGCGGCGCACCACTGCGCCAGTGCCGGCAACACACACATGTGTGCACAGACAACGGACCTGCTCCGCAACGAGCCGGCATGCATCAGGTCGCCGCTGAGGAGGACTCACCCATGCATCCGCTGAAGTACATGTTCCGCCCCGAATCGGTTGCGGTAGTCGGCGCCTCGGAAGACCAGAGCAAGTGGGGCTTCGGCGTCCTGAACAACATCATTCGCGGAGGGTTCGAGGGGCGCATCTATCCCGTGAATCCAAACGCGGAGACCCTCCTGGGCCGCCGTTCCTACAAGTCTCTGCGGGAGATCCCGGAGAGGCTGGACCTGGCCTTCATCGTGATTCCGGCTCCGTTTGTGGTGGGGGCGGTACGGGACGCCGTCGAGATGGGTGTGAGAAGTCTCATCATCATCACGGCGGGGTTCGGAGAGACGGGAGCCGAGGGCAGAAAGCGGGAGGCCGAGATACAGGCCCTGTGCCGTGAAGCCGGAATCCCGGCGGCGGGCCCCAACTGTATGGGCGTCTGCAGCTTCCCAGTGAAGTTCCCGGCGACGATGGAGCCTCTGGATGGCAAGCCCGGACACCTCTCCTTCATCTCTCAGAGCGGCACGTACGGTGTGACCACTCTCAACTATGGTCTGCACCTGCATCTGCCATTTAACGCCTTCGTGAGCAGCGGCAACGAAGGCATCACGCGGTTCTCAGATTATCTCGAGTACTTCGGGCAGGACGATGATACCCGCGTCATTATGGGCTATATCGAGAGCCTGCGGGACGGCAAGAAATTCATGCGTGTGGCCCGTGAGGTGACCCGCAGGAAGCCGGTCATCGTGATGAAGTTCGGCCGCACGGACGACGGCAGCCGCGCGGCCGCCTCTCATACGGGCGCGCTGGCGGGAGCCAATGCAGTCTACGACGCGCTGTTCAAGCAGTGCGGCGTCATCGAGGTCAAGCGAACCCACGACCTTCTGAACGTGGCGATGGCGTTCGACATGCAGCCTCCGTTGCGGGGCAACAGACTGGCGATCGTGGGGCCAAGCGGCGGCTTCGGGGTGGCGACAACCGACTTCCTTGCGGAGCACGGACTCAAGGTGCCGGAGATCGACTTCATGCTGCAGCGCAAGCTGCGCGAGGAGGCTGATGCGCTCCCGTTCGCCTCGCTCAGGAACCCGATCGACCTGGCGGCGGACCTGCGGGTGGATCCGCTGCTGAAGTGCACCGAGACGGTGCTCAACCTGGACACGATCGACGGCGCCATCATCGGGCTTCACTCGCGTCCATTCCCTCCGAGCGAACGACTGCTTCGCCGTCTCGAGGAGATTCAGCGCGAGACCGGCAAGCCGATGGCCATCTGCTACTTCTCGCGCCCCGAGGGCATGGACGTGGTGCAATCCATGACGCCCATCATCCCCGTCTACCGGAGCGCAGAGGATGTCGGCCAGGTGATGTCATGCCTGTGGCAGTACGGCAGGCGGCTGAACGGCATAGAGACGACCGGAGACTAGCGGCACGATCGAATCCGGCTACTGCACCGACCATCTCAGGATGAGACGTGCATCATCCGCGGTAACCTGGCCGTCACCGTCAACGTCGTAGTTCAGGTCAAGAGGCATCGAGCCGTCAGCCATCTTGAGCGCGATGAGTGCATCCAGCACCGTGGCGCTCTCCTGGCTCAGCGTCGAAGATGGAGCAACGGGGGGCTGCGTGGCGCCGCCCGAGGTAGAGGGAGGAGGAGTTGACTGCGCTTTCGCCACTACCTCGAATGCCACTGAATCCACGGCGACGATGGAGCCGGACATCGCTTGAACGTCAAATACCCACCGGCCGATGTCGGACTCTTCGGCCATCTTGAGGTCCAGGGAGTACGTGCCTGCGGGCAAGTTCGCACTGTCCATCTCTGACGCCGCTGGTGCCACCACCGTCCATGACACGTAGCTGTCCAGCCCGACGTGCAGCCATATGGTGATGACCTCTCCCACCTCGTAGGCCCCGCCGGAGACATCGGTGCCTTCTCCTCCCTTTTCCGTCCACACGTCCAACGGGAATATGCTCGACTGCGCGGAAACGGAGGGGAGCGGTAACACCAGCATAAGGCCCATGAGCGCGGCCGCCGCCGCACGCTTCGGTGTGAGTGAGAGGGCTATTCGCTTCGATATCCTGAACATCGCATCACCCGAACGTCATAGTGGGCGCCGCAACAGCGAGGGTCGAGAGGTTCACGTGCCCGTTCGAGCCGTTCGCCAGGACCTCTGAAAGGTCGGTCGCCCTGTGAGCCAGCACCTGGGAGACCCCGATGGTCGTGTCACCTGACATCGGCGCGCCCGCGGCCCGCCGGCAGGTGATGAATGCAACCACCCAATCGCCGCTCAGACCAGTGGAGGAGACCACACCAATCGACACTGTCCCCGGGCCGAGTTCGTAATCGGTGAGAGTTCCAGAGGGCATAGCGGCATAGTCGAGCTGCACGATCTCCAGCGCGGCGGGATCGTAGAACAACTCCACGTACAGGCTTCCCACGCCTTGCGCCCCACGCAGTTGCACCGGCACCTGGAATTCGGCTCCCGCAGGGGCCGCAGTCGTCACCGGTGCGGCCGTGGATGGAGGCGTGGCCGAATTGCCGGAACCGTCACCTCCTCCGAACGGCAGCGACAGCGAGGGCAGGGATATCGGCCCGGCAAAGGCCTGAATCGCCATAACGACAAAGGCGACGGCGGCCGCGGCAATGACAACGCCGCTGCCGATGAGCATCCATCTGGGGGCGGGTATGCCGCCCGTCTTCGTTGCGCGCCCGGAATAGGCTCCCCGCTTCGGCGGTCGGCCACCTCCCTTCTCTCCGTCGGCCACCCGAGGCGCCTCTGTGCTGACAGCGCGGGCATCCCGAGTCTCTCCCTGGGTTTGCTTGCGGGCAAGAGGAACCTCCTGCCTGACCGCGGCGACATCGCGCTTCACATTCGAGACTTCGCTGCGAGCCGCCTCTTTGATGGAGCCAGGGGTCGCAAGGCCGAGGGTCGGCGCCGCTTTCCTGGGGCCCACCAACTCCGCCTCAGTCTCCGCCCCCAGCAACGCCGAGAAGGACTCCTGGAGGCGCTCGAGTGACGCGATGCGGCGGCGCGGATCCGCCGTGGCATTCCGGAACTGCGCTTCGGTGTAATCACCGGCCTGTTGCCGCGTCACGTGCGCGTTCATTTCCCGCCGAAGCCCATCGAGTTCAGCGGAGGTCTCCTCCAGCTTCTGATGGACGAGCGCTTTCGCCCGTCTCACTTCCGACTCGGCAGCCGCGAGTTCATCATCCGACCCTGCGTGCTTCCGGGCACGGTCTCTCGCACGGAGGGCACTGGCAAGTTGAATCGACACACCTTGCGGCGCGGCCGCCGAAGTGGGAACAGGGGGCGGCGGTACCGGGGCCTTCAGCGAGGCACCGCAGCTTTCGCAGAAGCGGCTGGCCGTGGAGTTCGGCGCATGGCAGCGAGGACAGGCCACCTTTGAGGCGCCTGCGGGTTCCGCCACATCCGGAGGGGCCGCCGGCTGCCGGTCGACAGGGCTACCACAGTGTTCACAGAACCTGTCGCCAACCCGCGTCGGCAGGCCACAGTGAGGACACGTATCCTGAGAGGCGCCGCCCGAGGGACTCTGCGCGGCGATCAACTGTGCGCCACACGACGCGCAGAACTTCGCATCGGCCTCGTTGCTGCTACCACATCCCGGGCATCGCATAGCCATATCCCTCGTGAACGCGCTCTTCGCTTGACGGCATTATCTCACATCGGGATTGCGCCGTGTAGCCATAATGACTGCTCTCACTGCCGTTACTTCACGCGAGCAAGGGATACCCTGGCGGCAAGGTCTAACCCTGCCCGAAGACCGCACTGGTGGAGTCGATGCGTGTGATGCCGTTGTCAGTCGCCAGCCACAGCACGCCACTGCTGTCCTCGAGGACATCCATCACCTCCCAGCCGGCGAGGCCCTGCCTCGGCGTGATAGTCCGCCACTGCCCCTGTTCGAGTACCACCACCCCATCCCACTCGGACGTGATCCACACACGTCCAGCGTTGTCCTCGAACAGCGCCCGGGCCCGTTCACCCGCCAGTCCATCCTTCTTCGTCAACGAGGTGATGCTCTCTCCCCGAATCCGCGTGGCGCCGCCCCTGTCTCCAAGGCCCGTGGCGATCCACACGGCGCCGTCGCTCGCCTGCATGATGTCCGTCACCGTGTTGTGAGCCAGGCCGTCATCCACGGAGATGGAGGTCATTGTGACGCCGTCATACCGGAGCACTCCCACATCGTTGACGGAATCGGACCCGAACCACAGCACCCCCTGATCGTCCTCGAAGATGACCGTAACCGGCACGGCGCCGGGCCAGTCCACGCCAGTGAGAGACTGCCACCGCTCGCCATCATACGTGGCAACTCCGGACTCCGTCCCGACCCAGATGGAGCCATTGCGATCCTGCACCACGGCCGCCGCATAGCCGGGAGCGAGTCCATCGTCGCGGGTGAAGGTCGTCTCACCAGATTCCCCCCACCTCGTCACGCCTGCGAGATGCGCGACCCAGAGACCGCCTTCGCGATCAACACAGAGATCACGTACGAAACTGACATCAGCTATGCCATCAGCGCCAGGGCGTACTTCGACACACGTTTCGCGGTCGAGTCCAACCAATCCATCGGGCCCACCAGCCCAGATGGTGTCGCCCTGCTCCTCCAGTGCCAGCACGATGTAGGGCGGGCGGATGGTCCTCCAACCTGCGGGAGGGTCCGGATATGTCTCGGGGCGATTCAGGACCGCGAATACGCCGGTGATGACCGCGATCAGCAGCAGTATGACTCCCGGGACGAGCCATGGCCTGAGGCCACCCACGCGTGCCCCCCCAGTCACGGCAGTCTTCGCTCCATCTGCATACTCTGCCAGGGGCCATCGTGCTTGATGAATCCACGGGCAAGTACGATTGCCCGGTCCGTCACCGCACGCGCCTCGTCGAGATCGTGGCTCACGTAGATCACGGTCACGGCCGTCGTGCGTCTGACTTCGTTCAGCAATTCGATCATGCTGGCCACCAGCTCCCAGTCGAGCCCCGCCATCGGCTCGTCCAGGAAGAGGATGGATGGCCGCGGAGCCAATGCCCGCGCCAGCGAGGCACGTTGCGCCTCTCCCCCCGACACCTGGTGCGGGTAGCGATGCTCCAATCCCTCGAGATGCGTGAGCGTCAGTACCTCACGCAAGCGATCGCCGGCTTCGGACTGAGTCTCTCTGGCGATGCCGAACGCGATATTCTGCGCCAGCGTCATATGCGGCCACAGCGCCGATTTCTGAAACACCATGCCGATCCCGCGCTCATGGGGCGGACGGACACAGCCATTCCTGCTCACGAGGCGGCCATGGATCTCTATGGTGCCCGTATCCGGTTCCTCCAGACCGGCGATGAGCCTCAGTACCGTGGTCTTCCCGCCTCCGGAGGGCCCCACCAGCGCAACCGCCTCGCCAGGAGCGACGTGAAAGCTCACGCCCGACACCGCTGCAACGCCGTCAAAACTCTTACTGATGTCCCGCACCGTTATCACGTCGACTGCTCCGATAGCCGCCTGTGCAGCAGCAGCACACCTGCGGAGGCGATTCCCGCCACGAGAAGGAGGATGAGCGCGAGAGCAGAGACCGTCTCCGTGGCCCCGTAGTGGAGCAGATTGTAAACCACCATCGACATCGTCGCCTGGCCGGGAGGGGAGATCAGTAGAGACGCTCCAAGCTCGCCAAGGGAGAGAACGAAGCTGATGAACCACGTGATGACAATCGTGGGACCGAGAACGGGCAGCGTGACGCGGACAAGTCTCTTCAGAGCGCCCACATCCGGCAACGCCGCGGCCTCAAGAAGGAGCGGGTCGATATTCCGTATCCCCGAGAAGGCGGTGAACGCCGCGAATGGCAGGAACCTGGCGAGGTGAGCCAGCACCAGCATCAACAGTGTGCCATAGCCCCAATCAAGTGCGGGGCGATTCCAGATATGGATGAGCGCAATCGCCGTCAGCGGAGCCGGAACGGCCAGCGGGAGAGCAAGCGCCAGCCACCTGAGCCTCGTCATGTGTTGCATGAACGCCAGCGCGAGCGGCACCGCGACGGCGGTGGCTGCCACTCCCGTGACTCCCGCAACAACCAGGGTCCGCACCAGTTCACCAGCGCTAACGTTCGCTGCCTGCCAGAGGATATCGGGGCCACCACTTCTGCCCAGAAGCACCAGGACAGGAACGAAGACCGCCAGCATCCACGTGCCGGCGCAAAGAGTCAGGGTCCACCGCGCCCAGACAGGCCAATCGTCTTTGTCGCCCAGATCGGCAGGGACGAGACGCGGCGAGAGTGGACTGTTCTTCATTCCGGACTGCGACAGCGAAAGGACCGCCGTCGTTATCACCACGAGTGGCAGCACGGACGAGAAGGCGCGTACCGGGTCGAAGTACTGGCTGAACGAGGCGTACATCTCCATCACGGATACGTTGTACTGCAGCAGAGCAGGGACTCCATATTCAACCATGGCGAGGACGAAGACCAGCCCTGCCGCCGCCACTATCGATGGTGCAAGCAGGGGCAACACGACTCGCCGCCAGACTCTCCACGAGGTATCGATGAGCAACCCCGCCTCGAGCAGTTCGGGTTGGATCGCCCCGAGTCCACGCCGCGCCAGCAGCGTGACGACCGGGAACAGCGAGAACGAAAGCACCAGAACCGTGGGCAGGAACCCGTAGGATGAGATCGAGAAGCTCGGGGAAAACAGGGCATCGAACAGCCGGTCCAGAAGCTGTCTGCGCCCGGCAACTGCCATCCATGCGAGCGCGTGGATGTACGGAGGTATGAGCAAGGGAACGAGATACAGCATCCCGGCCAGGCGCCGCAGCTTCCCGCGGCCGCAGAGCCAGAAGGCCAGACCCGTGCCCAGAACGGTTGACGCGGCAGACACGGCTGCTCCGAGCGCGATGCTGTTCCACAGCAGGCCAAGGCCTCTGCCGGAAGGACGTACGTCGGCGAGGACCGCATCGGTTCCGGCAGCAACCGCCAGAAGCCATCGCGTGCACAGAACCAGCAGCGGCAACAACGCCAGCAGGACGTAGGCGGCAGCGGCAGGCCATCGTCTGCAGGCCGCGGTCGACCACGTGACTTGACTACTGAGTGGCACGCATCCGACCTATTGCAGGAATTCCTCGCGCAACCACGCGGCTGAAGCAGCCATCCACTCAGTCACCTCTCGCGGGTGCACGTCCATGCCCTTCAGATCTCCCAACGAAGGCATATCTCCAGGTGTCGGGACACCGCTGCGCACAGGCATCTGCCGCGAAGAGGCATGCGCCAGCACCTCCTCCACCTCTCTGCTCAACAGGTAGTCGATGAGCTGTCTTCCCTCTTGCGCATGAGGCGCTCCGCGGATAAGCATCACGGTGTTCGGTATCGAGAACGTACCGATCCCATCCTGATCGGGGAAGATCATCGTGACCGGATCGCCTCGCTCCACGGCCACAAAGGCGTCGTCGGTATCGGTGAGGCCGACCTTAAGTTCACCGCTCACCACCATGTCACGCACAACCGAGTTACCGTCCACAATCCTGGCGTCGTTCGTACGCAATCCCTCGAAGTAGGATTTCGCCTCAGCCTCGCCCAGAAAGGCGAACAGTGCGGCGGCATGCGTCGCCGTGGTGCCAAACAGCGGGTTGGCGATGCCGACCTCACCGCGCCACCCGGGATCGAGCAGATCGAAGATGGAACGTGGGTACTCGTTCGCGGCAACGAGGTTTGTATTGATGATGAGGACGCGAGAACGAGCTGCGAAGCCGTTCCAGTGTGCCTCCGGATCGCGGAAACGTTCGGGAATATCCGTTGCGGACGGTGAATCGTATGGCTCCAGCAGTCCCCTTTCCTGCAGTACGATCGTCTGCGCGAACTCGTTGTTCCAGAAGACATCGGCCACAGGGTGGGTGCTCTCGGCGATGATGCGGTTCACGAGGCCCGTTGTCTTTGCCGCCTCGACGTCGTACACGGCCTTCACCCTGATACCGGTGTCACGCTCAAATGCCTGCAACACCGGTTCCGAGAAGGGCTGGTCGAGCGAGACATATACCACCACTTCGTCACTCTCCGGCCCGCACGCCGCGATGGAGGCGAGTCCCGCAAGCACGATGGCAATCAGCAGGCACAGCGATACGAACGAGCGCAGCATTGTCCTTCCTTTCGGCGTTGCCTTCCCGCCGGATTCGGAGGCTTCGCCAGGTTACCTGGAGAACGGGTGACCGCACGCAGAGCAGAACCGAGCATCCGGCGGCACCAGCGTACCGCACTGCGAGCAGAAACGGCGGCTTGCGGCCGGGCTTGCCGGCGCACGGTCAAGCGGTGCTCCACACTGCCAGCAGAACCTGCTGCTTCCCGTGGACACGGCGCCACAGTGCGCACAGAGTACGCCTTCACGAACCAGAGGCTCTTCTCGCCTCGCACTGCTGCCAGCAGGGAGTTCAGCGCGGCAAACGAGGCACCGCTCTTGCGGACCAACGTTGGTCCTGCCGCATTGAGCGCACACTATCGTTCGTTTGTTCATCTACTTCGTCTGGAGCGGGGCGCCACACTGTGTACAGAAGCGGCTGCCCGGGGTAGTTGCAGCGCCGCACCGGGGACAGGTTCGTGCCGCGGGCGGGGAGACCACATTCGCGCTGACGGGCAGCGTGCGCACCAGCAGTTGCTGCTGAGCCGTGTAGCCGATGTGCAGTGCCGGCCCCGCGATGGAGCGAACGGTCTCAAGCCGGGAGGGTCCCAAC
This sequence comes from Dehalococcoidia bacterium, assembly GCA_040766535.1. GTDB lineage: Bacteria > Chloroflexota > Dehalococcoidia > GIF9 > AB-539-J10 > SKVJ01. The sequence continues at coordinate 43,656 of JAXGQG010000011.1, read as the reverse complement.
TCGGATGCCCTGCAGTATCCCAGCGAGAAGACCACGGCATCGAACTCCTCAACAGGCACACTCAGATGACTGAGATACGGGTTCATTCGCCGCGCGGGCAGATTCAGACTGATGGATTCGACCAGCGAGCCTCCGCCGGCGAGAGCCGTGACGCAGGGGACTATCAAGACCTCGGCGAGTACGTTCTCGGGGAGGTCGGGGATGCGCTTACTGAGATGCAGTACGCCATCCTCCAGGTCGATGTATACCAGGTCTGGGTCAACGTCGAAGACCCCATCGTCCCTGAGGTCGTGGTAGAGCCGGTTGAAGAGGTACAGGTCAGAGCCGGTCACGTTCTGCGCCACATACCGGCAGCGGAGCAAAGCGCTCGTATGCTCGAGTATCTCGAACTCAAGGCGCAGATCTTGTCCGAGCGGCACTTCGATAGCCATCAGCGTCTCCTCATCAGTAATGCGGTCGAGGCGGCAGGTTGAGTTCGGTACGCGCCACGTTCTCATCGATGCCGGTGCTGCCAAACGGCCCGATGCCCAGCGTCCTCAACTCCTCTGCATCCACATTGCCAGGCACTCCGACATTTGGCACTTGCGTGCGGTCCACCTGACCTCCAGCCGCATGGTATGCGTGGTTCAATTCATGCTGCAGTGCGACCTCAGGAGGCCGGTTCTGCCAATCCGCGGGATCGGGGCTGCCATCAGGCAGCACTCCAGCACCCGGAAGCGAGTGCCGGTATGGATTGAAGTGCACGGTCGTGCTGCTACCGGCGCCTCGAGAGCCGTCGGCCTGCAGCCTGTAACCATCAGAAGAGTAGACGGCTTTGTTGCCGCCGGTCGTCTCAACGATATTGACCTTGACATCATTGCCATAGGCATCCAACGTGATCCGCTCTCTCAGTTCCTGCCCGGAGTCCCGGTTGAGCATCGACTGAAGGTGTAGCCGCGTCTGCTCGATGAACTCATGCGTCCCGGTGATGTCGATGCCTGGCGCGAAGTTCTCGGTCACGATGACCGCCGCGTCACCTACGGGCGCCGGCGGGCGATCATGCAGCATCGTATCAGGGTCGCGCACGACGATCGCGAAATCCCCCTCCCACCTTCCCGTGTCCGGATTGATGTGCCCTGTGAAAGCGCCAGTGGCCGGGTCTATGTTGCCGGCGAAGCCATTCAGCCGCGTCGCGTCGGGTCCGAGTGAGTCGTTCTGCCAGGCGGTGAACAACTCCGTAGGAGTGCCGTCGGGATTCAGCAGACCCTCGTTCACCATCCAGTTGGTGGCTGCGGCGCCATCGATAATCCGGGTGGTGCCGAGAGCAGTCGAGGGTGTAGCGGCATCAGTGCCGTCTTCAGCTTCCTCGTCGCCGGCATCGGCGTCCTCTTCGGCATCAGGATTCGCGTCATCGTCGCCATCCACGGCTGTCCCGGGGATCGCGGCAGTCCCGCCTGCGATCTGGACGCCCAGAAGTCCGGCGCCGGCACCGACCGCACCACCACCGACACTGGTGGCGGCATTGTAGCCAGGCGTCTGCTGGCAATCCCCCTCACTGGAGCAATCGTGAGCCAGCACGAGCCCCGGAGACACAGCCTCGAGCACAACCCTCGCAATGACACCGGCGGGGATGGCCTGCAGCAGAAACCCCGCAAGCCGCGGTCTCGGTCCACCGTGCCCCGCACGGACTCCGCCACCGAGAGGCTCCGCATCGGGCCGCGGCGCGATCAGCAGGTAGGCCATCGCGAGCCCGACCAGCACCACGAACTGTTCCTTGAGAGCCTCGTTGCTCACACGGTCCTGGTACGTGATGACCAGGGCGATGGTCAGAGGAATCGCCACGACCAGCACATAGCGCAGAAAGCGAGGTATCCCGTCCCTGACCTGGAAGAACGATTCGAGCGAACGGGCAAGCTCCGGGCCGAACCGCGCCACCGCATACGTGAACAGTCCGATGACCGCCGGGAAGACGCTGTGCGGCACGAGACCGATCTTGTTCCAGGTTTGCACGTGATAGCCCGCCCAGGACATGGTGAAGGCCATGGCTGCGACAACGGGCGGCAGGAGAAACTGCCATTGCCCGGGGATCTTCTCATTCACCTTCGGTACTGCGGCGAACAGCGGCTTGCGGAACAGGAAGAGGACTACCATGACCAGGACGGGGCCGACAACGGTCATCAGGCCGACCTTCATCGAGCACAGGTACATGCCGAAGGTGCCGGGCACCTCGTTCGTGCACGTTCCGGTCGGAAGGATATCCTTGATGAGCTGCGCCGGCAGTCCGAGAATCCGGCCGAAGATGAGGGAGACAAGCGCGCAGACGCCAAGCACCGCAGCGATCTGAACACCCAGTGAAAGCCCCGGACTTCCTGTCCCGGCAACAGGGTCAGTTCGCGGTCCTCCGCTGGCTGGCGGCGAAGACGCAGCATCCGGCCTACCGGAAAGGGCAGCGCCGCAGGATGCGCAGAAGGCGTTGCCCGCAGGATTCCGCTTGCCACAACTGGAGCAGATTGACATGGGGTTTCGTCTCCCTGAAACCACTACTGACTGCCAGACCGCAGAATGCTCAAAGGGCTTCCCGACGACGGCTGACGTTCACAGTGGGCAACGCGCAGCTCGAAGGCGACAATATAGTGAGCGCTTCCCGCTTGTCAAGAGCTTGCACTTGCCATCCAGCGCATCGGCAGGACGCCACAACCATCGCGATGACCTGTTGGGTCGCGCCAGGAGTTATCAGCGAGGCAACACAGCGCCGCACTGCGCACAGAAAGCGGACAGGCCCCTGTTGGCATGACCGCATTGGGGACATGTCCTGGCTGCTTGCTCGCCCACAACGGGAGCCGGTTGCGTGGGCAAAGCTGTTCCACATTGATTACAGAAGCGGGCGCCCTCGTGGCACACCTGGCCACATTGTGGACAGCGGAGCAAGGTTGCCGCGGAAGCAGGTGGCTGGGGAATAGGGCGGTGCGTGGTTGCTGCGGACACGGCCGCTTCGGCGGGGAGAACCGCGGGGCGCTCCAGCGCGTATTTGATGAGTCCATCAAGCGTATCGGGTCCCAGAGAGGCCAGCGAGCCCTGCTCTCCCGCGAGATCGAAGAGGAATAGATCGAAGCCGGAGCGGACGAGCAGCATGACCTCATGGCCAATCTCACCGTCATCGCGAAAGGCCGATATCCTGAGAGCGAGCTTGGCAACATCGTGCTGCAGCGCATCGCAGATGCGGATGCCGGGTCCGGCCAACTCATAGATTGGCAGTTCACCGGTCTCGTCGACCTGGTCAATCAGGCCGCCGAGAATCAATTCGTCAAGAGCCGCGTCAATATCCTGCGCGGTGAGCGCGTCAGCTATCGGCGCCGGCATCACCTTGTCGAGAAAGAGGAGAGGCCAGCGGAAATCCTCCACGCCGGCAGCGGCCAATCTGGCCTGCACTTCCTCTTGCTTGAAGATGCTGGCCGGCTCAACGTGAGTCTGTATGGCATGGTAGCGCACCAGGCGCAGGTGCTCGGCAATAGCGAGGAACACGAGGATGGCTCCGGTGGACAGAAACAGGCTGATGCCCCCCTCGACCAGTGTTTCGTTGGCCGCCAGCAGCCTCGCGATGAAGAGCCTCATCGACGACGGGGGCCTTGAGCCGATCCGCCTGTTTGCGCCGGTCCTCACCAGCGTCACAATCTCCCCGGCGCCGGATAGCCAGGCGAGAAGCGAACGACTGATGGACTCATCGGCGATGGTGTAGTGCAATAGGGCGATCCTCGCCGGGGCCACAAGTGCCGTCATGGCCCGGGTGAAGTCGGGCAACAGGGACGGGTCCAGTGTGTAACCTGGGCCATGCTGGCCCTCAACCGGGCCGGGCGCCAGGCCAAGAGCATTGGGCACATGGTTCACATCGTTCAGAGCAGCGGATAGCTCGGCTTCCGAGAGAACAAAATCACCTTGATCAATGCGCATGGTTGTTGCACCTTCACCTAGATTTGTGGCTCGTAGCTCATCAGCATCCCTTTCGCCCTGTTGACGAACTGCTCCTCGGTGATTCCATGGTTTTGCAGGATGGCCTGCTGTCCTTGAGGGTTACCCGTGATCTGCTTGGCGATATTCGTCACATCGGGGTCCAGGGGCTGTCCCACCCGATTGGCAACATAGTCGGCGCGGCCAACCGCTTTTGCGACCGACTTCGCATCGCTGTGGTTTGCGATGGATGCCTTTTGATTATCGAGAAGCTTGGGTAATTCGTCCGAACCGATTCTCGTAGGGTCGGGAGACATCTCGCCGCCAAACTGTCCCTTCATGAGCTGGTTCTGGTCGACAGTTGCCTGGCCGGAGGTCTGGTAGGAACGCGCCAAGTTGCCATCGGCATCCCCCTGATACACGGTGGTGCGACCTTGCGCCTGACGCGCGTTGGTGAAGCCTTCGGGATAGCAGTCGGACTGCCCGGCGCCACCTCCGATGCGGTCGTAACACTTGCAGTCGACATCGGAGGTCCTGAGTCCGCCGGGGAGCGCCTCGTCTATGTTCGTCTGTTGCATCCCGGTGAGCTTCTTCGAAAGGTCATCGTATGCCTCATTGACAGACATGTTGTTCCGCTGGGCGTAGTTCTGCAGATCGGTCTGGTTGAACTTGCTCACCAGGGTACGGTCTGCGTCCGTCCGTACGGAGCGGGGACCCAGACTTCGCGAACTGGAGCCGCTGTCCCCCACGAGCAACTCGTCAACCTTGACTCCGGTCTCGTCCTTAAACTGCGTGAGCGTGCGCTTGGTGGCGGAGTCGACCGCATCATCGGTGGTACGGGTGACTACGCGGTTGAGCTTCTGCGCCTGACCCGGGGTGATATGCCCACCGCTCTCCAGCTTCGCCAGGTCATCCATGCCCCCATTGTTGTAGAGAGCACGGACAGCGTCGTCGTCACCCGCATCCAGAGCCGCCTCCAGGGCAGCCTTCTTGGCAGCGAGCTGAGATGAGAGGGCGGCGGGTCTGGCGCCGCCGATGGGCTTGTTCAGCCTCTTGTAGATGTCATCGGCGTATTCGGAGACCGTCTTCGTCAGTGTGGGGAACTTATTGGCGACATAGCCGATGCCTTTGTTCATAACCCCGCCGACGGCGCGCCCAATCAGTTCGTCGAGGATAGCACCCCCGGCGGCCTTGCCGAACAAAGTGAGACCGCTCTCCCCACGGTCAACGCCGTCCTTCATCCTGTACAGTGCATCGGTGGGCGTGTACACGTATTCCGAGCCACCCCCAGTGGCAACACCCACAAGGCCGCGCAATAGCATGGACTTGTACGAGGTATTCCCGTCCGCGTCGGTGCCAGTAAACACCTCCTTCGCGGTCATGGATAGACCGTCCGCTATCCAATCGGCAGTGGTGGGCTTCCCAGTGGGTGCGGCGATGTCTCGTCCGATGCGGCGCTTGACCGTGTCCTTGAGCCGATTCACGTAGTCAACGTTGATGCTGCCGTCCGGGTTCACCGCCACGCCCTCGGCCCTTTCGAGAATATCATCGTAGCCGTGGCGTCGAGCGATCTGCTTGATACGCTCAACCGTATCGGCCGCGTCCTGACGCACCTTGCGCTCAGCCGCCGCTTCCGACTCGAGCTGCTGGTGGCGATCGCTCAGCCGCTGTTGCGCCTTCTCCTGGACATCATCCCAGAAGGTGTTGAGTTCCTTCTGGCGCTCCCGCAACTGCCTCATTCGTTCTTCGGCGTACTCGGGATCCTCCCAGTTTCCCTCAACGAGGACGTCCCCGGGCTTGCCCGCTCCCCCGTTGTCACCGGGAGGGGAGTCAGCACTCCAACTGGGCAGAGGCCTGCCGTCGAGGCCGAGGACTGAGGGGCCTCCACTCGGTGAACCACCGGCGGTTGCCGCGGCGCCGCCGGGAGCGGGAGCCACTCCGCTCGCTATCTGAACGCCCAGAAGCCCGGCACCTGCGCCAATCGTGCCACCTCCAACACTGGTGGCGGCGTTGTAGCCGGGGGTCTGCTGGCAATCCGCCTCACTGGAGCAATCGTGTGCCAGTGCGAGTGCAGGTGACACCAAACTGAGCACAACCCTGGTTATCGCACCGGCTGAGACTCCGTATAGCAGCCAGCACGCGACGCGTCCCGCTGCTACGCCACGCCGCGCGGTGACGCCCGTGGCGACTGGTTCCGAACCGGGCCGTGGCGTGAGCAACAGATACGCCATCGCCAGCCCTACAAGTACGACGAACTGCTCCTTCACCGCCTCATTGCTCACACGTTCCTGGAACGTGATGATGAGAGAAACGGCCAGCGGAATCGCGATGACCAGGATGTAGCGGAGGAACCTGGGAAACCTGTCGCGCGACTGGAAGAACGCTCCCAGTGCCAGCCCCAGTGCGGGACCGAATTGCGCAGCGGCGTATGTAAACAGTCCGATAGACGCGGGGAAGATGCTATGGGGCACAATGCCCATCGAACTCCACGTTTGAACGTGATACCCGGCCCACGACATCGTGAAGGCCATTGTGGCCACCACCGGAGGGAGCAAGAAGCGCCACCTCTCTGGGATCCTCCGATTGACCCTGGGAATCGCAGCAGACAGCGGTTTCCGTACGAGGAATATGACTAGCATCACCAGGATGGGACCGACGACGGTTACCATCCCGACTCTCATCGAACAGAGGTACATGCCAAGGGTTCCGGGGACCTCACTTGTGCACGTACCCGTTGGCAGAACGTCCTTGATCAACTGCGCCGGCAGACCCAACAACCGCCCGAAGATCAGAGAGAAGAGCGCACAGACAGCAAGAACCGCGACCACTTGAACCAGGAGTGAGGGCCCGGCACCAGCTTCGGGTGATGGCGTGTCTCGCAGACGCTCGGCTGTTCGGAGACCGGGTGGGGCATCTGCGTCACCAGTCAAGGAGGCTCCGCAGAATGCGCAGAAGAGGTTCCCCTGTGGATTCCCCCTCCCACACCTCGAGCAGACCGGCATCCGCCCTCCCGTCCTCTCGCCGAACGACCCCGCGTCCGCTGCGCTGCCTTAGCCGTCGATTCTCCCTGTCATCTGCGGAGAAGTTCGAACGGCCAGCTACATGAGAGGACAATATAGCCAGTACTTATGGTTGTCAAGGGCCGGCATCCGAACGTGCGACCAGCGCTTTTCGCATACGCCTCACCGCCTGTGCGAGGAGCGATCGGTCGGCGATGAGGAATCCGGGAACATGCCCGGTCAAGAGGACGAGGCGGGGCAGCACCTCCGTGTGGCAAGGGCGCTGCGGGTTGGGACATTGCCGCTGGTGGTCGACAAGCGGCAGTTCGCCGCCCGGCGTATCAGTAGGCTGGTCACCGAGGGTATAATGGGCCGGATTCCTGCATCCCTGTGGCAAGACGAATGGGCATGGTACGATTCATTCACTGCGCCGACCTGCACCTCGACACGCCGTTTCGAGGACTCTCTCAGGTCGACGAAGCACGCGGCAAAGCACTCAATGCCGCCACGTTCCAGTCCCTGGCGAACATCGTCGATGCGGCCATTCGCAACGAGGTCGACTTCGTTATCATCGCCGGCGACGTGTATGACAGCGCCGACCGCAGCGTGAGCGCCCAGTTCAAGTTCAAGCAGGCGGTTGAGCGGCTCACAGACCGCGGCATCGATGTCTTCATCGCCTGCGGCAACCACGATCCGCTGAACGGCTGGAGCGCAACTATCGAGTGGCCGAAACAGGTACACACATTCGCGGGGGACCGCGTTGACATTCGTCAAGTCACTCGCAACGGAAAGCCGATCGCCACGTTGTACGGCATCAGCTATGAGAAGGAGGCTACCCGCGAGAACCTCGCCGCACGCTTCCCTCAGCCTGACACGGATCTTCCCTCGATCGCGGTGCTGCATGCCAACGTGGGCGGGGACACCGCGCATCTCCCCTACGCACCTACCACCGTCGACGAGCTTGTCTCGAAGGGTTTCGATTACTGGGCGCTGGGGCATGTCCACACCCACCGCATCCTGAGAGCTGAGGCGCCGGCCATCGTCTACCCCGGATGCTCTCAGAGTCGTCACCCCAATGAGACCGGAGCGAAGGGATGCTGCCTTGTGACACTGAACGAGGGGTATCCTCCGGACATCCGCCTCATCCCCACTGACATCGTGAGATACCACCAGACGATGCTCGACGTCTCCAACTGTGATTCGCAGGACACCGTGCGCCAGGCAATCGTGGGCGAATGCCACGCGATCATCCAGAGGTCCGAAGGCAGACACGCCGTGGTCCGCATCACGCTGGCGGGACGCACGGGCCTGCACCGCGAACTCACGCGTTCCGGCAGCTTGGACGCGCTGCTGCAGCTGGTCAGGGAGGACCTCGACGGAGAACAGCCATGGGCATGGGTGGAGCGGCTGATACTGGATACACGGGGAAGCTACCGTCTCGAGGAACAGCGTGGCCGTGAGGACTTCGTAGGCGACCTCGTCTCGGTGTATGACACGCTCCTCGACGGGAACTCACGTCTGCTCCAGGAGCGCAGCGGAGAGCTTGAGGCCGTCCTGTCATCGTGGCAGGGCTATCGATTCCTCAAGGATCCCATCAGTGGCGAAACCATCACCGAGGAGGAGATGGCTGCCCTGACTGACCAGGCGCGCCGCATGACGCTGGACCAACTGGTGGAAGACCTCTGAGATGCAACTGCGAGAGATCCATATCGATGGCTTCGGAGTCTTCGCCGATGCGCGGATACGCGATGCTGCGCCCGGCCTGAACGTGCTGTACGGACGCAACGAGTTCGGCAAGACTACCCTGCTGGAGTTCATCCGCCGAATACTCTTCGGCTTTCCAGGAAAGTCGCCCAACGTCAATCCCTACCCAGCACTACGGGGTGGCAAGTACGGCGGCAGTCTCGTCTGCCGTCTGCGGGACCCGGGAGCCCCGGAGATAACCGTCTCCCGGACCACGGGTAAGGGCGGTGGAGCGCTGAGCGTCAGGAGGGCGGACGGCATAGAGCTGAGCGAGGAAGCCTTCAAGGCAGCGCTTGGACACGTCTCCGACGAGTTCTACCGCAACGTCTACGCCATCAGCCTGCAGGAGTTGCAGGAGGATAAGAAGCGGCAGCTGCAGGGGGAGGAACTCCGCAACCGCATCTACGGCGCGGGACTGGGATTGGGACAGGTGTCCATCACCGAATTGAAGCGCTCGTTTTCCGATGCTGCGGACGAGCTGTATAAGCCTCGCGGCAGCATCCAGATGATGAACGCCACCGCCAGCGCGCTCCTGGAGATAGAGAAACAGATCAGGCAGAAGAGCAGCGAGCTGTCACACTACGATGCCAGGAAGACGGAACGCGACGGCCTCATTGTGGAGCGGGATGAGCTTCGCTCCCGGCAACGCGTTCTACAGACAGAGGCCCGCGTCCTCGAGAGCCAGAGGGACCTCTTCGACACCTTCGTACACATGCGGAACGATGAGCGCGAGCTGGCTGAGTCCGGCAGTCTTCCAGACATACCGGACGCGGCGATGGAGGAGTTGCGAACACAGGAGCGAGCCATCGAGTCCCTGGAGAAGAACCTCAGAGAGTCCCAGTCACAGCGTACGGGGAAACTCACCGACCTCGAGGCACTCACCTACGACCCGGCGCTGCTGCAACATGAGAGCGATATCAAGGCCCTGCTTAGCGGACTCACGCAGTTCAAGGATGCCCTCAGAGACCTTCCGGTGCGCGACAGCGAACAGAGGGCGGCGCAAGAGCGCGCCAGCCGGGCGATCAGCGAACTGGGAGAGGGCTGGAGCAGGGAACGTGTCAAGTCATTCCTGCTCACCACTGAGCAACGGGATGCCATCAACGTGGCTGCCGACAACTTGCGGGCCGAACTCCGTGCGGCGGAGAAGGCGAAGGACAGATTGGAGGACTACCGGAACCAGAGCCGAGCCTCTCGTTCACGGCCGGGGCTTCCGCTCACGTACCGGATTATCGGAGTCGCCATCCTCGCGCTGGGCGCGGCCGGATGCGTCTACTCCGCGGTGAACGGATTCACGGTGCCGGCGGTGGTATCGGGAATCGCCGCCGCCCTTGGGCTTGCAGTCGCATTATCGCTTGGCTCCACATCCGGGCCGCTGCGCGACAGGACAGTTGAGGAACTCTCGGCTGATATCGACAGGACCGAGCAGCACCTTGCAGCTGCCCAGAGCGCATGGAGTTCACAACTGGCATCGACGGGACTGGCGCCGGCGCTCACGCCGGATGCCGTTGCGGAGCAGCTCCGTTCTTTGTCCTCACTGCAGGAAAGCCTGGCTTCGATCGACGAGAGACAGGCGCGGATTGGCCAGATGCAGGAAGTCATCGGCTCCGCTCGGAGACGGCTGGCCGCCGTGATCGCCGACCTGGCGGTGCCCATGGATACCGCCGACACGGCATCCGCGATCGAGCGGCTCGACGCTCTGCTGGACAGTGCACAGCAACGGTGGGCGGAACGAGAGCGCATACAACGCGACCTCCAGTCGCTCGACCGGCAGGCCGACGGCCTCGCCAGGGACCTCGAACTGGCACGAGAGCGGCTGGCAGCGTTCCTGGCATCCTTCAGCACCACCTCAGGCGAGGACTTCAGAGTCCTGTACGAACGGGCAACACGTGCCCGCGCCCTGCGCGATGACATCAGGCGAAACACACTGGCCATCCAGAAGGCAACCGGAGTGGATGAACCCTACAGGCAGTTCCTGGCGAGGATGGAGACCACCACCCCCGAGCAGGTATTGAGCCGCCTTTCCGAGGTCAACGGGGAGCTTGCGGAACTGGAACCGCAACTGGAAGCAGTCAGCCAGCAGATCGGCGGCCTGGAGCGCGACATCAGCTCGCTCACGTCAGGCGAGGCCCTCCTGGAGATGGAGACGAGAGCGGAGGGCCTGCGTCAGCAGCTGCGTGACGCCCACCGGGACTGGGTCCGCACGCAGATCGCGCTCTGGGCCATTAACCAGGCCATATCGAAGTACGAGACTACGCGGCAGCCGGCCGTCATACAGAGCGCCCAGGCGGCGTTCTCCACGATGACCGGTGGCAGCTACACCACGCTGGTCAGCCCGCTCGGCAGCAGTGAGTTGTACGTCCGCCACCAGGAGGGAAAGGACAGGACGATCGACGAACTGAGCCGCGGCACGAGGGAGCAACTGTACCTGGCCATGCGGCTTGGCCTCATCGAGCAATACGAACTGAACGCGGAGCCCCTTCCGGTGGTGATGGATGACATCTTCGTCAATTTCGACGACGCGCGGGCGTCGCTCGCGGTCCAGGCCCTGGTGGAGTTCGCCCGCGACCGCCAGGTCATCGTCATGACCTGTCACGAGCGCACACAGGAGTTGTGCAGCAACGCGGGAGCCAGAGAGCTGACGCTGGAGCGCAGCCTGTTGTGACAGGCGCCGTCCAGTCGGCTCACGGAGGATCGACAAAAAGGGGCCCGCTATACAGCGGGCCCCTCACTCCTATGTAGCTTCCGGGCGTCTCTCTTCACAAAGCACACCGGAAAGGAGCGCTTCTTCAGGGCGGAGACGCTGTCAGACCAGCTTCTGCTGCAACATATCCCACTTGCCATCCATGAGGGCACTGACAACCGAGCCATTCTGTACTGTCACGTGAGCCTCGTGAGGGGTGATGACCTCAGCGAGCACCTGACCGGTCCGGTCCCCATAGCCGGCGTGAGCGCTCTCGAACCGGAAGACAAGTGTAAACGCGTTCTCCACATCGGGATAGAGCGTCTCTGCCAGCTCAAGTGTACCGAGAATCCCGTCGAAGACAAAAGTCGGGCTATTCCGCACGAACAATCCCGCGATGTCGCCCGCCTGTTTCTCTGTCATCGGCACGAACTGCTGCTTCATCATGTCCCATCTGCCGTCCATCACGGCCTCAACCACCTCCATCGACGCCACCGTAACCGCCGCCCTGTGCGGGGTGATGACCTGAAGCACCGGCTGGCCGTCATCGTACCCGTAGCCGGAATGCCGGCTCTCGAAGTCGAGCACGAACGTCCAGGCATACGCCCCGGCAGCCTGCAGCGAGTCCGTAATCGCCAGAGTCCCGCTCATTCCGCTGGCGATGTACGTGGGAGAACCCTTCACGTATTCCATGGCAAGCTCGGAGGCGAGGCTCTCCGTCATCTGTTGCAGGCCGGTATCCTCGGACACGAGACCGCCCTGCGCCTTGACCGAGCCCTCCCAGAACCATCCCAGCGCCGGGCTTTTCAGCGTGATCTGATACACGAGATACTCGGGAGCAACTACCGCCCAGGTAACATCGGCAACCCAGCCGGTGGCGGTATACCGGCGCTCAGCAGCGCCCACCAGCGGCCGGCCATCCGCGTCCGTGACGACCACATCCTCTGGCGCCCAGGCAAGTCCGTCATCAGGCGCGGCATCCGGGTATGTGTCCCGTAGCCACGACAACATCGATTCAAAGGCGGCATCAGGATCAAGGAACCCGCCCGTGGGCGGAGTCTCTTCGCCCGGCGCACAGCCCACGGACAGCAGCAGTGCGCTCACAAGGGTTGCGACCATCAGCATCGCTCGTCTTCTCATGCGTTCTACCTCCACAGAAAGCAGCATAGCACCAAATCAGCGTCCTTACGTTCTGTAATACGGGACAGAGGCCGGAGTATCACGCCACAGGGACGCAGGTCAGACCCGGGCGCAGTCCCGCAAGGATTCCACGGAAAAGGGGCCATTCACTCATCCAGGGTTGTTGCCGCAGCAGGGAGAGACAAGGTGGAAGCCCTTCCAAATGAAAAGGCGACATGGTACTCTTGCGTTCTTCCCCATGAACGAGGCACAGGTCAGGGCAATCGAGCTCCTCGCCCAGGAATATGACTACGGATGGGGAAGTCTGCACGCCCACAAGGTGGCGGACCTCGCGACGTCCATCTTCGATCAGCTCAGTTCCCTCGGACTTGCGGCCGGCATGACGCTGGATGACCGCCGCACGCTCATGGCGGCGGGCTATGCACACGATATCGGTGCATCCGCCCGGGCCCAGATTGAGACCTCTCCGATGCCGGGCTGGATCCAGGCATTCACGGAACCGGACCGGCATGGAGAGATGGCCTTCTACCTGCTCCACAAGCGGATCAGCACCACCTCAACGGAACGCCTTCTCGGCACGCTCACGCCCGGAGACCGCTCGTCGCTGTTGTACTGTCTCCTGTGGCACGCGTCACCGGCAGTGTACGTATTGGACATCGAGCCTCTCTTCGACCGCTCCAGTGCGCTGCTCCTGGCCGGCATACTGCGCGTGGCGGATGGCCTCGACTGCGAGCACCGTTTGAGGGTGCGCGATGTGCAGATACAGAAGGCTTCCGCGTGGCTCCGAATGCTCGTGCGGCACTTCGCCCCCGTCGACGAGGAGATTGCGCGCGCGAAAGAGAAGTCGGACGTGCTGAGCATGGCTCTCGGCCTGCGGGTCTTCGTGCAGCAGATAGTCGAGGATTGAGGCGTCTCAGCCGCCTGCCGCCCAGGCTCCCCGCACGACGAAGCTCTCGAGGACGGTCTGGAACGCCTCTTCGTAATCGGGGTAGTGCGAGCCGTCCGAGACAGCACCAGTCACCACCCAGAGGATGCCGTAGGCCTCCGTCACCAGAGATAGATGCCGTGCCTCGCCACCGTCCTCCAATCGCCTGGCGCAATCCACGAGGAGACCCCTCCGCCCATCCACCTCAACCTCGGTCCGCGAGAGTTCGGTGAGAGCTTCGCCCCAGCAGAGTATGTCGGCTTGCCATGCGGCGGCATCGTCGATGAGGGACCTGTCACATGGCAGAGGCCCCCAGGTCACCCCTATCCAGGCGTCGTAGACGCCGGATGCGGGGTGCTCGCGTGTTCCCACGTACACGTTGTACTCGCTGGACGCGAGTTCGGTTTCCCAGTCGTCCGGAATGAGGAGGCTGAAACGGCCTCCCGGATCATCGTACCGCTCATATGCCGTCTCATTCGCCACAGGGGCACAGCCCGAGGCAAGCAGCGCAACAGAGAGAAGCGTGCATGCCAGGCAGCGAATCGCTCCACCACTACTGACTCTCATGACAGAAGGATTGTAGCGCACGTGCCGCCGACCGGCAGAATCGCGATGAAAACGCCGGCGTCGGCTGGTCTGGTATTCTTCTGCTGCGCGGCACTTGAGTTGCTTATCGGCGCCACCACGGGGCCGTCTGGTGACGCGCCCAGAGGAAGGAGGTCACATGCAGCTACCACAACCCAGAACGAAGAGCGCCATCTCTCTTGAAGAAGCGCTGTCACAGCGCCGCTCCATCAGGGCATACCGCCCGGGCTCAATCACGCTTGGCGAGGTGTCCCAGCTCTTATGGTCGGCCCAGGGCATGACCGGAGGCGCGGGATTCCGAACGGCGCCGTCGGCCGGGGCTACCTATCCTCTTGAGACCCATATTGCGGCCGGAGAGGCCGACGGACTGGAGCCGGGACTCTATCACTACGAACCAGCCACTCACTCATTGACACTTGTAAAGGCGGGCGATATGCGGGCCGAACTCTCGGAGGCCTCGCTGGGACAGCCGTGCGTCCGCAACGCCGCCGTCGTAATCATAGTGTCGGCCGTCTACGAGCGCACCACCGAACGATACGGAGACCGCGGAAAGATGTACGTCCACATGGACGTGGGCCACGCGGCTGAGAACGTGCTGCTTCAGGCAACGGCGCTGGGCCTTGGGGCGGTTCCGGTGGGAGCATTCAGGACAAGGACCATCGGCGCAATGCTCGGCTTTCCCGAGACCCAGGTCCCCCTGTACCTGCTTCCCGTCGGGAGGCTGTAGATGGACCGGTCCCGGGTGATGGTAGTCCTCGTCACCGCGTCGGGCGAAGAGGAGGCGGAACGCCTGGCCGGGGTGCTCCTCGACCAGAGGCTGATCGCCTGCGCGAACATCGTCCCGCGCATCCACTCCGTCTACCGCTGGAAGGGACAGACGGAGCACGCGGACGAATCGCTCCTGGTACTGAAGACCACGGAGGAAGCGCTCGAGGCGCTCACGGACGCTATCCGCCTGCACCATAGCTACGAAGTCCCCGAGGTCATTGCGCTGCCGGTCGCGGGCGGCAACGCGGCTTACCTCGGGTGGGTTGCGGCAGAGCTTCGTTCCGATGCCGGCTGCGCCTGACGTGTCATTGACGTAATGAGTGCGCCTGCCTACACTGTCCTGTGCAGGCCTCGCTCTAGTACCGCACCTCCTCAAGACCCGACGAACGAACATAGCGAAGTGGAAAGGAGTCTGCCCGTATGAAGTTCAAGAACGACAAGGAACTGTTCGACACGATGGAGCAGAAGCTGTACTCATCGGTGGTTTCGGATATCCTCGACCAGCTTGGGTACCGCAACCAGGCCATGCGTGCCGACATCAATCCCATGTGGCCGGGGGCGGTGGTGGCAGGCAGGGCGCACACCGTGCTCAGCGCGGATATCTACGAGATCAAGGAGAACCCGTACGAGAAGGAGATCGAGGCGGTGGACACGCTCAAGCCGAACGACGTGCTCGTGGCGGGAACCAACCGGTCGACGGAGACGTCTTTATGGGGTGAACTCCTCTCCACCGCCTGCCGCGCGAGAGGCGCGAGAGGCGCCATCATCGATGGGTACACGCGGGACATGGTGCGAATCACTGAGATGAAGTTCCCGGTGTTCGCAACGGGAACGAGACCCCTGGATTCCAAGGGACGCAGCATCGTCATCGAGGTCGGCCGCCCGGTGGTGTGCGGTGACGTGCTGGTGAACGAGGGCGACATCGTCCTCGCCGACATCGATGGCGTCGTCGTGATTCCCCGGGAGGCAGAGGAGAAGGTAATCGCGCTGTCCCTGGAGAAGGCGAGTGCGGAAGACACGGTTCGGGACGAGCTGTTGAAGGGGGCCTTCCTCGGAGACGTGTTCAAGAAGTACGGCGTTCTGTAGCCGCCCGGCCTTTCATCCTGGGTTCTCAGAGTAGCGCCAGTCAGCAAGGAGGGAAACGGTGAAGATCACGCAGGTTGAGGCACTCGAACTACGGCTGCCCGAGGACCAGATAGAGGAGAAGTGCTCTTCCGGACAGGACGCGCTCATAGTCAAGATTCACACTGATGAAGGGTTGACCGGCATCGGCGAGATAGACTCGTCCTCCCGCGTGGCCAAGG
Organism: Dehalococcoidia bacterium; assembly: GCA_040766535.1. Taxonomy (GTDB): domain Bacteria; phylum Chloroflexota; class Dehalococcoidia; order GIF9; family AB-539-J10; genus SKVJ01. The sequence continues at coordinate 27,588 of JAXGQG010000011.1, read as the reverse complement.
CGGCCATAGAGGCTCCGTTCAGTCACACCGTCACTTCAGGCCTCGCGCGCCTGCTGGTGGGAGAGAACCCACTGAACCTGCGGGTGCTGCAGGAGAAGATGTACCAGGCGACGTTCTACTACGGCCGGCGGGGTGTCGTCATCCATGCGATGGGCGGCATCGACATGGCGCTCTGGGACCTCGCCGGCAAGTACTACAACAAGCCTGTCCACCAGCTCCTGGGTGGCGCTTTCCACAATAAGGTGCGCGCCTACGCCAGCATCCTGTTCGGCAGGGATGGCAACGAGACCGCGGAGATCGGCAGGCGGTGGGTCGAGGCGGGCTTCACCGCGGTGAAGTTCGGCTGGGCGCCTATGGGCGAGAGCGAGAGAGTGGACATCGATCTCGTGGACGGTGCGCGGCGCGGCGTTGGTCCGAACAACGACGTGCTCATCGATGCCGGATGCTGCTGGGACACGATGACGGCAATCCGAAGGGCGCGCCAGTTCGAGGAGTTCGGCATACTCTGGCTGGAGGAGCCACTGCAGCAGGACAACCTCGAGGGGTACATGAAGCTGAGCGCCAGTTCCCGCATACCGATCGCCGCGGGCGAGGGAGACGCCGGCCGGTTCGCGTGGAAGGACCTCATCGACCGAGGAGGCATTCACATCGCGCAGATAGACCTGGCGAGGAATGGGTTCACTGACGCGATGCGCATCGCCGACTACGTTGAAGACAAGGGGCTGCGCGTGGTGAACCATTTCTACACCACCGGCATCAACCTGGCGGCGGGCCTTCAGTTCCTGGCCGCCCGCAAATCCACGTTCATCCTCGAATACTGCGTCGAGGAGACTCCCATGCGCTGGGATGTCACCAGGCAGAAGATGAAGATCGACGCCGAAGGCTACGTACATGTGCCGGAGGGGCCGGGGCTGGGGATAGACCTGGACGAAGACACGGTCGACCGGTTCCGCGTTTCCTGACCACAGCAAGATACTGAAACGCGTGAGGGGCGCCCGCCACGCGGCGAGCGCCCCTCAGTATGCAGTCCGGTTCTATATGAGGCCCCAGTCGCGGTACCCCTCTCGGATCAGCTTCAGGTACTCCTGCGACGGCTGCTCCTCCGGGCCTCTCCCCTTCTTGTAGTAGGTGAAGGCCTCCACCGCCTCACCGAGGTCGTTGAACACCACCACATTCATCTTGTCGTACACGGCAGGATAGCCTTCATGCCTGTCCAGGGAGAGCAGATCGCGCTCGCCAATCTCGTACACCCCACCGAGAACCTGCTCCCCTTTCTGCAGGCGAATGGTCGCCGTGCCCCCGGTACGCCCCCTGGATCCCGCCGTGAATATGAGCGTGTAGTTCGGTAGGCGTGCGCTGAAGAGCCGCCTCGCCCCCGGACAGCGCTGCTGCATCTGCCGCGCGTTCAGGTTCGAGCCATAGGCGAAGTACTTCATGACGGCATCACAAAGCGCCGACACCGCCGACACCGATCACGGGCGCATTCAACCCTGCAGTCTCGAACTGATGGCGACGAACTCGTCCATCGGGATGACAGTCCACGTCTCGGTCTGAATACCGGGATCGAGATAGGAGATCGAGAGCGGCACGCCCGCCGCTTTCTCCTCACTGGGAGCCTCATAGATGAAGGCCATGTCGTATGGCCCGAGAATGCCGTACGTGCCCAGAAGCTTGATGCCAAGGCCTTCGATGCGTTTCGCGCTGTCCTGCCATTCCCGACAGAAGTTGGAGATGCCCCGGGCCTCCTGATGCGTGAACCTCACCATGGTCATGTACATAGCCATGTCACCACCTCCTCTTTCCACTGCTCAAGACCTTGGTAGCACACAGGGGTGCATAGTTCAACCGGGGAGAACACATGAAGCCTGCCTCAACAGGAGCGGCCAGACAGCGCCGCAGGATGCAGGTTCCGGCTCACCTCACCAGGATGAGGATCACTCCCATCACGATGAAGTAGATGCCCACCAGGTAGTTGAGTATCTTGGGGAACACCATGACGACTATGCCGAACACGAGGCTCGCGATGCCGAAGAACAAACCCGCGCTACCCAGCATGTTTCCCGCCTCCTTGATTTCGTTGCTCACAGCTATTGTGCCAGAACAGCCACCGAGCCACAAAGAGCGCCGTTCGAGAGAGCTACGAGTCGGCCAGGCCCCACACGAGCGCGGCAGCGCCGAGAAGCGGCGAATCATCGCCGAGAATGGCGGTCCTGATGTCCACTTCCTGGGCGGCCGTTACATAAGCCCGCTCGCGCGCGACAGCGGACGCGGGCACAAGGATCGGCTCACCGATCTTTGTGACGCCTCCTCCGACGATGACAACGGACGGGTTGAAGATATTGATGAGGTTGCCCAGACCAACCCCGATGTAGAACGCCGTGGACGCGATCATCTCCGTCGCCAGACTGTCGCCCCGGCGCGCCGCAAGAGCCACCAGCTGTGCATCCACATTGGACATGTCTCCGCCGGCAAGTTCACCGATGATGCTGTCCTCGCCTTCTTCCAGGCGTCTCACGGTTCGCTCCGCCAGGGCGCTGCCCGAGGCGAGCGCCTCCCAGCAACCCGACCTGCCACAGGCGCATGCCGGGCCGTTGACATCTATCGTCATGTGGCCCACCTCACCTCCGGCGCCACATGCCCCCTGCAGCAGCCGTCCGCCGGCGATGATGCCGCCGCCGATACCCGTGCTCACGGTCACGTACACCATGTCGGAAACTGACCTGTGGAGTCCGTACTCCCACTCACCGAGGGCAGCCAGCGTCGCATCGTTCGCCATCTCGACCGGCACACCGAACCGCTGCGACAAGAGCATCCTGAGCGGTGTCCGGCGCAGCGCATCCACATTAGGCGAGTAGACAACCACGCCGGTGCGCGTATTGATGATGCCGGCGCACGATACGCCCATGGCATCGGTGGCGGCCAGTTCAACCCCAGCCTGAATGAGCGCCTGTCGTGCCACCCGTTCGACAGCATCGACCAGATCCACTTCATCTGCGGACTCCGGCGTGGCGCCGCGCGCCTTCGAGAGGATATCGCCGCCCCAACCGATCACGGCGGAGGCGATCTTGGTTCCTCCGATATCGACGGTCAGCACCGGGGAGTGTTCTCTGTTCTTATCCATGGCCCGAGCATACTACGTGCGCCGCGCGTCAGTTGTCAACGGCAGTACTGAGACTCTACAATGTCCACGATGATCAGCTTAGAGACGATACGCACACTGGCCCAGGTCACTCCTTCGAAGATAGTCCTGCTGGTGATGGACGGCCTGGGAGGGTTGCCGCATCCCGAGACGGGCAACACCGAGCTTGAGACGGCGCGCCGGCCGAACCTCGACGGCGTCGCATCCGAAGGGATATGCGGCATGGCCCACACGGTCAGCCCGGGCATCACCCCCGGCAGCGCCCCCGGACACATGTCGCTGTTCGGATACGACCCGGTGAAGTACATCCTGGGGCGCGGCATCGTCGAGGCCCTCGGCCTCGACATCGAGGTGCGCGCGGGCGACGTGGTGGCGCGCGGCAATTTCTGCACGGTGGACGCGTCCGGGCGCATCACCGACCGTCGCGCCGGAAGGCTGGCAACGGAGATCAACCACGAACTGTGCGACCTCCTGAACCAACGTGTACACGTCGATGGCTATGAGATCGGTTTCTTCGCGGGCAAGGAGCACCGCTTCGTCATCCGCCTTCGTGGAAAGGACCTGTCCGAACAGGTTTCGGACACAGATCCGCAGCATGAGGGCATGAAGCCCCTCCCCGCGCGGGCACTGGCCGATGCAGCCGACGGGACGGTAGCCATCGTCAATGCGGTCGTCGACCAGGCGAGCCAGGCGCTTGCGGACAAGGAGCCGGCCAACATGCTCCTGCTCAGAGGCTTCTCGCAGCATCCCGACTACCCCTCGCTCCGGGACACCTACCAGCTCACCCCGGCATGCATCGCCACATACCCTATGTACCGCGGTGTGTCACGAGTTGTGGGGATGGACATCCTGCCGGCAGGCGAGACCCTGCGGCAGCAGGTCGAGGTCCTGGGTAAGAACTGGGACAGCTACGACTACTTCTTCGTCCATTTCAAGAAGACCGACGCGCGCGGAGAGGATGGCGATTTCGAGGCGAAGGTCAAGGCGATCGAGGAGCTGGATTCGGCAGTGCCCGCCATCCTGTCCCTGAAGCCGGATGTGCTCATCGTGACAGGAGACCATTCGACCCCGGCCGGGCTCGCGATGCATAGCTGGCATCCGGTGCCGGTTGTGCTCAAGGCGCGGTATTGCCGCCGGGACGACGTGACCGAGTTCAGTGAACGCGCCTGCCTGAGAGGTGGGTTGGGCCAGCTTCATGCGGCGGAACTCATGCCGCTCGCGATGGCCAATGCGTTGAAGCTGAACAAGTTCGGAGCCTAGGTCTCCGGTTGCTCCGGTTGTTCGACCTCGTCGGCGGCGGGCTCAGCCGCCTCCATCTCCAGTTGTTCCATGATGCGCGCCGCGCGCGGATAGCCGATGCGCAGGCGCCGTTGCAGGAATGAGGCCGATATCTGCGTGTGTTCCGCCGCCAGTTTGCGGGCCTCCGCCAGCATCGGATCGGCGGCCGCCGCCTTCTGGCCGGCCCCTTCGGGGCCTTCGACCGACTCCAGGTCAACGATGGCCTTCTCCTGCCGCCGTTGACCGGCCCAGAACTGAACGAGCCGTTCCATCTCAGCATCCGACACGAAGGTGCCCTGAAGACGTTTGGGCCGTCCCGCCTCGCTCGGCAGATACAACATGTCGCCGCGGCCCAGCAGCTTCTCCGCGCCTACGGTATCGAGGATGGTGCGTGAGTCAACCTGCGAGGTCACGGCAAAGCTGATGCGGGTGGGGAAGTTCGCCTTGATGAGACCCGTCACCACGTCAACGGATGGCCGCTGAGTGGCCACGATCAGGTGAATGCCGGTGGCCCGGGCAAGCTGAGCGAGGCGGCACAGCGTGTGCTCAACTTCATCGAATGCGGCCATCATGAGGTCGGCAAGCTCATCCACCACCAGCACCAGGTACGGCATCGCCTCTCCCGGAGTCCGGTCCTTGTTAAATGACTCGATGTTCCGGGCTTTCGCCTTCGCGAATTCTCGATAGCGGCGGTCCATCTCCACGTTGAGCCACCGCAGCACCTTGACCGCCTTGTCTGGTTCGACAACCACCGGCGCGGCCAGATGAGGGATCTCGCTGAAGGCCACCAGTTCCACTCTCTTCGGATCCACCAGCAGCAAGCGCAGGTCATCAGGGCTGTTGTGCATCAGCAGACAGCAGATGATGGAATCCAGGCACACCGTCTTTCCGCTTCCGGTCGACCCGGCGATGAGCAGGTGAGGCATCTTCGTGAGGTCGCCAGAAATGGCCTCGCCTCCGGCGCCCTTGCCAAGCGCCACCGCGAGCTTGGTCTTCGCCTGCATCTTCTGGAATACCGTGCTCTCGATGACGCTTCTCAGCGACACCGAGCCAAAAGCCGAGTTGGGAACCTCAACGCCGACCATGGACTTGCCCGGAATCGGCGCCTCGATACGGATGCTCGGGGCCGCCAGAGCGAGTGCGAGATCGTTCGACAGCGCCGTGATGCGGTCGACGCGAATCCTGGTCCGGGACACCTCTTCCTGCCGCTCTTCCCCTTTCTCATCGACCACCTTGCGGAATCTGCGCACCCAGCCGGGCTCAACGCCAAACTGCGTCACCGTGGGACCGGTGTTGATCTGAACCACCTTGCCTTCGACACCGTAGCTTCCCAGCGCTTCCTCAATCAGGCGGGCTCGCTTGTCAATCTCCTCGCGGTTCAGCTCGATCTCCTTGGGCTTCTCCAACACATCCACGGGCGGGATCTGCCATCCACCCATGGTCACTACCGGCTCACGCAGCGGCACTATGGCTGGAACGGGAGCGGGAGCCGGAGCCGGCGCCGCCTGGGGCTGGGGCTCCTTGCGGCCAAGACGGAACGTACGCTTCTCGGGCGCCAGATCGGGCAGTGAGTCGGGCGCCTTCATGACCTCCGGCGCCGCAGCCGCACGCGGCTTCTCAGGCGGTGCGGCCTCTTCATCCGGCAGGACCGAACTGCTGGACATTCCCGTCACCACGCGTCCGTACGCGGATGGCTCGCCCCGGGGCGCCACGCTCTTGCGGGGACGAGGACGAACGAGCCCTCGCCACATCTTCAGCAGGGGCTGAGGGAACATGATGATGCACCCGAGCACCGCTATCGCAGCTGCCCGGGCGATTCCCCACGCGTCCGGTGTCCCCAGGATGGCCTGTCCCACCTGTCCACCGAGCGTTACGTTCCAGAAGATGGTTCCTGATGGCCGCAGCAGTGCCAGCAGGCCCCAGATGCCGGCTCCAAGCACCAGCCCCCCGAGAAACAGGTACCAGTGTCTCCCGAGCGGGCCGAATCCGCTCCAGATGAGCTTGACCAGCACGGCTACTGCTACCGCGAGCAATACCAGTCCGAGACCGAACGCGATGAGGAGCTGTGTCCAGACGCTCGCGCCAAGCGCCAGAAGTCGGGGGCCGAACAACACCGCCAACACCAGCACCGCGATCACGAGGATGAGGCGCATGGCGACCCTCAACGGCACGCCTACCGACGCCTTGTTGCCGGACGGGCGCTCAGATGCCCGGGCCGCTGTGTTGCTCCTGCGAGCCGTTCGCTTCTTCGCCATTTGTTGTCATATGTAAAGCGCGGCATGGCACGCTCTGGTGCAACGCGCTATCCCAGCCCAAGGACCACCGGAATGATCACGGGCCTGCGGTGTGTCTTCGAGAAGAAGTAGGACGACAGCGTATCACGCATCTGCGCTTCCAGCGAGCCGCGCTCCTTTGAGGTGCGGCGGGAACGCCCGATCGCGGACATGACCGTCTCCCGGGCGCCGCGCAGTAGTTCTCCATTGTCCTTCATGTCGACGAAGCCTTTGCCGGCTATGTCCGGGGAGCCAAGCGGAATCCCTGACTCAGAGGAGAAGGCGAGAGAGACCACCACCACGCCATCACGTGACAGAAGCCTCCGGTCACGCAGCATGTTGCTGTCCAGGGCCCCGGTCATGGGGCCGCTGGCGACGATGTCTCCGGCGGGGACTTTCCCGGAGACCTTGCCGCCGGACTCGGTCAGCTCAAGCACATCGCCGTTATTCAGAACGAACACGTTCTCCGGCGCTACGCCCATCTGCTGCGCAAGCTTGGCATGTCTGGCCAGATGCCGGTACTCACCATGAACCGGCACGAAGTACTTCGGCCTGACGAGGTTGAGTATGGTCTTCAGCTCTTCCTCACTGCCATGTCCGTGCACATGCACACGGGAGAGCGACCCGTAGACGACGTTCGCTCCGAGGCGGAAGAGATTGTCTATGGTCTTGCTCACCAGTTCGTCATTCCCTGGAATAGGCGTTGCGGACATGATGACCGTGTCCCCGGGCACGATGCGCACCTGAGGATGCTCCTTGTTCGCCATTCTCACCAGCGCCGACGTCGGCTCTCCCTGAGTGCCCGTCGTAAGGATAACGACCTTATTGTGCGGAAGGTTGTGTGTCTGTTCGAACTTGACGAACGTGTTGGGTGGGATGGTGAGGTAGCCGGCCTCCGCCGCGACCTTCACGATGCCCTCCATCGACCGCCCGGTCACCACCACGCTTCGCTTGTTCTTGGCGGCTATCTCAAAGACCTGCTGCAGCCTGGAGACGAGGGACGAAAAGGTGGCCACGATAACCCGGCCGGGGGCATCCCCGATGATGCGTTCGAGGCTCTCGGCCACCATGCGTTCCGACGGCGTGTAGCCGGGCAGTTCCACGTAGGTTGAATCCGACATCAGCAGGAGCACCTGCCGCGTTCCAAGCAGCGCCAGGCTATGGAGATCGGTGGGCTGGCCGATGACGGGCGTATGATCCAGCTTGAAGTCGCCGGTGTGCACCACGGTTCCAAGCGGCGTATGGACGATGAGCCCCATCGCGTCCGGGATACTATGGCACACGGCGAAGAACTCCACCGAGAACGAGCCGAGTGCGACCCGCTCGCCTGCAGCCACCTCGTGCAGGTCGGCCTTCGCCTTCGCGGACTTCTGCTTCAGCCCGAGGGCTATGAGCCGTGCGCTGAGGCGTGAAGCATACACCGGCACGTTGAGCGACTGCAGCAGATACGGCAGCGCGCCGATGTGATCTTCGTGTCCATGCGTGATGACGATGCCGCGGACCTTGTCGCGATGCTGCAGCACGTAGGTGAAATCAGGGATGAGCAGATCGACCCCGAGCATCTCCTCGCTCGGGAACATGAGGCCGGCGTCGATGATGACGATGTCATCACCACACTCGAGCGCCATCATATTCTTGCCGATCTCGCCGAGTCCTCCAAAGGGGATGATGCGGAGACGGCGACCGGACGACTTCCTGCGTCCGCTGCGGCGGCGTGATGATGTGCGTGCTGGACTTGGCGTTCGATCGGGTTCTGTGTGCAGACCGGTATCGGACATTAGCCTGTTCAGAAGAGGGCAAGCTGCTGACCGCCGTCGTCACGGTCCGACTGGGCCGCAGTTCCCTTCAACTCCTTCAACACGTCAGGGAGGTGCAGCATATCCTCCTCAATGGTTTTCCTGAGACTGCCCTGATGCAGGGCCGCCGCGGGATGGTACATCGGAAAGCAGACGATGCCGTCAAGCTGCCGGGCCTTGCCGTGCACTTTCCCGATGCTCTCACTCGGCAGAAACCGCGCCAGAGAGAAACGCCCGAGGGTGACGATGATCCTGGGGCCAATCAATTCCAATTGCCGGTCCAGCCACGGTTTGCAGGCGACCAGTTCTCCCGGCAGCGGATCGCGGTTACCGGGCGGCCTGCATTTCACCACATTGGCGATGTACACGGATTCGCGGGACAAGCCGGCGAGGGCAAGCAGCTCGTCGAGAAAGGCCCCGGCCGGACCTACGAACGGCCTGCCGAGACGGTCTTCGTGATATCCCGGAGCCTCACCGATGAAGACGATTTCCGCGTTATCCGCACCCTCTCCGGGCACGACTTGCGTACGTTGCTGGGCCAGTCCGCACGCGTGACAACTCGCCATCTGGCGACAGAGCTCAGTGAGAGCGGACATTCACGCTGATAGTAGCATCACGGCTACGAGCGGTCAATTACGGCCGAAGTCCTGCTCCCCATCCTCATCCTCGTCCTCCCCTTCCTCTTCTTCTTCCTCACCCTCGTCCTGTTCCCATATCGGCTCGGTGAACTGATCGATGTAGGCAGCCGTGGCCTGCTTGGAGATGACGTCCATCTCAAGCTCGGATTGCTTCGCCACGCCCTCCAGTTCCTCGATGTCGATCTCGATGCCGAGCATCTCGGCGAAGACGCTGAGAACGGCGAGGGCCGCCTTCGGGTGCGCCATCTGCGTGGCGAAACCGGGCACTTCACCCAGCAGGCACAGGCCGTCGATACCGCGCTCCTTCGCTCTTCCCAGTATGAGGCCGTTGAGGCCGGCGATTCGCATCGTGCCCCTGAGGATGACCTTGTATCTCTCAAATTCCTGGAGCAGTTCCGGGCGCGTAGCCACACCCCAGACCTTGGTCTCCTCGGAGTAGTGAATGCGCGTCACCGCCGCGGCACAACTGAAGAGCCGCTTCACCCCAAGCTGCTCCGCCGCATCGAGCACCGTCTCGACCATCTCATAGCCCTTGGCACGAGGCTGTTCCTCCCCGATGAAGAGAACGAGGCCGAGGCTTTTGTCTTCCTTCTCCCAGTAGTAGAACTTGCTCTCCGGAAAACGCGGTTCCTCGACGACGTTCTCCCGCACCATCACTCCCACCGGCTCGAAGAAGTGAATGGGGTCGATCTCGCCGATCTGCCACGCCCCCAGCTTCTCTTTGAGATAGCGGGCCAGAATCAGCGACACGTTGCCGATGCCCGGCCAGGACGCCAGCATGACGCAGTTCTCGACCCGAGGATTCTCCAGCAGGGTGATGAAGACTCCCTTATGTCCTTTTCGTTCTCTCACGCTGCCCCTCCTTTGGAGGAAACGGAGACCCCTTCGCACAGAATCGACGGTGAGCGCAGGCTCCCGCCTACCCACCGAGAGTCAGCGCCGACGACCACAGCACGTCCCAGCGCCTCCATGATGTTACCGGCCACCATGGTGTCCTTCACTCTGCCAACGATCTCCCCGCGTTCCACCTTGTAACCAAGCAGCACGTTGCCGCCGAAGTCTCCCGCCAGGAGATTGCCCTGCCCCGCACCGATGAGTTCGTCGACAACAAGACCCTCTTCCATACTCTCCAGCATCTGCTGGAATGTAGCCTGTCCCGGTTCTACAACGAAGGCGCTCATGCCCGGACGCACCTGGCTGCGCGGGTCCGCCCGGTGGCCGCTCCCCGTGCTCTCCGCACCGGCATGGGCCGCCGTCTGCAGGTCGTACAAGAAGCCACTCACGGCGCCCGCCTCGATGAGGTGATTCGAGCGAGAGGGGGAGCCTTCATCGTCGAACGGGGCGCTGGCGGTATGGCCATCGACTGTGGCGTCATCACGGAGGTGTATCGACGCGTCGAACACCCGTTCGCCAAGGCGTCCCGCCAGCCGGGAGGCCTGCTCCAGCACGTTCTTACCATTGAACGCGACGGCAAGCGGGAGCAGCAGCGCGGCAGCCACCCCATGAGGGGTGAACAGTACCGGGTACGTACCCGTATTGATGGCGGCGCCACGCGACGCCCGTTCCAGCTGCAGCACCATCGTGGCAGCCACCCCATCGGCGTCACTCAGCCGACGGGTCGAACTCATACTATCGCCAACGAAGAGCATGTCTGTCCCGTTCACACACACGCCCTCCATGAACATGGAGAGACTGGTCTTGCGATACGTGGAATCCAGCCCGGCGCTGTTCAGGATTCGAACCGTCCCCGTGCCGGCGGATACCAGTCCTTCACACTGAACGTCGCCATCAAACGACGTGACCCTGTCGATCACACCGGTGCCGATGGTGACAAGGGCATCCGTCTCGATCGAGGCGAGCCGTGGATCGTAGATGTCCACCCCCGGGAACGTATTCCCGCCAGAGAACTGCAGCCCGGCCGGGGCGCCAAACGCCGACGTCTCGACTGCCATGCGAACCAGATCAGCACCCTCCACGGGCCCGCCCGCCGAGGCAAAGCCGATCCTGCCATCTCGGATTATCCTCAGGGCAACGCTGCGGCTCTGTCGACGCTCCACCTGCTTCAGGCGGCTGGCCTCGAAGTGCACCATCGTGCTCTCCGAGAGCACCTCGAACACCTCGGTCTGTTGCGCCTCTCGCCGGGCCAGCTCAAGGATGCGCTCGATCATCGCCCACCTACCACGCAGCGGCGTATACGTATGTGCGGGCTGCCGTTGGAGACGGGAAGCGGAGACTGGCCGCCTTTGCCGCAACCGCCTCCCTGGTTCATATCGAGGTCATTTCCCACCGCGTCCACATGCTCGAGCGTGGTGAACACGTTCCCCGTGAGCACGACAGGTCTCAGCATCTCCCCGACCTTCCCGTTGCGAATCATATAGGCTTCACCGGCGGAAAACGTGAACATCTCCAGGCTGGTCTGCCCGCCATACCAGTCCTTGACGTAGACTCCCTCATCGATATCCGCGAGCATGTCTTCCAGTGACACCTCTCCCGGCTCGATGTACGTGTTGCTCATGCGTACGATGGGACTGTACCGGTATCCGATGGCGCGGGCGTTGCCCGAGCACGGCTCACCCATGCGCGCCGCGGTCTCACGGGAATGCAGACGGCCCACGAGCGTGCCGTCACGGACCAGGTACGTTTTCTGGCCTCGTGTGCCTTCATCATCGTACGCGTAGGTGCCGCGCAATCCCGGCAAGGTCGCATCGTCCACGATATTCAGATGCGCAGCGCCGAAGCGCCTGCCCAGCGTCATGAGCTCGGTCAACTGGGGATTGTGGTACACCAGGTCGGCCTCAGACAGGTGTCCAAAGGCCTCGTGCGTGAAGACGCCGGCCAGAACCGGATCGAGCACTACCGTGTACTCGCCGCCTTTCACATTCCCGGCATCGAGCAGCGCGGCGGCACGGCGCGCGACGTCACGGACGTCATCGTGCAGACGGTCGACCGCGTCGAAATCGCCCACACTGCCGAGACTGACGCCTGCCTGTTGCACCTCATCGCTGTCGCGCGCCACTGCGGCGAACCTGAGAGAGAGGTCGGGCACCTCCTGCACTATGTAGCTGCCGTCCGATGAGGCATAGCGCCTTATATGCACCGCGTCCGCATAGGACACTTGAGAACTGAGGATGCGCGGTGAGGACATAATAATGTCGTTGTAGGCCTCGATGAGCTGCTTCTTCTCCTTGAGCGAGACGTCGCGCACATGACGCCGCGGCGTGACGGTCACGCTGTCCTCCACCGGTGCTCTCTGCGGCAGCAGCAGGGGCTGCCCGCTCGAGAAACGTGCAGCAGCAACAGCGTCGGCGACACCCTGCTCCAGGGCGTCGATGTCATTGAAGCTGACGAAGCCCCAACCTCCACCCACCAGGGCACGCACACAACCGCCAGAGTCGCTGACCAGGCTCGCCTCTTCCAGCTGTGCACCGCGATAGACGATGTGCGTGACGATGCTCTCGTCGAACCTCACGTCAACGTAGTCGGCGCCGGTATTACGCAGAGCTTCAGAAAGGCGATTTCTCATGGGGATAGATGCACCGGGAACCACCGAAGGATACGGCATTGTACCCCACCATCCGTGTCTCGGGCAAAGGCGAAGCTGCGCGCGCCGGCCCCGAACGGCACAACAGCGGGCATGCACCCGTCCAGCCCGATACAGGACCCTTTTCCTTGCGGACGACATGACTTATGAGGGATGCCGGCCGGAAGGCAATGGACTACAGTGTGGTCTACTGGAGTGCAGTCGGTCCATGAACAGGAAGCAACCAGAACCAGACGATGAGCTGCAACGTCGACCACGCCCAAGTGGCTTCCTGCTCAACATACATCCGAGCACGGTGGAACTGGGCGGACGCCTTCTCTCCTCCCCGCGTACCGCATCGGGCCCCGGCGTGACCGCAGGTTCAGACGAGCCGACGTCGAGTCTCTGCTCACCGAGGACGGCGGGCACGGGAACTCCGGTAGCTCGACGCCATCATATTCCCGCATCTCCGTCAGCCCTCGCTCGTAGACCCTGGTTGGTTTTGCCCACCGGGGTAGAGCTACAGTGCGTGCGGCAGCCGGCATTTCAATCCCGCCCGAGCGCTACACAGGGTCGAGTGACAACTGAAAGGAGGGTGTGTGGATGAGGTCAAGTCTTATCGGCAAGATCGAGAAAGCCCGGCGTTATGCGAATGAACCAGGACGTGTGACACTGAACAGTCTCGCGGCCGACTTTCACGGCGAAAACGCGGACCACAAGGTTCGCTACGTCGATGGCCAGTGGAGTTGCAGTTGTGACTTCTTTGGCCAGTGGGAAACCTGCAGCCACGTGATGGCTCTGCAGGAGATGTTCAGAGACAGGCTTCCCAAAGAGGCCCCGGCCTCCTTCCCCGAGGAGAAGCGGCTCACCTGCCGCCTGGGAACGGGGCACGGCGCGGGGCGCCCCTGCCCAGCGTCGCAACAATGCGTTATCTCTGTCCCAGCCACGCAGCACTTCGGCCACCAGATAGAGGGAACCGGCCACCACCACCATTCCACTTGAGTCCACCATGCCTCTGGCGCGCGCGGACAAGGCCGGCAGGGCTGCGGTTTCGCACACACACTCGAATGCCCAACCCGCTGATGCGTTCAGCGACCACGCCAGGCTCCAGCCGCACGAGGCTGGCTCGAAGGTCAGCACCAGCCGGATCAAAGCCGGTTCGTGGGATAACTCGGCCACCGAATGGATGACGTCCTTATCGCTGGAGAAGCCGAGCACATACACGACGCACCCGCCTCCACGGACGAGGTCCACATCCTCGGCCAGCCTCTTCATCGAGGCGGGATTGTGGGCGCCATCGAGCACCAGAAGCGGCTCCCGCGCCAGCACCTGGAACCTGCCGGGCCAGCGCGTGCGACCCAGACCCGTGACGACGCAACCGGACTCGAGCGACACCCCGCGCGACCGCAGCGCCTGAAGCGCGGCTACGGCGACCGCCGCGTTCTCAGCTTCATATGTGGCAACAAAAGGAATGGCGAATTCCATCGGGCCGCCCACACCCTCCGTGCGCAGGGTCTGCCCGTCCAGCGATCTCCCGATAACCTGCCACGTCACTTCTTCACCCACACGTGTGAGCGTGGCCTCCCGCTCGCCGCAGATCGATTCGATGGCGCGCATGGCTTCCGAAGGTTGTGGCGCGCAGACGACCGGTATACCACGTTTCACGATACCAGCCTTCTCTCGGGCGATCTTGCCGACCGTATCGCCGAGAACCGCGGTGTGTTCGAGGCTGATCGGAGCGAGGACGCACACATCGGGCCGCACCACATTGGTGGCATCCAGCCTGCCCCCCAATCCCACTTCGACAACCTGCGCCTGGACGCCGCGTGCGCGGAAGTGCAGGAAGGCCATGACGGTGAGAAGCTCGAAATACGTGAACGCCCGCCACGTTCCCTCCGCCCGCATCGCCTCGACATGCGGACGCATGGCATCCATCGCCGCCAGCAGCTCATCCGGCGTCGCACACACGCCATCCACCTGGATACGCTCGCCCAGATGCAGCAGGTGCGGAGAGGTGTACAGGCCGGTCCTGAGACCACAGGCGGACAGGGCGCTCGCGACCATGGCGCACACGCTGCCTTTGCCCTTGCTTCCCGCCACATGCACCGTGCGCGGTCCCACGTGCGGCCCGTCCAGCCGCCGCAGCAGTTCCTCGACGTGTGACAGGGAGTATCCCGCCTCCGCGAACCCGAACCCGGGCAGGACCTCGTAGTTCACAAAGGTGTCGAGATACCGCTCAATGCGGCCGTAGTGCGTGTCTTCCACGGGCTCCCTGGGTCTCCCGCCTGCAATCCTTGCAAGGTGGCGGACCGCCACCTACAATACCACAGCGCGCATACGGGGAGGACAACAGTGGCCCAGCAGGTGTACTTCGAAGACGTTTCGGCCGGCATGGAGATCCCGACGCTGCGAAAGCATCCCTCTCGCCGTCAGCTCGTGATGTGGGCCGGCGCGTCCGGTGATTTCTACGAGATCCACTATGACAGCGAATTCGCGAGGCAGAACAAGCTCGATGACGTCATCGTCCACGGCAGACTGAAGGCATCCTTCATGGGAGAGCTTCTGGCACGGTGGGCCGGACCGGAAGGATGGTTGAAACGACTGAGTTGCCGCTTCAAAGGCACGGACCCCGCCAACGCGGACATGCTGGTGCGGGCAGCGGTGATCGAAACGCGGGTGGAGGGTGGAGAGCATCTTGTGGACCTCGACATCTGGACGGAGCAGTCCGATGGAACCCGGACCACGCAAGGCTCGGGCACCGTGGTTCTGCCATCCAGGAAGCCGTAGCCGCGCGGGGAACGCACTGAACCCCAGGAGGACATGAGAGTGGGAGAAAGACTGATGACACTGGAAGACATGCAGCGTTATGTCGGCACAGAGGCGCCACCGCACGTGGTACACGTGGAGAGGGAACTGGTGCAACGCTTCGTGGACGCTGTGCAGGACCCAAATCCGCTGTGGACCGACGAGCAGTACGCCGTAGCCACCAGATGGAAGGGCACGATCGTGCCACCATACATGTTCTGCGCGCTCATGACCATCACGAAGTACAGCTCCGAAACGGGAGTGATTCCCCTTCCGGCGCCCAACATCCCGCTTCCTCGGCGCAATGTCCTAGAAGGTGAGGAGACCTGGGAGTTCTTCGAGCCGTTGCGTGTGGGCGATGTGGTCACCTCGCGCGTACGGCTGTCCGACGTAAAGGTGCGGACGGGCCGTCTCGGAGAGATGTTCATCCTGACGTACGACGCGGAGTCCGTGAATCAGCGTGGAGAACTCGTCGCGCGAAGCAGCAACACGATCGTCAACTACTAGGTACGGAGAGGAGGAACGCCGTGGGCTTCAAACGCAAACTACGCCAGTCGGCGGAGCGCAACAACAGCCTCCTCTGTGTGGGCCTTGATCCAGATCCGGAGAAGCTGCCCGCGGGCCTCACGGTGGCCCGGTTCTGCCGCGCCATCATCGAGGCGACGAGCGACCTCGTGTGCGCCTACAAGCCCAACCTGGCCTTCTACGAAGCCGGCGGCGCGGAGGGGCTGCGCGCCCTCGAGGAGACGATCGCGGCGGTGCCCACGGACATCCCCATCATCGGCGACGCGAAGAGAGGAGACATCGGGAACACCGCCCGTCAGTACGCGCATGCCCTCTACGATCTGTTCAACTTCGATGCCGCCACTGTGAATCCGTACCTCGGCTTCGACTCGGTGGAACCATTCATCGCGTATGCGAACAAGTGCACGTTCCTGCTCTGCCGCACATCCAACCCCGGCGCGAAGGACTTCCAGGATCTGATGGTTGAGGGACAACCTCTGTATGAACATGTCGCGTTCAAGGCGCTGGAATGGAACGTCCACGGGAACATCGGACTCGTGGTCGGCGCCACCTATCCACAGGAACTGGCTCGGATTCGACAGCTTTGCCCGACGATGCCCCTGCTGATACCGGGGGTGGGAACACAGGGAGGAGAAGTGGAGTCCGTGGTACGTTTCGGCTCGGACTCGTCCGGCGAGAACGCCGTCATCAACGTGTCTCGCGCCGTCCTGTACGCCTCGGCGGGGTCTGACTTCGCCGAGGCCGCCAGGCGCAGCGCTGAGAGAATCCGTAACGAGATCAACCGTTATCGAACGCGGGAGTAACCGCCGTGTCACAAGAGTCGACTCCCCAGGAGCTGTCAGTCCAGCCGGGCGACCTGGTTACGCTCCGCAAACCACATCCGTGCGGCAGCAGGCAATGGGTGGTGTCACGCATCGGCGCGGATATCGGCCTCACCTGCACGGGGTGTGGCCGGACGATACTGCTGCCGCGGCACGAGTTCAGAGGCAGGGTGCAGCACATCACGCGGCGCCCGGCAGGTTGAGCGCCCGATGCACCGCACGGGCCTTATGTTGCATGGGCCGCGCAGCGCTCTTACAATCTGACGATGGCACGATGCATCTTCCACGTAGACCTCGATGCCTTCTTCGTATCCGTGGAGCAACTGCATGACCCCTCGCTCAAGGGCAAGCCGGTCATAGTGGGCGGGCATCCAGACTCGCGAGGCGTGGTTTCCGCGGCCTCGTACGAGGCCCGCCGGTTCGGTGTCCACTCCGCCATGCCCCTGGCGCAGGCGAAGCGCCTCTGTCCTCACGCGCTGTTCATCCCCGTCAACTTCCCCCGTTACGTGGAGGCATCACGTAGATTCATGCACGTGCTCGGCAAGACGGCTTCGGTCATCGAAACGATGGGACTCGACGAGGCCTACCTCGACATGAGCGACGTGGTGCACGAATTCGACGAGGCGCACTCCCGTGCGCTGGAGATCAAACGGCGAGTCAGCGAGGAGTTGGGACTCGTCGCCTCGGTGGGCGTTGCCAGCTGCAAGATCGTTGCCAAGGTGGCATCGGACTACGACAAGCCGGACGGGCTGGTGATTGTGCTGCCCGGCGACGAGGCGGCATTCCTGGCTCCTCTGGATGTCCGGAAGCTTCCCGGAGTGGGCAAGAAGACGGCGGAGAGCCTTGCGGAAATCGGTGTGGAAACGATCGGCCAACTGGCTGCGCTGGCGCCGGAGGTGCTGCACCGCAGATTCGGCAGATACGGAGAGTTGCTGCTGAACCACGCACGGGGCATCGACGATAGCCCAGTGGAGCCCAGAGGGGAGCCGAAGTCGATGAGCCGGGAAACCACGTTTCCGAAAGACATCAGCGACATGTCGCAACTGCACGCAGCACTGCAGTCGATGTGTACCGAGGTCGCAGACGACCTGCGCCATCACCGCAAGCGCGCCGGGACGGTCACCCTCAAGCTGCGCTACGAGGACTTCACCACCGTCACCAGGCAAAGCTCGCTGCCGGCAGACACCCTGGAGGCGGGAGAGCTGTTCACCGCCGCCACCGCGTTGCTGAGGACGCTACTGTCAGGTGAAAGACGGCGAATCCGTCTCATCGGCGTGCGGGCAACGCGGCTTTCGGGGCCTGAAAGGCAACTGGACATGTTCGCGCCGGATGCGGTCAGGCTGCAGAACCTGGAGCGGGCCATCGCGCAGGTGCACACCCGCTACGGGGCCGAGGCGATACAGACTCTCGGACAGAAGGCGAGAAAGCGGCAGATCCCGCCACGAACGACTTGACAGACGCAATCGTGGCCCGTTACTATGCACAGTCATATTCACATGAATACGACATCAGCCGTAACCTCCCTTGGCCTCGTCCTTAGCATCGTCATTATTGTACGCACCATGCGTGCGTCTGGGAGGTCGGCCGGCTAGTCAATTCCATTAAAGGACAACAGGCAGAGGGGCCCTCCCAAACGGAGGGCCCCTCTCTTTTTATCCCCCGAATCCGAGCCATTGAAGGGCGAACAAAAGAAAGGAGCACCATGAAACGGACAGGCGCACAGATCCTCTGCGAATCCCTGCTGAGAGAGGGAGTGGATGTGATCTTCGGTATTTCGGGTGGCACTGTCATTCCGATCTACGACGCGTTCTCCGAGTACCCGCAGATACGCCGCGTACTGGTGCGCCACGAGCAGGCCGCCGCCCACGCCGCCGCCGGCTACGCCCGGGTCCGGAAGAAGGCGGGAGTATGCATCGCAACCTCCGGACCGGGAGCAACGAATCTGGTGACGGGCATAGCTGATGCGTACATGGATTCGACCCCGCTGGTGGTCATCACCGGCCAGGTGGCGACTCACCTGATCGGCAAGGATGCCTTCCAGGAGTGCGACATCACCGGCATCACACTGCCCATCGTCAAGCACAACTACCTCGTCGGCGATGTCGAGGACCTCGCCCGCGTGGTCAAGGAAGCGTTCCACATCGCACAGACCGGCCGCCCGGGACCGGTACTCATCGACATACCCAAGAACGTCCAGCTTGCCAGCACCGAGTTCGTCTACCCTGATGCCATCAACCTGCCGGGCTACAAGCCGAGGCGGGAGCCCGATCCGGCGCATGTCGCGAATGCGGCGGAACTGTTGAACAAGGCGGAACGACCCGTCATCATCGCAGGAAGGGGGGTGATCATATCCCAGGCTCACGAGGAACTGCGAGAACTCGCTGAGAGATACCAGGCACCGGTGGTCCACACCATGCTGGGACTCGGCTCGTTCCCGCCACAGCATGACCTCGACCTGGGTATGCTTGGGCACCATGGCACGGTGGCGGCCAACCGGGCCGTTCAGAGCGCCGATCTGGTTCTGGCCATAGGCACCCGTCTGGGCGACCGGGCGACGATGAGCACACGAGAGTTCGCCCGCAATGCGGTAGTAGTGCACATCGACATCGAGCCGGCCGAGATCGGGAAGAACGTGGTCCCGTTCGCATCGGTGGTAGGCGACGCGAAGGCGGCGCTACGACTGATGAACCCGCTGGTCAAGGCGGCCACGCGGTCCGAATGGCTCGGCCAGGTACGTCAGTGGCGTGAAGAGCACCCGCTGATGTCGTACACGCGCACCTCCAGGCTTTCCGCGCGCGCCGTCATCCGACGGGTCTGCCGCTCGGCCGACGAGCGCACGGTGGTGGTGACCGGGGTCGGGCAGCACCAGATGTTCGCGGCGCAGGAGTACTGCTCCCCGCGGACGGACGGGTTCGTATCCTCAGGCGGCCACGGCACGATGGGTTTCGAGTTGCCCGCAGCGCTTGGCGCGCAGATGGCGTGCCCCGATGAGCAGGTCTGGGTGGTGGCCGGCGACGGCGGATTCCAGATGACGCTGCAGGAACTGTCCACCATTGTCCAGGAGGGACTGTCCGTCAAGGTCGCCTTGATACGCAACGGTTACCTCGGCATGGTGCGGCAGTGGCAGGACCTGTTTCAACGGCGCAACTACGTGGACGTGGCACTTCACGCACCGGATTTCGTGAAGCTGGCGGAGGCATACGGGATCGCCGCCGAGCGGGTGGCCGGCGAAGACGAGATAGGCCCGGCGCTTGAACGCGCCAGGACCCACAAAGGACCGTACCTGATCGACTTCGTCGTCGATCCGGAGGAGAACGTATACCCGATGGTCGCGCCCGGGCAGAGTCTCGACTGCGTAATCGAGGCGCCCGAACAGGTCGCCGCCTAGAACACCGAGGAGCACACGGATGGAAGACAGACTACACACACTTGTCTCACTGGTCCAGGATGAACCGGGCGTGCTCACGCGGGTGGCGGGGCTGTTCAGGCGTCGCGGGTTCAACATCGAGAGCCTGTCAGTGGGCCATTGCGAGCAACCCGGTCTTTCGCGCATGACCATCGTGGTCAAGGGCGACGATTCCGACGTTGACCAGGTGACGAAACAGCTCGACAAGCTCATCAACGTGGTCAGTGTTACCGACATCACCCGTCGCGACATGGTCGCGAGAGAACTCGCGCTGATCAAGGTCGCCGCGAAGCCGGAAGACCGCAGCGAAATCATGCAGATCGTGGACATCTACCGCGCCAAGATAGTCGATGTCGCAACCGAATCGCTGACGGTCGAGGTGACCGGCGGCGAAGACAAGATCGATTCACTTCTCAGGCTGCTCCTGCCTTTCGGCATCACCGAGATGGCCCGTACGGGCCGAACGGCGCTGACGCGAGGCAGTATGCCCAGCATCAATTAAGACAGGAATGGAGGATTTCGAGATGGCCAAGGTTTACTACGACCGCGACGCAGACCTTTCACTTCTCAAAGGCAAGCTTATCGGCATAATCGGCTATGGCAGCCAGGGCCACGCGCACGCGCTGAACCTGCGGGACAGCGGCTGTGACGTCATCGTGGCGAGCAAGCCCGGAGGTACGGGATGGAAGGCAGCGGAGGCCGATGGCTTCACGGTCATGAGCGTTGCGGACGCAACCAAGAAGGCCGACATTCTGACCCTGCTGGCCCCCGACAACCAGCATGCCACCATATACGCCGAGTCCATCGAGCCGAACCTCTCGGCCGGCAAGACGCTGATGTTCGCTCACGGGTTCAACGTCCACTTCTTCCAGATCGTGCCCCCCAAGAACGTGGATGTCAGCATGGTTGCTCCCAAGGCGCCCGGCCACATGATGCGCGCCATCTACAAGGAGAATGCCGGACCGCCGGCCATCATGGCCGTGTACCAGAACGTGTCCGGCAAGGCGAAGGAGGTTGCACTCGCGTACGCCTCCGGCCTGGGCTGCGCCCGCGCCGGGGTCATCGAGACGACATTCGCCGAGGAGACCGAAACCGACCTGTTCGGTGAGCAGACGGTACTCTGCGGTGGCGTGACCGCGCTCATCAAGGCCGGATTCGATACCCTGGTGGAGGCCGGGTATCAGCCGGAAATCGCCTACTTCGAGTGCCTGAATGAACTCAAGCTCATCGTCGATCTCATCTACCAGGGCGGCATGAAGTACATGCGCTACTCGGTGAGCGACGTGGCCGAGTTCGGCGACTACACGCGCGGACCGCGGGTCATCAACGACTCAGTCAAGGCGGAGATGCGCAAGATCCTCAAGGAGATCAAGGACGGCTCGTTCGCTCTGGAATGGGTCCTTGAGAACCAGGCGGGCAGACCGCACTTCAACTCAATGAAACGAAATGAACAACAGGAGCTCATCGAGGTTGTAGGTGAGCAATTGAGAGGAATGATGCCTTGGACGAAGAAATAGACATTAGTAAACGCAATCCCGGCCATGCGCCGGCTCATAAGAACACGACAGGATCGGGCAATGGAACCGTACTGATCTTCGATACGACGTTGCGTGACGGAGAGCAGGCTGCGGGCACGAGCCTCACTCCACAGGAGAAACTCACTATAGCCCGACAGCTGGACAGACTCGGCGTCGACATCATCGAGGCAGGATTCCCCATCAGTTCACCGGGCGATTTCGAGGCGGTGCAACTGGTGGCGGCGGAATTGCGGCGACCCATCATCTGCGGGCTGGCACACTGCCGGCCCGCGGCCATCGACAGGGCGTGGGAAGCGGTTCAGGGCGCGGCTCGCCCTCGCATCCACGTGTTCCTTTCCGCATCCGACATCCAGCTCGCCCACATGCTCAAGAAGAGCCGGCAGGAGGCGCTCGAACTGGCACGGGAGATGGTGGCAAGGGCCAGGGGTTACACGGACGACGTCGAGTTTTCCCCCATGGACGCAACCAGGGCCGAGCCTGAGTTCGTGTACCAGTTGCTTGAGGCGGTCATCGATGCCGGCGCGACCACGGTGAACATCGCTGACACTGTCGGCTACAGCACCGTCAACGAGTTCGCCGCACTGATGCAGGGCATTTTCGACCGGGTGCCCAATATCGGGCGGGCTTGCGTCAGCGTGCACTGCCACGATGACCTGGGACTGGCCGTAGCCAACAGCCTTGAGGCGGTTCGCCTTGGGGCGAGGCAGGTGGAATGCACCATCAATGGCATCGGCGAGCGGGCCGGGAACGCAGCGCTCGAGGAAGTGGTTATGGCGCTGCGCACGCGTGAGGACGTCTTCGGGCTCACGACCAATGTGGATAGCACCCAGATATTCCAGACCAGCAGGCTGGTGAGCGACCTCACGGGGTTCACCGTACAGCCGAACAAGGCCATCGTGGGCGCCAATGCCTTCCGCCACCAGTCCGGAATTCATCAGGACGGCATGGTCAAAGAGTCCTCAACCTACGAAATCATGGATCCACGGTCGGTCGGCATACCGGCAAGCAGCCTGGTGCTGGGGAAACTGAGCGGCAAGCATGCCTTCAGGGAGCGCCTCGCGGAACTGGGGTTCACGCTGAGTGATGAGTCCCTGGGTCACGCGTTCCGGGCGTTCAAGGAGCTTGCCGACAAGAAGCGGGAGATCGCCGACCGCGACCTGGTGTCGCTGGTGAGCGAGGAACTGCGCCAGGAGACGCAGGTTTACAGGCTGGATCACGTGGACGTCTCCTGCGGCGATCACAGCCTGCATTCGGCCGCGGTACGGCTCATCGGCCCTGACGGGCAGGTGCTGGCAGACGCGGCCCTCGGGACCGGGCCGGTCGATGCCGTCTACAAGGTCATCAACCGCATAGTCGGCATACCGAATACGCTGGTTGAGTTCACCATCAACGCAAACACCGAGGGTTTCGACGCAATCGGTGAGGTGCTCATACGCATCGAGAGCGATGGCGGGCTCTACACCGGCCGCGGCGCGTCCACTGACATCGTTGTGGCAGCCGCAAAGGCGTACATGAACGCACTCAACAGGCTCATTCTGTCGCGCCAGATACAGGGGGAATCGGCGGCGGGTGGTGACGGCGTTGCAGAGGGCATTCAAGAGGCCTCGTGATGGGAACCATAGCCGAAAAGATACTTGCTGCACACTCCGGGCGAGACACAGTCTCGCCCGGAGAGTTCGCCAACGTCAGGGTGGACATGATTATGGCGAACGACATCACCGGCCCCATATCCATCAAGGAGTTCCGGCGCCTGGGGGTCGAGAAGGTGTTCGACCCGAACAGGATCGTCCTGGTGCCGGACCACTTCATCCCGAACAAGGATATCCCCTCGGCCATACAGGCGAAGGCGATACGCGAGTTTGCGCGAGAGCAGGGGGTCCGCTACTTCGAGACCGGCAAGTGCGGCATCGAGCACGTGCTGCTGCCGGAGAAGGGGCTGGTGGGACCGGGACAGGTGGTCATCGGAGCCGACTCCCATACCTGTACCTATGGCGCGCTGGGCGCCTTTGCCACCGGCATGGGTTCGACCGATATCGCCGCGGCCATGGCTACCGGGGATATCTGGATGAAGGTGCCGCAGAGCATCAAGTTCGTCTTCCACGGCAGGCTTCAGCCGTGGGTGGGCGGAAAGGACCTCATACTGCACATCATCGCCGACATCGGCATCGATGGCGCGCTCTACGCCGCCATGGAGTTTCATGGGGAAGCCATCAGCGCCCTTGACATGGATGGCCGCCTCACGATGTCCAACATGGCGATCGAGGCCGGCGCCAAAGCCGGTATCTTCCCCGTGGACTCTGTGACCGAGGCATACGTTGCGTCGCATCCCCAGGCGGAGAACACCGCCCCGTATAAGGCGTACCGGCCGGACCCGGATGCCGTCTATGCCCGGGTCGTGGAATACGATGCCAGCGCCATCGAACCGGTGGTTGCGTTCCCGCACCTGCCCTCAAACGTCAAGCCGGTCAGCCAGGCGGGGGCGGTCCCGATGGATCAGGTGGTGATCGGAAGCTGCACGAACGGCCGGATAGGCGACCTGAGGGTGGCCGCGAGCATTCTGAGAGGCCACAGCGTCAGCGACTCCCTGCGGTGCATCGTCATCCCCGGCACGCAGCAGGTGTACCGCGAGGCACTTCAGGAAGGACTGGTAGAGGTGTTTCTGGATGCGGGCGCGGTGGTGAGCGCGCCCACGTGCGGCCCGTGTCTGGGCGGCTACATGGGCATACTGGCCCCTGGAGAACGCTGCCTCTCGACCACCAACCGGAATTTCGTGGGCCGCATGGGCAGTCCGCAATCGGAGGTGTACCTTGCCGGCCCGGCGGTGGCCGCGGCGACCGCGGTCGCCGGACACATCGCCGCCCCCGGGGACATCGCTGGAAGGAAGGAGACCGCAGCATGGCAACGCTGAGAGGCGCGACGCACGTTTACGGAGCCGACGTGGATACCGACGCAATCATCCCGGCCAGATACCTCAACGTGTCCGAGCCCTCCCTCCTTGCCGAGCATTGCATGGAGAACATCGACCCGGACTTCAGGACGCGCGTCTCCGCCGGAGACATCATGGTGGCGGCAACGAACTTCGGTTGCGGTTCTTCACGAGAACACGCTCCCATCGCCATCAAGGCCTGTGGCATCTCGTGCGTTGTGGCGGAGAGCTTCGCCCGCATCTTCTTCCGCAACGGCATCAACATCGGCCTTCCTCTGCTCGAGTGCCCCGAGGCCGTCGCCTCCTGTACAACCGGTGATATACTGGAAATCGACCTCAGCGCGGGCCGGATCAGCAACGTCACCAAAGGCCTGTCGTTCACTGCCAGACCCTACCCCGCGTTCATGCTGGGTATCGTCGAGGCTGGAGGTCTTATCCCGTACACGATGCGCAGACTGGAGGACATGAGAGCATGAGCTACACGATCGCAGTGCTGGGAGGCGACGGCATAGGTCCCGAGGTAACCGCCGAGGGGCGGAAGGTGCTGCTGGCCGTCGGCGAGCGGTACGAACACGATTTCCAGTTCACGGAGGGCCTGGCGGGAGGGGCTGCACTCGATGCCACCGGGAACCCCCTCACGGATGAGACGCTGGCGCTGTGCCAGGGTTCTGACGCCGTACTGCTGGGCGCCGTCGGCGGCCCCAGGTGGGACAACGCGGGCACGGATGTGAGGCCTGAACAGGCGCTGTTCAGACTGCGCAAGGGACTCAACGCCTTCGCGAATCTGCGGCCGGTCAAGTCCTACCCGATGCTGACCGACAAGAGTCCGCTGCGCCCGGACGTGGTCAAGGGGGCGGACATCATGTTCGTCCGCGAACTCACCGGCGGCATGTATTTCGGCCAGCCGAAGAAGCGCTGGGAGACGCCGGAAGGCCGGCGCGCCGTGGATACCGAGGACTACTCTGAACACGAGGTCGCCAGGGTGGTGCGCGTGGCGTGTGAGCTGGCGCGCCAGCGGCGTAAGCACGTCACGTCGGTGGACAAGTTCAATGCGCTCATCTCCTCTCGCCTCTGGCGGCAAGTGGCCACCGAGATAGCGGCAGAGTATCCGGACGTGACCGTCTCGCACATGCTGGCGGACACGTTCTCGATGCAGCTCATCATGCGCCCCACGCAATTCGACGTGGTGGTGACCACCAACATGTTCGGCGACATCTTCACCGATGAGGCCGCCGTGCTGTCGGGTTCGATGGGCATGCTGCCTTCGGCCAGCCTTGGCGGACTGCCGACAGGGAAGACGCTCGGATTGTACGAGCCCATACACGGCTCGGCTCCGGACATCGCCGGGAAAGGGATCGCGAATCCGCTGGCGACGATACTGAGCTGTGCGATGCTGCTGCGGTACTCATTGGGGTTGGACAAAGAGGCCGCCGCGGTCGAGGCCGCCGTTCTGTCCGTACTGGAAGCCGGTCACCGGACGGCGGATATCGCATCGGGGACATCTCAGCCGGTGAGCACGTCCAAGATGGGCGACCTCGTGGCCGGAAGAATCCGCTCAAGTAAGGGTTGACACTCTGTCGCCAGCTTCCTACAATGTAGGGTCTCGATTGCGCAGGTTGACGATGATAGTCACGGTGGCCAGAATAATCGTGGTAGTAGCAGCTATCCTTATCGTGCGCACTGCAGGTGCGCACGGGAGGCTTCTTCTACCGGCTGTGTAGATAGAATACAGAGAGTCAGATAGACAAAGAGAAGCCTCCCAGATGGGAGGCTTCTCTTTGTTTACCCGGCGAAAGACGAAAGGAGGCCCAGCGAGACAGCCAGCACATTGACCCAGGACCCGTCCCCGGGCAGTTTGCAGCGCCGCGGAGGCGGAGGATTCTTTACAAGTACAGGAGGAAGAAAGAATTGGAACCCTACGCCTTCTTTAAAGGACAGTACATGCCACTCAAGGATGCCAAGATCGGCATCCTCACCCAGGCGCTGCACTACGGGACTGCCTGCTTCGGCGGCATCCGCGCCAACTGGGACGCTGAGAAACAGCACTTCTCCATCTTCAGGATGAAGGACCACTACCGCCGGCAACTCGACGCGTGCAAGATCCTGAACATCTGCCTGCCCTACGACGAGAACGACATGGCCGAGTTCACTGTCGAGACGATTCGCCGCACGGGCTTCAGGGAGAACGTGTACTGCCGGCCTCTCGCCTACAAATCGTCCGAGGCCATCGGCGTGAAGCTGCACGGACTGGAAGACGATTTCTTCGTCATCGCGACTACACTTGGGCCATACCTGGGCACCGGCGGTATCAAGTGCTGCACCTCCTCATGGCGGCGCGTGAGCGACAGCCAGATCTCGCCCCGCGGCAAGATCACCGGCATCTATGTGAACAGCGCACTCGCCAAGACCGATGCGAACCGCGCGGGGTTCGATGAGGCCATACTGCTCAACGAGAACGGACACGTCTCCGAGGGCAGCGGCGAGAACATCTTCGTGGTCATCAAGGGACAGCTCATCACACCTCCGCCGTATGACAGCATCCTGCTCGGCATCACCCGGGACACGGTGATGCAGCTGGCCAAGAACGAGCTGGGCATCGAGACGGTGGAGCGCAGCATCGACCGCAGCGAACTCTACGTCGCGGACGAGGCGTTCTTCACCGGGACGGCCACCAACGTGGCCCCGATCGCCTCGGTGGATCACCGGCCCATCGGGACCGGTGAGACCGGCCCGCTGACCGCCAAGCTCCAGGAGTTGTTCAGCCAGGTTGCTCTGGGCCGGAACCCCAAGTACTCGGAGTGGTACACATTCCTGAAGTACGAGTAGCAGATAGCCTGAACACGGCGGGGCATCCACGACAGGCCGCCCCCCCGGCCGATTCAGCCCACCACAACAGAAACAGTACTCGTCGGCCGGTCGCACG
>JAXGQG010000010.1:0-67127 GCA_040766535.1 Dehalococcoidia bacterium | reverse complement strand
TGGCGCAGTATGCCGTTCCAGTCCTGCTGCGAGCCGATGAGGTAGCCGGGACAGTCGGTCAGCGAAACGAGCGGGATGTTGAACAGGTCGCAGAACCTGATGAACCGGGCCAGCTTGTCGCACGCGTTGATGTCCAGCACGCCGGCCATCACGCGCGGCTGGTTGGCAACCAGGCCGACGGCTCTGCCGCCGAAGCGGGCGAAGCCGACCAGGATGTTGGTGGCGTAGAAGGGCAGTATCTCGAGGTAGCGGCCATTGTCCACCACCGCGTTGATCACCGTGCGCATGTCATACGCCTTGTTGGGGTTGTCCGGTATGATGCCGTCCAGTTCCGGAATGGCGCGCTCGGGATCGTCCGTCACCTCCAGCTTCGGCGCCTGCGCGGTGTTGTTGGACGGAAGGTAGGAGAGCAGTTCGCGGCAGCGGTTGAGGCATTGCTCGTCCGTGTCGGCGACGATGTGGGTCTGGCCGGACTTCATGGCGTGGGCCTTCCAGCCGCTGAGGTCTTCGAGGCTGATGTCCTCGCCGGTCTGTGTCTTGACGAATGCCGGTCCGGCGATGCCCATATAGCCGGTGCTGCGGTTCTGGATGACGAAGTCCATCATCACCGGGTGATACGCCTGGCCGCCGAGACACGGGCCCATGAGCAGCGATATCTGCGGGATGATGCCGGAGGCCTCGATCTGGGCGCGGAACGTCCAGCCGTACGCCTCCAGGGTGTCCATGCCCTCGTGCAGCCGCGCGCCGGCGGAATCGTTCATGGTCACGAAGGGCCAGCCCTTCTCCATGGCGAAGCGGATGGCGTGGGAGAGTTTCTTGCCATGGTACTCGCCGAAGGTGCCCATCATGGCGGTGAAGTCCTCGGCGGCCGCCACCACCATGCGCCCGTTCACCTTGCCGAAGCCGGTGACGATGCCCTCCGCGGGAACCTCACGGCCGGCCATGCCGAAGGCGGTGGTACGGTGCTTCACCCACATGCCGATCTCGGTGAATGTGCCGGGGTCGAAGAAATGGTCGATGCGCTCACGCGCGGACATCTGTCCCTTCGCGTGCCGCTCCTCGACGGCCTTCGCCCCGCCCATCTCCAGGATGCGGTCCTTGCGCGCCTCCCATTCCTGGATGCGTTCTGTTGTGCCTTTCTCCGCTGGCTTGTCCATCTTCCCTTCTTTC
The DNA here is from genome assembly GCA_040766535.1 of Dehalococcoidia bacterium. Taxonomy (GTDB): domain Bacteria; phylum Chloroflexota; class Dehalococcoidia; order GIF9; family AB-539-J10; genus SKVJ01. Next base: position 65,957 of record JAXGQG010000010.1, on the reverse strand, counting down.
GCGCTGACGCGCCGGGTTGTGGGGAATGGCCTCCTGAAGCGCTATCTTAGGCATGGGGTGGTGTGAGGTTCAAGGGGTATCAGTGGACGCAATTGACGGGGAAGACACAGAGGTCTGAGTGCCAATCAGTCCACCAGATCGATCTGCGTGCAGCCGGGGCCGCCGCGCTGGGGGTCGGCCATGGAGCAGTGCAGCACCAGCCGGTGCCGGCGAACATGGTCCCACACGGCGTTGCGCAACGTACCGGTGCCCTTGCCGTGAACGATCCAGACGCGGTGCAGATGCGCCTTGTAGGACTTGTTGAGGAAGTCGTCTACCAGCGGCAGCGCCTCGTCCACCGTCAGACGGTGAAGGTCGATCTCATCGGGCGCCTTCTTCTTTGCCATGTGAGCAATGTCAGCTCTGGAGCCATGCCGACGCGAACGCCGTGGTGTCCGGTGAACGGCGATGTCATCTCGGACATGTGTACATTACCACCGGAAAGGGTGGGAGGTACACCGGACTGAGACTGCGGCAGGGCTGCGGGAAAAACCGGGAAAATCCCGCCGGCCGGTCTGAAGCTGCAACCGCCTTCCTCCACGAGGGCTCAAAGCGGGCCCCGGACCCCTTGACAGACCGTGATGCTCCGGTTACCTTAGGTTCTGCCCCAGGTAATCAGGCAGGGACAGAGGGACAGCCGCCTCGAGGTTCCAGCGATAACCGAGGTCCAAGGTCATCAACCGAGGAGCGAGGGGAGGCTGGAGGCCCGGGAGGTTCTACCCCGACGAGAACTGCAAGGTCGCCTGGGGCTTTCTTGTGTTCTGCGCCCAGGGACAGGTTGCTCCCGCGCTGCAAGCCACTCTTGCTGAGTCTTCCCATGCCTCCGTATTGCCCGGACGGCATTGTCCAGTGGTGTGCCGGCCCGTCGCCTTCTGATTGCGAAGCGCACTCGCCCGTGCGATAATCGGCGCTTCAGACACCTGTCCTCCGGTACGTGGATATGAAGGTCACCGCCGCACTGTCCCGCACAGGCTATCGCACTGTGTTTGCGCTCGCGTTCATCATCGCGTTCGAGGTGCATCTGCTGCTGTTCAGCCTTTCCCCGATGGTCAGTGTGGTCATGGAGGAGATGAACCTGACGCACGCGCAGTTCGGTGTGGTCTTCTCCGTGGCCATGATCAGCCTCATCCTCTTCAGACTACCCTGGGGTCTCGTCGCCGATCATCGCGGCTACGTAGGAGTCCTGAGGCTGGCTCTAGTTCTCTCAGCTGCGGCTGCGGGCATGCGCGGCATGTCGCAGAGCTACGCCGGGCTGCTGGCGAGTCAGTTCTTCGTCGGCTTCGGACTGGCGGCGGTGATGCCGTGCCTCTCACTCATGGTGAAGGAGTGGGGGCGGAGCAGACCCGCGCTTGGCACCGGGATCTACTTCGCCGGCTTTGCCGCCGGGAACGCATCGGCGCTTGCCGTCACCCCCCAACTGTTGGAGTTGATGCCCTGGCGGCAGGTGTTTCTGGTGTACGCCGCGGTGGCGGGTATCATCTGCGTTGCATGGTTTCTCCTGGGTCGGAGCCGCGGCGGACTCTTCATCACGGCGGTGAAGCTGGGAGATCTGAAGCTCGTGCTCCGGGAGAAGCTCGTGTGGGTGCTGCTGTTCATGCTGGTGGGCTCGATGGGCTGCTACGACACGCTGGCGAGCTGGATGCCGCGCGTGCTGCAGATGAAGCAACTGAATCCGGAACTCGCCTCGGTACTTCCGGTTGGCTTCTTCGCTGCAGGGCCGGTCATGGGGTTGCTGCTGGACCGCTTCCGCAGCCGGAGCACGCTGATTGCGCTGTTGGGCGTGGTGACGGCGGCCTCCGTCGCGTTGATGGTCTCCAACTCGGTGCCCCTGCTGGTGCTGTGCTTCTTCGTGGCTGGCTTCACCACCACAGGCGTGAGCGTTGCCAGTCTGGCCATGCCGGTTGAAGAGGAGCGGCTCTCTCCCTATGCGGGCACTGTCGCCGGGTTCATTACGTCGGTCTCCAACGTCGGCCCACTGGCGGTGCCTGTGGTGTTCGGCTACCTCATCGATGTGACGGGTTTCTACAGTGCATCGCTGTTTACAGTCGCGGCATTGGGGCTCGTCCTGTTCGTAGGCTGCTCGCGCCTGCTGCGCTGAACCGGACGGACTCTACGCACCCGCGTTCTCAATTCGTGGGTAGTCGACCGCGAAAGACCCTCTGTGGTTCCATGGTGTTGAGTGGTCATGTTGTCCGATTTTGTGCTGACGGAATCCCAGGTGAAGCGTTTTCAGATGAAAGGTGTTGCGGTTACATCCCGTCGTGCTGGCGAAGACTTGATTCTGAGGGATGGCGATGGCGGGTGAGCACGACGCGCCGACCTGCAAGCGCCACACCGCAGTGGGCTACATTCCGGGGATCCTGGTGGGTCCCCGCAATGAGTAATGATAAGGAGGATCCTGTGAGAAAGCTGCTCGTTCTACTTGCCGTAGTACTCCTTGTGCTGGTGACCGCCGGCAGCGCGATGGCGGCGCCTAATGGGCTCGATGGCCCGGCTCCGAACGCAGGAGATGGTGTGCCGGATGGGAGCGGCTTTGACAGAGGTGGTGTTGGTGGTGGTGTGGGTCCTGCGCCGAATTCCGGTGACGGCATTTCCGATGGCAGCGGGTTCTGATCCCGCTCAAGTATCCAGCTCAGACTGAACAGACGCAGGGTTTCCCTTTCCGCGCCCGGTGGGGCGTGCGGTGTCCCTGCTGCGTTTCGATACGGTACCGCTACTTGTCCACCACGGCCATGACTTCCATTGCCAGCATCCATTCCTCGCGTGCGAGGTCTTTCACGACGAGCAGGGTGGTTGGTGGATAGGGTGGAATGAGATACTGCGCCCTGATGTCCTTGAAGATGGCGAAATCCTCGCGGTTCTTGAGAAAGATCGTCAACTTGATGGCATCCTTGAAGGTGGCGCCCGCAGCTGCCAGCATGTTCTGAAGGTTCTTGAACACCTGGTGCGTCTGCGCTTTCAGATCTCCCGGCCCAACCAGTTTTCCTTCGGCGTCCCATGGCACCTGGCCTGAGATGACAACCAGTGTGCCGCCCTTGATCTTCACTCCCTGGGAGTAGTCTCCCGCCGGCTTCGGTACGTTCGATGGCTGCAGATACGTTCTCTCCATGTTCCATCCTCCTTGCGGCCTGTAGGTGCCGCCATGGACTACTGTACATGGAGTGGATGGAAAAGACAGTGGGACGGCAAGTGAGTGGTCCTCGACTCGGAGGTGATGGAGCTCGCATTCTAGTGTTGCGCAGGAACGGTGCGGACGAGATCGATGGCTCCATACAAGCCCACGCGGCCCGCGACGATCACCAGCACGCCGATGGCTTCCGGGGGGAGTGATGCCCGATCGAGCACACGTTGCAGATCGTCCGCGCTCCGGATGCGGTTGCACAACGAGGTCGCGAGAGCGTCCGCGACGGCCGCTGAATGCGCCAGCACCGTGCATGTGTCCGCAGCGCCGAGACTGAGCGAATGTCCGAATGCGCCGCTGGAGGTGCACAGGCCCAAAGGGCAGTCGTCTGGATGGATGACCAGCCCGATCCGGCCGGAGAGCGCGGAGCCGCCCGCGAACAGCCCAACTGTCCTCGGTGAGGAAACGGACATAAAGACATCACCGCCGTTCTCGACGATGACTTCACGAGACGATCGGAGCAGATCTCGGCCTACGGCCTCGGCAATGGCCCCGGCAACCGCGGCCATCGGCCCCACCCGTCCGATTCGTGCCGCCTCCGCCATATCGCAGACAAGAGACGGGGCGCCGGGGCGGGCGTCAACCGGCTCCAGGTTCGTGGCGAACCGTGGATGGGAATGGATGTAGGATTCGACACTGTGCCTGTGCCGGGCCGCCGATTCCAGTGCTTCCTGGCGAAGATCGCGGTCTGTGCTGATGTGAAGGTCGGTGCTGCCGATGGAGACGGTGTATGAAACGAGTCCCTCGCCGGCAACCCAGTTACGATAGACGCGTCTGCTGCTCACCTCTCCCCATACCTAGAAGACGATGCTCATGGCGCGGGGTGGACACGCCTTGACGCACAGTCCGCAGAGGACACAGCGATTGTGGTCGAACAAGACCTGCGCCGTCGCGGGGTCGCGAGTGAACGCGTTGGCAGGACACACGGTGAGGCACGCGCCGCAGTGGGTGCAGCGGGACTCGTCCCGGAGGACGTCCTGGCTAAGGGGCTGTATCTGGATGCCCGTATCGCGCAGATACTGGATGCCACGGTCGTAATCGGCACGTTCTCCCGTGAGTTCAAGCACCAGGAGCCCCTCCTGGCCTGGCGATACGGAGGCACGAAGGATATTGAACATGAGGTCGTAGTCCCTGGCCAGGCGGTAGACCACCGGTTGACCGGTGACCAACGGCGGGAAGTGAAGCACTATGCGGCGTGAGACTTTCATTGCCTATTCTCCAGCGGGCCGTTCGATGAGGTGATGGTATCCGACTTCCGAGTCCGGCCCGGGCAGCGGCGCCACGGGCTCCGTGAGCAGGAAGCTGCCGTCCGAGATCCACTTCTTGAGGGTGGAGGCAATCTCCCTGGCGCGGCTCAGACTGGAGAGGGACGATGTAGGAACTTCCTTGCCCTGGATGGTTATGGTCCCGCTCATCAGTTCGGCGTACGTGACCTCGCCCAGAGTTCCCGGCTCCCGCTGCGGTTGGGCCACTGCGTAGTCCACGACAGGGGCCACGATATCGGCGTTGGTGACAAGTGTGTGCCGCAGTATCTCGTCCGACAGAATCGGGATGGGTACACCCACACCCACTGTCAAGGTGGAGCCGTAGCCCAGCATGCTGGTGCCCACCAGCCACCGGGCGCTCATCTGCTTCAGATCGCCTATCAGGGACAGCGTCCCCGCAGGTGCGCGGGGTACATCATTCTCCAGGCGAGGGACATGGGGATTGTGCTGGGTTCCGTGCCAGGCAACGTAGCCGATGCCGCCGCCAAGGAACACCCGGGTGCCGATGCCAATCGTCCTGTAGTCGGGATCGTTCAGCAGCGGCGACAGGGCGCCTGAGGTTGAGTAGTTCGCGTTGCCGAGGTTCGGTTTGAGCACGCCCATGTAGGTGTACAGCGTGCGGTCGCCGGGGTTCACCGCGACGCCGTAGTTCTGGTATGCGTTGCGCATATTGAACAGCGTGGCGCTATTGAGGTCCTCCAGGCGCAGCCACGTGTCCAGCTTCTTCCTCGGGTAGCAGTCCGTGCCGTAGGCGGTGGCGGTCAGCCTGACGTCCTTGCCGGCGACCAGATCCTCGATGACGTGGCCGCCGCCGTACCTGAATTCGCCGGGGTAGATCCTGTTTCTCGGATCGTCATCAGGCGTGGCCCCGGCGCCGAGGAACAGGTCCACCGCCGCCAGTCCGGTGTATGCCGGAACGTCATTCAAATAGGCCTTGCCGCCGCCCATCTTGATGCGCGGCTTGGAGTGCCCCACGTTGATGAAGACTCCGGAAGAGCACATCGGGCCGAAGGTGCCGGTGGTGACCACATCTACGGAGCGCGCCGCTCTCTCGAATCCCTCCTGGGCGACGTAGTCAATGATCTCCTCAGCGGTCATAACGACCGCCTCGTGTCTGGCGATTCTCTCGTTGATCTCTGTGATGGTTCTGGTCATGCAACTCTCCACAAGTACGGTGCGCTCATCCGCGCAGCGAGAAAGGCGTCTTCGCTTACTGGATTCGCTCAGTATACGATTGTCAGTTCACGTACGCAACGTTGGGCAGGGTCGACACTTCCCGCGTGTATGGAGCGGGTATAGTGCTTTGACATGATATAGCGCCGATGGTACGATACCGCTGCGATACGTATGATGCCCGGATGGGTGGGTGTTTCGAAGGGCTGTATGTGTCGGTGAGTGGGCATCGGGATAGCGCATCAAGTGGACGAACCTGCCAGTTGGCTTCTACCAGCCTTCATTCTGTGCGTGTTGTTGTCGGGCTTCTTCTCGAGTGCCGAGTCCGCATTCATCTCTGTTCCCCGGCTTCGCGTCCGTTATCTGCATGAGAGCGGCCTGCGCGGGGCGGAGCAGCTTGAACGCGTACTGGACCGTCCTGAGCGGTTTCTTGCCACGGTCCTGCTGGGCAATAACCTCGTCAACATCGGTGCCGCCACCATCGGCACCATACTGTGCGTCGCCTGGTTTGGTCTGCCATGGGGGCCCCTGATCGCGACGGTCGGCGTAACCACCATCGTGCTGATATTTGGTGAATTGCTGCCGAAGACCATCGGGGTCCACTACGCTGAGCGCATGGCGATGAGCTATGTGTATCCCATACGCGCATTCGAGTTGCTCCTGTTTCCGTTCGTGATGGTGCTCGACCGTATCGGCATCGGATTCCGCCGCCTTGTGACCGATGCTGAGAACAAGAAGATGATGCTCAGCGCCGGGGAGTTGCGCTCCGCCATCGATGTCGGGGAGAGCGAGGGCGTGGTCGCTGAAGACCAGGCTGAGATGTTGCACAAGGTGCTTGAATTCACCAACACTCCGGTGAGTAAGGTGATGGTGCCCCGCACGGAGATCGCCTGGGTGATTGAGGGCACGAAGCTCTCCGAGTTTCTTAGTATCTACGCGGACAAGCCGTACAGCCGGTTCCCTGTGTATCGGGAGACAACGGATAACGTCATCGGAGTCCTGTCCGCCAAGGATGTGCTGATGAAGCTCACCACGACATGCACTCCCGAGGACGTCGTAGTAGATGAGCTGATACGGCCGGCTTACTTTGTGCCTGAGAGCCAGCCGCTGGGACGGCTCCTGACGGAGATGCGGGATGAAGGCCACCACGTGGCGCTGGTAGTGGATGAGTACGGTGGCGTTGAAGGCATGGTGACGCTCGGGCTGCTGACCGAAGAGGTCGTAGGTGACATAAAAGATGAACTGGGCAACGAGGACGAGGACTTCGTAATAACGGGGACCAACACCTATGAACTCGACGGAGGCTACCGGGTCGAGGATGCCAACGAGGAACTCGAACTCGGGCTGCCGATGGGCGATTACGAAACGGTTGCCGGTTTCGTGCTAAGCTACCTTGGTCATATCCCACGGCAGGGGGAACAGCTCAAGTATGGCAGTTTGAAGCTGGTGGTGACGGAGATGCGCGGCATCAAGATAGAGAGAGTAGCGGTCACAAGGGAAGCGCCAGTTGCCGCGCCACGCAGCGAAGCCGGGACGGACACCAATGCAGCGACTTCGCCTTAAGTTCGGGCGAGGAGCGCCTGTCCGCTTCATCTCCCATCTGGACAGCATCCGTTGCTGGGAACGCGTCTTTCGGCGCGCTTCCATCCCCGTGGCGTATACACAGGGCTTCAGTCCCCACCCCCGGATCACTGTGGCCGCGCCGCTCGCGGTTGGCATCACGAGCGATGCCGAGTTGATGGACATCTGGTTGAGGAAGTGGATGCCTCCTGAGTCCGCGATGATGCTGGTGCGGCGAGAGCTTCCGTCTGGTTTCACATTGCTCGAGACTATGGAAGTGCCCGAGGGTGCCCCTGCGCTGCAGGCGTCTGTGCGGACGGCGTGCTACCGCTGTACCGCGGTGCACCCGGGCGGATTTGAAGGGGCTCGTTCGGCGGTTGAAGCGTTCCTGCGCTCCGAGTCGGCGGTCCATGTGTTTGCGCGTGGGGAAGAGACGCGCGAGGTCGACCTGCGGCCGCTGGTGTATGCACTGTCCGCCGAAGCCGGCGATGCAGGTTCATGCCTCGTTGATATGGAGGTCAGCATCGGCCAGGAGGGCAGTGCCCGGCCTGACCACGTGCTCACCGTGCTGGGCTTCTCGATGCCCGTCGCAAGCATCATTCGAACGGCCCTGACGTTTGAGTGGCCTGACGATGCGGCAACCGGGACGAAGCTCCGCCGCTGATACCCTTGCGTGTGAGAGGAGGTTTGTCTTGAGGTTGATCCTGGTGCGACATGGTGAGACCGTCTGGAACGCGGAGTTCCGCGTGCAGGGCGGCAATGCCGATACGGCGTTAAGTGAGAAGGGACTGCGCCAGATAGGGCGGCTGGCCCAGGTGATGCGCTGTGAGCCCATCGACCTGATCCTTTCCAGCCCCCTGCAGCGTGCGGTGACGACTGCCGAGACAATCGGCCAGTACCATGAGGCGCCCATTCTCACCAACGCAGGCCTCAAGGAAGTGAATGTGGGCGAGCTTGACGGCCTGTGCACTGTTGACATGCCACAGACCTTCACCGAGCTGCTGCTTTCGTGGTGGAAGGGTGGGTGTGAGCGGCTTCCCGGCGGAGAGAGTTTTGCAGAGTTGCAGCAGCGGACCTGGAGCGTGGTGGCGCCATACGTGAGCGATGGTGCACCCAAGAACGTTCTGGTTGTGAGCCACTACTTCACCACATTGTCCATCATCTTCAAGGCGCTCGAGTTCCCCATGAGCATGCTCGTCAAGTTCCGTATGGACCCCGGGTGTATCAGTATGCTCGAGTTCGGGAAGTTCGGGCCGCGTCTGTCCCGGTTCAACGACACGTCCTATCAGGTGGTCTAGCCTTGCATGCGGGGAGATAGCCGTTCCATCGTGGAGAGGGTCGAGGAGGCGGTCGATACGTCGCTCAACGCGGCGAACGTCTACGAGGCAGAACGCGCGGTCGTGGTTGCGGTGTCTGGTGGGGCTGATTCTCTCTGTTTGCTGCACGCGTTGCACCGGATCTGGAAGGGACGTGGCGCCCTGCACGTGGCGCATCTCGACCACATGCTGAGAGGCGACGCATCGTGCGAAGACGCCCGCTTCGTGGCGGCGCAGGCCGCCCTGCTCGGGTTGCCGTGCACGGTCGGCTCCCGCGATGTGTCTGCGTATCGGGCGCGCCTCCGTTGCTCTCTTGAGGAGGCGGCGCGTGAGGCGCGCTACTCCTTCCTCGCCACTGTCGCGCGTGAACTTGGGGCGGTGTGCGTGCTGACCGGCCACACGCGCGATGACGCGGTGGAGACGGTGTTGCTTCACATTCTTCGTGGCACAGGGGTTCATGGGCTGCGCGGACTTGAGTCAGTCTCTCCTTTTCCCTCGGGACTCGACGGGGAATGGAGTGGTGGGAGCCTCAGGCTGGTGCGGCCGCTGCTGGAGGTGTCCAGGGCGGACGCACGCGAATACTGCGGCAGCCTCGGCCTGGAGCCGAGGGAGGATGCCAGCAACGCATCACTCGCCTATCAGCGGAACAGGGTCAGACTGAAGTTGCTCCCCGAGATGCGGCAGGTGAATCCCCGCGTGGACGACGCCCTCCTGCGTCTCGCGTCCTCCGCCGCGCAGGACGACGACCATATCGCTGAAACGGCGCGCGGCATCTTCGAGGGAATCGCACAGTGCAACCGCGATCAAGTGCGCATCAAGTTGCCCGGGTTTCTCGGGGCTTCGGCGGCAGTACAGGCGCGCCTTATCGTCCTCACCCTCACACATCTGACGGGGGGCGCACGGGATGTGTCGGCGGAACACATTCAAGCTGTCCGCGACGTCGCCGCGGGCTCTGTGGGGCGGCAGGTGGATCTCCCCTCTGGCATCTCGTGGCGGCGCGGCTACACAGAGTTGACGGCTCTCCGGCGCGGCTCCATGGATGCGGTCCAGGCGCAGGTCCTCGCTCCCGTCGTCCTCCCGGTGCCGGGTGAGGTGGAGTTGCCCACAGGTCGCCTGACGGCGCACGTGGTCACTGTGGACGAATGTGACGACCGGGGTCCCGATGTCGCCTGCATGGATGCTGAACGTGTCGGCAGCAGTCTCATCGTGCGTAAACGGTTGCCTGGCGACCGTTTTCAGCCGCTGGGCATGTGCGGGGAGAAGAAACTGCAGGATTTCATGGTGGACGCCCACATCGATGTCAGGGACAGAGATCACATTCCCATCGTCTGTTCTCATCAACATATCGTGTGGATCGCGGGCTGGCGGGTGGACGACCGCGTGCGGATCACGCCCGATACGCGTCGGGTGCTTCGTCTCCAATACGTGCGGCGTGGCTGATTGCTCGTACACGACGTACGCTGATGGGGTCCCGTAGGTTATACTTCGGCCATGGATTCCATTCTTCTCATCGACAAACCCAAGGGCATCACCTCCGCGAAGGCCGTTGCACTGGTGAAGAGACGGTTCAAGGTGAAGGTGGGCCACACCGGCACGCTCGATCCCCTCGCTACCGGCCTGCTGATTCTGTTGACCGGCAAACGCACGAAGCAAGCGAGCACTTTTCTGCATATGGACAAGGCATACCAGGTGCGCGCAATCCTGGGAACGACCACGACGACATATGACGTCGCGGGCGACGTGGTGAAATCCTGCGACAGGCCTGTCTCACGTGAGGAGATGGAAGAGGCGCTGAAGGGCTTCGTCGGTGAGTTGTCTCAGGTTCCCCCGGCCTTCTCTGCAAAGAAGATCGCTGGCAAGAAGGCGTACGAACTCGCCAGGCAGGGCATGGAGGTGGACATGCCCGCCTCGAAGGTCACAGCCTATTCACTGCGTCTGCTGACGTATGACTACCCGAACTTCACTCTGGAGTGTGAGGTGTCTTCCGGGTTTTACGTGCGGAGCCTCGTGCATGACCTGGGCGAACGACTTGGGGTGGGGGCGACGGTGGAGGAAGTACGGCGCATCAGGGTCGGCGCCTACCGCATTGAGGATGCGGTGACGCTGGAGAGTCTGCTCGGTGAGCCTGTGCCGCCGAGGAGCACGCCGGTCTCGCCGCAATCGTGACAACTGCGCTCCGTATTCTGTTGGCCGTTGCCCGCCGGCACTTGTTCCTGCGGCATGACACCCGCGGCGGCGTTCGCCTATAATGGACGACCGGCCCGTCTGTTGCCGGGATTCGTGGTTCACGAGGAGACGATGGAGATCATACCCGCGATCGACCTGCGCCACGGTGCGTGTGTCCGCTTGTTTCAGGGAGACTACGGCAAGGAAGAGGTGTTCGACCCCGATCCGGTTGCGGTGGCCCGGCGCTGGCGCGCCCAGGGAGCGGAGTTGATTCACGTAGTCGACCTGGATGGCGCGGCGGGCGGCCGGCTGATGAATCTCGACTCTATCGTCGCCATGATGGCGGTCGATGGAGTGAGGCTTGAGGTTGGAGGGGGTATCCGTACGAAAGAGACTGCGGACGGACTCTTCGCGCGTGGGGTGGAGCGCGTGGTGCTTGGCACGGCGGCGATCGAGGATCCGGAGCTGGTGCGGTCGCTTGCGGAGGCTCATCCTGGAGCGGTGGTGGTGAGCCTGGATGCTCGTGACGGCTTCGTGACCACTCACGGCTGGCTGGTCGGCACCAGCGTTCCGGTCTCCGACCTGTGTGAGAGAATGGAGGCCGCCGGCGTGTCGCGCTTCGTGTACACCGATGTGAAGCGCGATGGCACGATGACGGAGCCCAATTTTGCAGCGCTTGAACGCCTGGTGCGCAGCACCAGTGCGCCGGTGGTCGCAGCCGGCGGAATCACGTCGCTGGACCACCTGCGCCGCCTGCGGGAATCGGGCGCGGCAGGCGCAATACTGGGGAAGTCACTCTACGTCGGGTCCATCGACCTCGGCGAAGCACTGAGACTATACGGAGGTTGAATGCTCAAGCTCGATTCAAACGGCCTCGTACCGGCGGTGATACAGGATGACGCCAGCAAAGAGGTCCTCATGCTCGGATACATGGACAAGGAAGCCCTGCGCCGCACGGTGGAGAGTGGCAACGTCTGGTTCTTCAGCCGCAGCCGACAGAAGTACTGGCTCAAGGGTGAAACGTCGGGCAACTTCCTGCGGGTGAAGTCGATCTACAAGGATTGCGATAACGACACGATCCTGGTGCTCGCGGATCCGGTGGGGCCGGTCTGCCACCTCAACACGCGCACATGCTTCGTGACTGAACAGGGTGGGATGCGCGGTCTGGACAGCGACGATACGGTCTAGGAAGCCTGGGCGGCTTGCTCTGGCTTTTCGAGCACCATCTGAAGTGCCGCGATGGCGGCCTCAACCTGACTGTCATCCGGCCTGCGGGTGACCAGCTTTTGCAGCAGCAGCCCGGGAGCGGTGAGAGACTTCACCACCGGGTTGCCCTGTCTGTCTGCCGACCACTTGATGACTTCATAACTCGCGGCGGCGATGAGAGGCAGCAGCAACACGCGCGACAGGATGGCGATGAGCACCGGCGGCCGGCCCAGCAACGAAAGCACGATAATCGACATCACCAGCACGATGAAGATGAAGCTGGTGCCGCAGCGCGCGTGTGAGGTGGAGTAGTCTTGCACGTCGTGCGGAGTCAGCGGGATGCCCGCCTCGTAGGCGTTGATCACGCGGTGCTCGGCGCCGTGGTACGCGAACACACGCCGCACATCGGGCATGAGACCTATCAGCGCCACGTATACCACGAAGATGAGCATACGCACCACGCCCTCAATGAGGTTGCTCGCCAGGTCCGAAGCGATGAAGGCATCGAGGCTGCGGGAGATGAGCAGAGGCACGACGAAGAAGAGCAGGACACTGAAGCCGAGGCTGAGCGCGACGGCGCCGATGAGCGCTGCCTTGGGTAGCTCCTGACCCTCTTCGCCGGTGGCGGCCTTCTCGGCCGAGTACATCAGGGCCTGCGTTCCTATGATGAGCGTCTCCAGCAGCATCAGCACGCCGCGGAACATCGGCAACTTGCGGAGCTTGCCGTTGTAGATAGACGGGACCCGTTTGCGCGTGGTGTCCAGCTGACCGTCGGGAAGGCGCACCGCCATGGCGATGTCACTTGGACCTCGCATCATCACTCCCTCTATAAGGGCCTGCCCGCCGTAGTGGAAGGAATTACCCATGATCCCGTCTCCTGTAGAAAACAAAGAGAGGAATGGCGGTCATACCTGCCATTCCTCTCGGTGCTGACGACGAAAGGACTCTCAGTCCTGGATGCCGTACTTCTTCTTGAAGCGCTCAACGCGCCCCATGGTGTCGACGATTCTCTGCTGGCCAGTGTAGAAAGGATGACAGGCGCTGCAAATCTCCACGCGAATCTCAGGCTTGCTGGCGCCACAGGAGAAGACGTTGCCGCAAAGGCAGGTTATCTTGGCATCCTCATAGTACTTGGGGTGAATCTTTGGCTTCATGGATATACACTGACCTTCTTTTGAAACTTGTTGGCCGGCTCGAACTTCACGCAGCCGTCGACCAGGGCGAACAGGGTGAAATCACGGCCCACGCCGACGTTCTCACCAGCCCTGACCTTGGTGCCGCGCTGGCGCACGATGATGTTGCCGGCGCGAACTACTTCGCCGCCGAACCGCTTGACGCCGAGTCGCTTTGATTTGCTGTCGCGACCGCACCGGGTGCTGCCGCCACCTTTCTTGTGTGCCATTTCTTACTCTCCGGGCATGACCACACGGTCGACCGTCAGCCGCGTATACTGCGCCCTGAAACCGGTCTTCCTGCGGGACCTTGTCTTATTCTTGTACCGAAAGACGACGACCTTCTTGCCCTTGACCGGACCCTTGGATGTGGCGACTACCTTCGCGCCGGCAACCGTGGGAGAACCAACGAGCGTATTCTCGCCATCCGACACGAGGAGAACCTTGTCAAACTCCACTGATTCGCCTTGTGGCGTATCAAGCTTGTCCACGTCAAGCGTCTGGCTTGGTGTGACTCTGTATTGCTTTCCTCCGGACTCAACTATGGCGTAAATCTCCGCACCTCCAGAACGTCGCATGATTGTAGCACCGCCTTGAACGCAGCGTCAACCTGAGGCGTGCGAGCGGAGCCAGTCCAGCGCTATCGTCATCGCACGCTCATCGACCCGAAGACGGTGCAGCCCGTCGGGCACGATGGCGAGTTGTCTTGGCTCGCCGGCCGCGTCATACAGTCGGCGGGCGTGCACAACGGGCACCACCTCGTCGGCATCGCCATGAAGAAGCAGGAGCGGTCGAGGCGCGAGGCGTCCCACGTGGTCGACAGGCGCAACCTCGCGGAATCCGGCGACCCACGCTGCGGGGTCGGGTGGGAACGCGGGATCGCGCACGATGCCGATCTCACGCCATCGGGCGAGGCAGCTCGACAACCTGTCTCCCCCGACCAGTTCATCGAAGTCGGCGGGAGAGGCGCAGGAGACGACGCCGGCGATACGGCTGTCGCGCGCTGCCCGGTGAATGCAGGCAGCAGCGCCGCCGCTGAAGCCCATGACGAAGAGTCGAGAGGCGTCGACCTCGCGTACCCCGGCGAGGTAACCGACGGCTGCCCCCAGGTCACGGCTCCACCCGGGCATGTCGAAGTCGCCGTCGCTGAGCCCCGCTCCCCTGAAGTAGAACAACAGAGTGACGAATCCGGCCGCGGCGCAGCGGGCGGCGAGATCACGATAGCCGCTATCCTCGGGGTTGTAGCGGACGGCCGGAATGCCGTGACAGATGCAGAGAGCAGGCCGGGCTGTGCCCGCCGAGGGCACGTGTAGCTCTCCGGCCAGGCGCAGGTGGTCGCTGGCAAATGAAACCGGCAGCGTCATCGTTTCTCTGTGTCAGTAGAAGATCGGCCTTCGTCCGCGGCGCTTGTAGTAGTACCCGGCCGCCAAACCGAAGAGGAAGCCTCCGAGATGGGCCTGCCAGGCGATGCCCGAGATGAGGAATCCGAAGAGCAGGAAGAAGACCATGGCGCCCCAGAGCGGGACCGGCACGGGCAGAGGGAAGACCAGCACCGGGAGCCTTGGAGCCATGATCGCCAGGGCTCCTCCGATGGCGAACACCGCGCCGGAAGCGCCGACGGCAGAGCTGTAGGGCGCCATCACGATGAAGGCGAGGCCGGCTATCGCGCCGCCGATGAAGTAGACTCTCAGCAGTGCTCCTTCGCCCACCAGCCGGAGGAAGAAGCCGCCGAGGAAGTACAGGCTGATCATGTTGAACAGCAGATGATAGAAGCCGCCGTGGGCGAACATGGATGTCACCAGTCGCCACGGTTGTTCTTGGAAAGTGAACCAGGAGAGAGAGAGTTGCGCTCCCAGTCCCGGCCGCAGCACCTGGAAGACGAACACCATGACGTTGAGTGCAATGAGGAACGCGATCGCGTTCATGTTGACCGGAGAAGAACGTTGCATTCGGTGATTATAGACTGAGGACGCACCACACGCCAAAGGAGGCGTACGCGGGATCAGTGCAGCAACGCCCCCACGGCTATGCCGAGCAGTGCGCCAGCCAGAACCTGGAGACGCGTGTGGCCGACAAGCCCTTCGAGAAAACGGTCGAAATCGTCATGCGTTCGTGGAACATGTGTCAGGATGTGGGTGAGAATCTCGGATTGTCTGTCGACGGCCTGCCTCACACCGGCGGCATCATACATCACAACGGCTGCGAAGGCAGCGGAGATGGCGAAGGCCGCCGATCCGGCGCCCTGCGTGAACCAGACTGCGGTCGATAGCCCGCAGGCGAAGGCGGAGTGTGCGCTAGGCATCCCGCCGGAGCCCACCAACAGACGCGGGTTCACACGATGCCGCCTGAGACTGTCAATGACGGTCTTTGAGAACTGCGCCGCCACCCAGGCTAGAGCGGGAGTGATGATCATCTTGTTGCCGAGCAGCTCTCTTAGCACATCCACTGATGGACACTCCCGCAGCAGGGTTCACTATGGTATTCGCGCAGGGAGCGTGATTCAAGTGTCTATTGACACGATAGGAGGGCGATGGCATCATACCTTGAACGTACGGACCCCGGCATTTCGTATGGCGCCCTTGCCGTGCCGGTTCCGGTAGACAGGTGGTGATTACTTGCCCGCCTCATATGATGAATTGAACCCCGGTCATGAGTTCCCTCCGGTGGACTACGTCCTGGAGTCCGATGTTGTGGCAGCATACGTCCAGGCGGTGGGCGCCGGCGAACGGCCGCATGTCCCGCCGCTGGCGGTCGCCGCCCGCGCCATCGCGTCCCTGGGAAGTCTGGTTGCTTTTCCCGCCGGGACCATCCATGCGGCGCAGGAGTTCGAATTCCATCGGCTTGTTCCGGTCGGAGCCCGCGTGGTGTGCGTGGCGCGCGTGGTGCGGAAGCTGTCAAGGGGCCCGATGCGGATGCTCACGCTGGAGATGAACATCAGCGACGAATCGGGTGCGCCGGTCCAACTGGGACGCTCCACCATCGTGCTGCCGGAGGCATAGACTGTGACGTTCATGGTGAGAGAAGGCTCGGCTCTTCCCGAGTTCGTGAAGACGGTCAGGCAATCTGACATCCACCGGTACGCGGACGCCTCGGGCGATTACAACCCCATACACATCGACGAGGCATTTGCGGCCGCCACTCCACTGAAGGGCACCATCGCACATGGTATGCTCGTGCTCGCGTTCGTCTCCGAGATGATGGCGCGGGCTTTTGGGACCTCGTGGGACGAGTCCGGACGACTCTCGGTGAAGTTTCGGAGCCCCGTGCGCCCCGGCGATACGGTCACCGTGTCTGGCGAAATTGAATCGCTCCAATCTGAAGGTGATATAGTATTTGCCACTTGTGCGCTGAGGTGTCGCAACCAGTCCGGCGAGGCCGTGGTGACAGGTGAGGCCCGCGTGAGAGTACCCGCCTCGTCGTAACAGTGTGGCACCGGGAAGTACTGGCGTTCGTATTCGTGATACGTTCACTGGTGTCGATAGGCGAGGAGTAGCATATGTCACAGTCGTCTGGCAGAGTGAGAGTGGCTGTTGACGCCATGGGGGGTGATTTCGCCCCCAGCGAGACAGTGAAAGGTGCTGCGGCTGCCGCTCGAGCAGGCGAGGCTGATGTCGTCCTGGTGGGACGTGAGGACCTGGTCATCGAGGAACTGCAGAAGCAGGGAGTGCCCCTAGAACTGATGCGCCTGGTCAACGCCGCGGATGTGATCCGCGAAGGCGAGGCGCCGGCGGTGGCGATCCGGCAGAAGCGTCAGTCGTCTATCGTGGTTGGCGTCAAGCTGATCAAGAGCGGTGAGGTTGACGCCTTCGTGAGTGCGGGTTCTTCCGGCGCGGTGGCTGCTGCCGCTGCTACGTACCTGGGCATGGTTCCGGGGATGGAGCGGCCGACGATCGGGGGTGGATTCAGCAGTTTCGCACCGAACATAGTCGTCATGGACCTCGGCGCCAATGTCGACTGCAAGCCACACCAGTTGGTCTCGTTTGCCGTGGCGGGTACGGTGTATGCGCGCTCCATCTACGGGATCGAGAACCCGACTGTGGGAGTGCTGAGCACGGGAAGTGAGGAAGGTAAGGGAAACGATCTGGTCAAAGAGACCTTCCCGCTGCTGAAGAACAGTGGGCTGAACTTCATCGGGAATGTTGAGGGCAATGATATTCTGACTGGCAAGGCGAACGTCATCGTCTGCGACGGCTTCGTTGGGAACGTTGTTCTCAAGTTCTATGAAAGCATCGGAGACCGGGCGAAGGTGTGGTTGATGGCCAAGCATCCGAGTGTGAAAGGGCTGGTGGGGTACATGTTCGACCGGGTTCTCCCTATCAAGAAGCTCTCGTACGAAGGTGAAGAGGAGGGGAGTGGCATTCTGTGGGGAGTTGATGGAGTTGTGAGGATCGCCCATGGCGCGTGCAAGGCCGAGCACATTCATCACGGCATAAACGCGGCTCGAAAGGCGGTCAAGGCGGATATCGTTGGCAGTCTCAAACGGGAGATTGCGCTGTTGAAACAGCAAGGCAAGTTGCAGTAAGGAGGATCTAGGAACAATGACTGTTGAAGAGCAGGTGAAAGACATCGTCTCTAAGATCGCCCATATCGACAAGGCCATCATGAGCCGTGAGGCGACGTTCAAGGAGATGAAGGCCGACTCACTGGATGTTGTCCAGGCCCTGGTCGCCGTCGAAGAGACGTTCGACATCGAGATTCCCGACGAAGAGGCACAGAAGTTCCGCAATTTCGGCGACTTTGTTGCGTTCGTCGAAAACGCGGTCAGCAAGAAGGGGTAAGCATCGTGAAGCCATTGCAGGGGAAACTCGCACTCATCACCGGCAGCGGACGCGGCATCGGCAAAGCCATCGCGCTGAAGCTGGCGTCGCAGGGCTGCAACATCGTCGTCAACTACTTTCGGAGACGTGAAGCCGCGGAACAGACGGTCGAAGAACTGAAACAGCTCGGTGTGAACGTCGACCTTATCAAGGCCAACGTCGGCGACTCTGCCAAGATCGAGGAGATGTTCGACACCATCGCCGAGCGGCACGGCTATCTCGACATACTGATCAGCAACGCGGCGTCCGGCGTGGGACGACCGATCATGGAGATCGACGAGAAGGCGTGGGACTGGACGCTTGGCATCAATGCCAAGGCGCTGCTGCTCTGCGCTCAGCGTGCGTCTGCGCTGATGGAGGGCAGAAACGGAAAGATAGTCAGCATCTCGAGCCTTGGCTCCAAGTTCGTCTGGCCGACGTATGCTGCCGTGGGCGTGTCGAAAGCCGCACTGGAGGCGGTGACGCGGTATCTGGCGATCGAGTTCATACCGAAGGGCATTTCCGTCAATGCGGTTTCGGCCTCTGCGGTCGATACCGAGGCCCTCAAGTTCTACATCCGCGAGGGGCTGGTCAAGGACGTGAAACAGACGACACCGGTTGGACGGATGGTGACGCCCGAGGATGTGGCAAATGTGGTTGCGTTCCTCTGCAGTGAAGAAGCATTCATGATTCGCGGACAGACCATCATCGTGGATGGCGGCACATGCGTGGCGCCGTGGACGTCTGTCGTGGACAAGGGAGACGCCTGATGAGTGAGCCCCGCGTAGTGGTCACGGGTATCGGTACGGTTAATCCTCTGGGACTCACCGTGGATGAATTCTGGAAGAACGCCACCGCCGGAAAGTCCGGCATCGGCCCCATCACGCGCTTCGACGCCACCAACTTCTACGTGAAGGTGGCGGGCGAGGTGAAGGGGTTCGACGCCTATGAGCACATGGATCCCAAGGTTGCAGACCGCAATCCGAGGGCGGTGCACTTCGGCCTTGCCGCTGCGAACGAGGCGATGTCTCAGGCGGGAATTGATATGGCGCGTGAGGTCCGGGAACGCGTTGGCGTGAGCGTCGCCTGCATGTCTGAAAGCGACTACATCGTGAAGCAGGCCGGGATACTGGAGCGGCGAGGTCCGCGGCGCGTGGACCCGTTGTTTGTGGCCCGCTCCGGCCCGAGCGCGCCATCAATGCAGATCGGCATGAACTTCCAGGCGCGCGGCCCCAACAGCAGTCCCAACAGCCTGTGCGCATCGGGTACAGACGCCATCGGTACGGCGCTGAACTTCATCAAGCTCGGGTACGCCGATGTGATGATTGCCGGAGGAACTGATTCCTGTCTGTCGCCTCTTGGCATCGCCGGCCTGGACATCCTCGGCGCCGTGACGCGTGAGCCTGATCCGGCTATCGCGTGCCGCCCGTTCGACGCCGAGCGGAGCGGCTTCGTATTCGGTGAGGGCGCGGGCATGGTCGTCCTCGAGTCGCTTGAGCATGCCAGAGCACGTGGCGCCACCATACTCGCCGAGCTGGCGGGTGCCGGATGGACGTTTGATGCGTTCGATCAGACGGCGCCGGCGCCGGAGCCTGAGGCCTACGCGATGAATCTGGCTCTCAGCCGTGCCGGCATTGCACCTGAGGGCATCTCCTACGTCAATGCCCATGGTACAAGCACGCGGCTGAATGACCCGACGGAGACGCAGGCACTGAAGCTTGCATTTGGTGATCATGCGCGCAAGCTGGCTATCAGCTCCACCAAGTCGATGGTTGGCCATGCCATCACGGCATCCGGCGCCATCGAGTCGGTCGCGTGCATCATGACGGTGCTGACGGATGTGATTCATCCGACCATCAACTACAGGACGCCTGATCCCGAGTGTGATCTGGATTACGTTCCGAACACCGCTCGCAAGGCCACCGTGGATGCGTGTCTGACCAGCAGCTTCGGTCTGGGGGGCGAGAACTGCTGCCTGGTGTTCCGGAAGTTTCGAGGCTGACAAACAGACGTTGACCATCGGCCCGCAGTGGCCGGGTTCGGAGGAATAATGGAACTCGAAGGCAGAGTCGCCCTGGTGACGGGCGGGTCCCGCGGCATGGGCAGAGCCATCGCGCTCAAGCTGGGCAGCATGGGGGCGAAGGTGGCCGTCAACTACGTGGCGGTCGACCCGCGAAACGCAATCGACGCAGGGGAAGTGGTTGCTGCGCTGGCCGAGAGTAAGACGGAGGCGTTTGCTGTCGAGGCGGATGTGCGCGATGGTGAGGCGGTCAAGCGCATGATTGATGCGGTAGTGGAGAGGTGGGGCAGACTGGATATTCTCATCAACAATGCGGGCATCACCAGGGACACACTGCTGTTGCGCCTGTCTGAACAGGCGTGGGATGACGTGCTCGATATCAATCTGCGGGGCACGTTCCTCTGCTCGAAACACGCACTGAAACCGATGATGCGTGGGGGCTGGGGCAGGATCGTCAGCCTGTCCTCCATCGCGGGCGTGATCGGTAACCCAGGCCAGACGAACTACTCGGCGTCTAAGGGCGGCATCATCGCCTTCAGCAAGAGCCTGGCAAAAGAGGTTGGTTCACGAGGCATAACCGTCAATGCGGTTGCACCGGGCTACATACGGACGCAGATGACCGATGTCCTGCCAGATGAGGTCAAGAACAAGTTTGTTGAGTTGATTGCCCTTCGCCGCCCCGGCGAGCCGGAAGAAGTCGCGGAGGTTGTCGCGTTTCTCGCCAGCGACCGGGCTTCCTATGTCACAGGGCAGGTTATCGGCATCGATGGTGGCATGTAGGCGTGTTCGAGCGGCGTCCCACGGCGTGTAGTTCCTCGGCAGCGTATTCATGTTGACATGAGTGCGCGCGTACGAGTACAATGTGCGTCACACTATGGCAAACGTAAGATTGGGTTCCGGCGAAAGTTTCGAAAGCATGCTGCGCCGATTCGGCAAGCAGGTGGAGACCGACAGGATTCTTGCTGAGGTGCGAAGGCGCAGATTCTACGAGAAGCCCAGCGCTATCAGAAAGAAGAAGGAAGCGGTCAAGAAGCGCAAGAGTTCGCGCTAGCTTGTGCCATGGGCCTGCAGGATAAACTCCGAGAAGACCTGAAGCTTGCTCTCAGGCAACAGGATGCTTGCAGGCTTCTCATCGTTCGTGTCCTCCTCGCTGAGTGCAGAAACGAGGAGAAGGCGCGGATGCACGCCCCCCTGACCGAGGACGAGACCGTAGAGGTGTTGTCTCGCGAGGCTCGGCGGCGGAACGAGAGTATCGACGCGTTCCGTGCCGGCAATCGGCCTGACCTCGTCCAGGAGCAAGAGGCTGCTCTCGCCATTATCAAGGAGTACCTCCCCGCCCAGATGAGCCGCGACGAACTCGTTGCGATCGCGCGCGAGGCCGTTGCGGCGGTTGGCGCGACGAGCTTGAGGGACAAGGGTAAGGTGATGGCTCATCTCATGCCGCTTGTCAGAGGCAAGGCCGAGGGCAAGGATGTGAACGAAGTCGTCACAGCCCTGCTGTCGGCAGCGTGATGCGCCTGGCAGGGTGGCGACACCCTGCAAGTACTGCCTCCCGGTTCACATCGCCACGATTCTCGTATCGACAGGTGTTGCCATGCCACAAAGTCATCGCGCCCCGAGCGTGAAGCCGTTTGCGGGGATCCGTTACAACCCGGACCGTGCCGGCGACCTTGCGCCGCTACTCTGCCCTCCGTACGACATCATCAGCGTTGAGGAGCAGCGTCTGCTCTACCTGAAGAGCCGGTACAACATGATCCGGCTCGAGCATCCGCTTCCTGGAGACGGCGACGTTGATGAGACGGTGCGGTATGAGACGGCGGGACGCACGTACAAGCGGTGGCGCGATGCTGGAATACTCGTCCCTGAGGCCAGTCCGGCCATGTATGTGCATGACCACTCGTTTGTGTTCCGTGGGAAGAGCCATGTGCGGCGGGGGCTGATCGCCGCGGTGTTGCTGCGGCCCTGGTATCAGGGAGTGTATCCGCACGAGCTCACCGGCACCAAGGCCAAACAGGACCGCCTTGAGCTGATGCGTGCGTGCCGGACAAGTTTCAGCTATCCGCTCGGCCTGTACGAGGATGCCGACAGTGAGATCGCTGCGCTGATCGACGCGACGGTGAAGAGCGCCGCTCCGATCGAGGTCAGAGAAGAGATCGATGAGCATCGCTTCTGGGCAGTGCGCGACAGTCAGGCGCTGACCAGTATCTCAGAGGCGCTTGAGCGTGAGTCCATCTACATCGCGGACGGACACCATCGCTATGAGACGGGGCTCGTCTATCAGGCTGAGCGCAGAGCAGCCGAGGCTGGGAGCGGAGGTGGCATTCGCGCGTATGACTACATCCCGATGACCCTGGTGGCGTTCCATGATCCAGGTCTCTTCATATCCCCAGTGTACCGTGTGCTACGAGGATTCAGCTTGCCCGAACTGGCGCACATCGAGGAGAAGCTCTCGGAGTACTTCACGCTCGATTTCGTACCGATCGAGACGGCGCTGGCACGTAGCGCCCCGGTGGGAGAGATGGCGTTGATGGCCGTGGTGGGGCTGCGTGACGGACTCGTGGCGGAACTGAGGCCGAGGCCAGGACTGGATCTCGGGTCGTTTGTACCCGGCGAGCACTCTTCGGAGTACCGGACGTTCAATGTCAGCATCCTCAACCACGTGGTCATGGCGAGAGCACTGGGCATCAACCCTGACGGAGAGGGAGTGAGCTACAGTCCCGATCTCGATGCGGTTGTACGCAGTGTGCAATCCGGCGAGGCGCAGATGGCCTTTCTGCTTGCCCCCGCTCATCCACGACTGGTCAAGAAGATCTCCGACCAGATGGAACGTATGCCACGGAAGTCGACGTACTTTTACCCGAAGGCGCCGACCGGGCTCGTTGCCTACGACCTCGACTGAGAAGCGCGCACGCTCACAGGTTCACTGTCCGCACCGTGTGGATGTTGGGGATCGCCCGGATGATGTTCTTCTCGGCATCCCCGAGCGGCTCATCCAGTGCCATCACGAACAGCGCCTTGCCTCTGGGTTCGAGGCGGCTCAGATGCATCGAACTGATGTTGATACTCGCCTGTCCCAGCGTTGTCCCTATCGCTCCGACGAGACCGGGTCCATCGATGTGGTCGCAGATAAGGAAGTGGCGCTCGGTGAGGCTGATATCCATGAAGAAGTCGTTGATGCGCACGATGCGGGTCACTCCGTCGCGCACGGTGCCCGAGACGGTGGTCTTGCCCCTGTCCGTTTCCAGGGTGACTGTGAGCAGGTTCCCGTAGGTGCCGCACTCTGGGGACGTCTCCTCGGCCACCCGCAGACCGCGTTGCCGCGCAATCAGCTCGGCATTCACCAGATTGACGCGCTCCTCGGTAGCGTTTCTCAGGATGCCGCTGATCACGCCGGCCTTCAGTGGATCGCAGCTGGCTTGCTGCAAGTCACCCGCGTAGCAGACATTGAGCTTCTGTATCTGACCCTCCATGAGTTGGCCCGCGAAGGTTCCGACTGTTGTGCTCATCTGGATGTAGGGGAACATCTCGGCCGATGCGTGTGGTGCATTCACCGCATACTTGGCCATCTCTCCATGGAGGACAGCGATGACCTGATCAGCGACGTCTATCGCCACGTTGGTTTGTGCCTCGAGGGTTGAAGCACCGAGGTGTGGGGTCAACACCGAATTCGGGGCAGCGAGCAGCGGGCTGCCCTGTGGGGGCTCCTCAGCGAACACGTCGAACGCGGCTCCCGCAAGGGTACCGTCCTGTAGCGCCGCGGCAATCGCTTGTTCGTCAACCACCCCGCCACGGGCGCAGTTGATGATGCGCGCGGTCGGCTTCATCAGTTCCAGTTCGGCCTGGCCGATGAGGTTCCTGGTTGCCTGCGACAAAGGGATGTGCAGCGTGATGAAGTCGGACTGCATGAGCAATTCCTGAAGCGTCACCAATGCGACCTTGAAGGAACGCGCGTAGTCGGCGGGAATGAACGGGTCGTATGCGATGGTGCGCATCTCAAACGACTGGGCCCTCAGTGCGACCTGCGAACCGATGTTGCCGAGTCCCACTATGCCCAACGTCTTGCCCCTGAGTTCGGTGCCGATGAGCTTGTTGCGTGACCATGAGCCCTTCCGCATATCAGCGTCCGCCACGGGTATGTTGCGCGCGAGCGCCAGCATCAGCGCCATGGTGTGTTCGGCGGCTGAGACGGTGTTGCCTGAGGGGGCATTCACCACCACGATGCCGCAGCGAGTGGCGGCGTCGACGTCGATGTTGTCCACGCCGACGCCGGCGCGGCCGATGACCTTCAGATTGGCGCCGCGTTCGATGATATCGGCAGTGACTCTGGTCTGGCTGCGAACCACCAGGGCATCATAGTCAGGGATCTCGCGGCAGAGTTCCTCGGGCGAGAGCCTGGTCTTGACGTCCACCGAGGCGCATTGCCTCAGGTGCGAGATTCCTTCCTCGGCAATGGGGTCAGCTACGAGCACTCTCATGTTCACCCCCTCGCTACGCACGTGAGAACACGCCCTAATTCTAGCGCCACAGGGCTCTCACTTCACCCGGATGCGCACGAATGTACGCCTGCCGACTTTGACAACTGAACCATCGTGGACCAGTACGTTCAGCTCGTCCACCTTGCTGCCGTCGACCTCGACGGCGTTCTGGGCAACGAGACGCTTCAGTTCGCTCGCGCTCTTGACGAATCCGCCGGCGACAAGGGGTCGTGAAAGGTCGATTCGAACCTCACCCTGACCCTCGGCGACGCCTTCCACGGAGACCTCGGGCATCTCCTCCGGCACCTCATGCTGCTGATGTACTCTTGTGAAGTGCTGGTCGGCCGCCTCGGCCGCCTCTTTCCCGTGGAACTGCGAGACGATCTCCCTGGCAAGGCTCTTCTTCTCGTTCATGGGATTGGCCCTGCCGGCGGCAAAGTCGGCCCTCTTCTCAGCCAGCTCTTCGTCCGGGATGTCGGTGACAAGCTCGAAGTAGTCGAGAATGAGGCTGTCATCAAGTGACATAACTTTGCCGTACATCTGCTCGGGGGGCTCGGCAACGCCGATGTAATTGCCGAGGCTCTTGCTCATCTTGCTCTTACCATCGGTGCCCACCAGAATGGGAGTGAAGAACACCTGTTGGGGGTTCTGCCCGAGCATCTGCTGCAGCTCACGCCCCAGCAAGCAGTTGAACTTCTGATCCGTCCCGCCGAACTCCACATCGGAGTCGATGGCGTACGAGTCGTACGCCTGAAGCAGGGGATAGAGCGTCTCGCAGAGAGATATTGGACTGCCCGAGCTGTAGCGTTTACTGAAATCCTCGCGTGCCAGAATCTGAGCGACCGTGAAGCGCGCGGTCAGGCGGATAACCGTGTCCAGCGTGAACTTCGAGAACCACTCGGTCTGCCAGCGTACCTCGGTGCGGTCTCTGTCCACCACCTTGAAGAACTGGTCCATGTATGTCTTGGCGTTGTGTTCGATCTGTTCCTCGGTCAACATGGGCCGCGTGGCAGACTGGCCGCTCGGATCGCCGATGCGAGCCGTCCAGTTGCCGACTATCAGGATGACCTTGTGGCCCAGGTCCTGCAACTGACGCAGCTTGCGCAGTCCGACGACGTGCCCGAGGTGTATGTCCGGCGAACTGGGGTCGAATCCTTCCTTCAGGCGTGCCGGAGTGCCGCTGTTGAGCAGAGAGATGAACTCCGCTTCAGGGATGATCTCTGCGACGCCGCGCCGCAGCAGGAAGTCCTGTCTGGCTCTGGGGATATCGCGGAGTAGGGTTACCTTTGCACTATCGCTCATACATGCTCCCGGAGAATTCTGCGTGCGGCTTCTACGTCGCGTTCTATCTGGACTGCCAGTGCACCGGGATCCGGAAAAGTGGCCTCATCCCTGATCCTGGAGATGAACTCGACGGTCATCGTAGCCCCATAGATGTGCCCGTCGAAATCGAGTATGTGGGTTTCCACGACTCGTTCGCCGTGGCCAAATGTCGGGCGGTGGCCGATGTTCGTTACGGAGTCGAACTGACCGTTCGGGATTCTGGCGATGGTAGCATAAACCCCGTTGCGGGGCAACGCGCGTCCGAGGGTGACCTCAAGATTGGCTGTCGGAACGCCCAGGAGCGCAGCGCCTCGCCGGCTCGTGGTAGTTATCGGACCGGTGAAAGTGTACGGGCGTCCCAGCATTCGCCTGGCCGCTACCACGTCGCCTGTTGCCAGGGCCCTCCTGATGGCGGTGCTGCTCACTACCTGCCCATCCATCGTGAACGGCGGTACGCTTTCCACCGTGAAACCGAGACGCGTGCCCAGTGCCTCCAGCGTGGCGCACGTTCCCTCGCGGTCACGTCCAAGGCTGAAGTCAGGACCCAGTATGAGCCCCTTCATGCGGAGGTGTTCGATAAGGAGCCGGACGAAGCGTTCCGGTGTGTGGCAGCTCAGTTCCCGTGTGAACGTCATTGGCACCACGAGAGATATGCCGAGGTCTCTGATGAACTGAACGCGTTCCTCCACGCTCATGAGCAGTGGCACTTGCTCGCCGGGGCGGATGACCTCCGCTGGATGTGGTGAGAAGGTGACCACCCCGGGAAGGAGTTCGCGCTCTACCGCCTTCTGCTGGAGCGTCCGAACGAGAGAAAGATGTCCTGCATGCACTCCATCGAAAACCCCGAGAGTGAGGAGTGTTGGCGCGTCAGGCGTGTACCTGGCTAGTTCGCGTGCTGAATCCATTGCAGTACGTGATGAGAAGGCGCATCGGGCCGCGCTTATGAAGCTGCGCAGCCACTCAGCGACAGGCATTGAATAGCCTATGCCATTGGCACGAGTGCGTCAAGGAACGTGTCTCGCCGCAATGGAGCAGCGCAACTTGACAACTGCATTCGCATGTCCCTACAATCGCCTTCATCTCGACGTACATGTGTTGATATGAGTAGCTTCCGGTCGTTCGGCGCGTATTGGTATTACTTTTATCCCTGCGTTACGCCCGGGAGCGGTCACGTCGTGTAGTTCAACAGTAAGCGCCAAAGAAGAAAGGACCCTCCCGGTGGGAGGGTCCTTTCTTTTTGTGATGACTGCGGCCAGAGAAAGTACAACGAGGCAGCGAGCGAGAGAGAAGGAGACACCATGATCATCATGAAGACGGACGCGACTGAGGAGGACATCCGGAGGGTGGTGGCCGAGATCGAGGCGAGCGGGTTGCGCGCCGATATCTCGAGAGGTGAGTACATTACCGTTATCGGGCCTGTTGGCGACGAACGCAAGCTCGCCTTCGATCGTATTGCCACGTTGCCCGGGGTCAAAGAGGCAAATATGGTTGAGGCGCCGTACAAGCTCATCAGTCGCGACTACGCGCGGTTCTTCGGTGAGCCGGGCGCCCACAAGACGGTCAAGATCGGAAACGTCCGCCTTGGGAACGGCGAGCCGGTCATTATCGCCGGTCCCTGTGCAGTGGAGAGCCGCAAACAACTCATGCGCATTGCGGAGGAGGTGAAGAAGGCAGGCGCCCACGTACTCCGTGGAGGTGTCTTCAAGCCCAGAAGCTCGGTCCACGCCTTCCAGGGCTTGGGGGCATCGGGGGTGGAGGAGGCTGAGGAGGCGCTCCACTGGATGAGAGAAGCCGGCGATGCCTTCGATATGCCGGTGGTCACCGAGGTTCGTGGCGAATCCATGGTGGAACTGGTCGCGAAGTACGTGGACATCATGCACATCGGCGCCCGGAACATGTATGACCAGGATCTGCTGGTCGCGGTGGCCCGGCAGCATAAGCCGGTGCTGCTCAAGCGCCATTTCGGCGCCAGCATCGAGGAGTTGCTCTCCTTCAGTGAGTACATCGCCGCAGAGGGAAACAAGGACATCATCCTGTGTGAGCGCGGGATTGTGCCGATGGGCAAGGGAAAGAGCTTCACCCGGTACACGCTTGATCTCGCCGCCGTGCCCGTAATCCATAACGAGACGTATCTGCCGGTCATTGTTGATCCCAGCCATGGCACGGGAAGGCGCGACCTGATATTCTCGATGAGCTGCGCGGCGGTGGCGGCCGGCGCCGATGGCCTCATGATCGAAGCCCACTACGATCCCTCCGAGGCCCTCGTCGACGGACCACAGATGGTGACGCCCGACGAACTCAAAGAGATCATCGATGCCTGCCGTCGACTTCGTGACCTGGTCAAGAAGAACTGACGATGAGAACTTCTCATGTATGGTGCTCAGGCAACCTCTACCGTATGAGCGTGGGGGCGGGCGCCCTCAGGCTCATCGGCGAGGAACTGAGTCGGCTCGGCTTCTCCGGCACCGCCGTCGTGGTGACCGACGAGAACGTAGCCGGGCTGTTCGGTGATGCGGTCGAGCGATCCCTGGTGGCGTCCGGATTCACCCCTCACTTCGTGGTCATACCTCCGGGCGAGGAGCAGAAGTCACTTGACACGGCCGCCATGATGTACGGGCGGCTCAACGAGCTTGGCGCAGAGCGGGCAACTCCGCTACTGGCCGTGGGCGGAGGCGTTGTCGGCGACCTCACGGGATTTGTGGCGGCCACATACTTCCGCGGTTTGCCGCTGGTGCATGTGCCGACGACGCTTCTGGCGCAGGTGGATAGCAGTATCGGGGGCAAGGTGGCGGTGAACCACGGGCGGCTCAAGAACAACATCGGCGCTTTTCACCAGCCGGCCGCTATCATCGCAGACACGTCATGCCTGGCGTTTCTGCCCGAACGGGAGTTCCGGAATGGACTTGCCGAAGTCATCAAGAGCGCGGCCATCCGTGACGAGGGGTTCTTCTGCTACCTGGAACAGGATATCGGCCGGGTGCTGGGGAGAGATGCCGATGCGTTGGAGCACATCGTGTCGGTGACGGCCCGTATCAAGGCCGCGGTCGTTGAAGAGGATGAGAAGGACACGGGCCTTCGGAACATACTGAACTACGGTCATACTGTTGGCCATGGCGTTGAGTCGGCGTCCGGCTTCTCCTTGTGCCATGGCGAATGCGTTGCGATCGGGATGGTGGCTGCCGGCTTCATCGCTTCCAGTCTGGGCGTTGCGCCTGCCAGCGAGATGGAGCGGCAGCGGCGCCTGCTGATAGAGGCGGGATTGCCGGTTGCGGTTCCAGATTGCATCAACGCGGAGGATGTCCTCGCCGCCATGACTCGCGACAAGAAGGTATTGAAAGGCCGTCTGCGTTTCGCACTGCTGAGCCGCATCGGAGACGCTGCCATCCACAGCAACGTGCCCATGGACCTGGTGAGAGAAGCGGTGATGAGGTCATACGCCGTTGCCTGACATCTGTGCCTGCATCACGTCCGCCGGCGATGTCGCCCTTGCGCAAGCCGTTCGCGACCACGTTTCGCTGTACGAGGTGCGCATCGACCTTATCGGTGAGCACTGGCCACAGGTCGTTGGGGGGCTGTCCCGTCCCTGGATAGCCTGTAACCGGCTGCCTTCCCAGGGAGGGGCGTGGACTGGCAGCGAAGATGAGCGGCTCGCGGTGCTTCATCACGCGGTGGATCTGGGCGCGGCGATGGTGGATATCGAGATGTGCGCTCCCGACTCCGTGTCGTTCATGAGACGACTCAATGGCAGGCTGCGCGTCATCGTGTCACACCATGATTTCGTTGGGACCGGGGATGAAGAGTCCCTGGCACAGGTGGTGCAACTGCAGCGCGGTCTTGGCGCGGACATCTGCAAGGTTGTCACGATGGCGCGCGATGCACGAGATGCCGCTACGGTGGTCAGCCTGGCGCATCGATTCAGGTCACAGGGCATCGTCACATTTGCCATGGGCCCCCTCGGCATGACCAGCAGAGTACTGGCGCCTCTCGCTGGCGCCATGTTCACTTATGCGTCGCTTTCCGACGGCCACGAGTCGGCGCCGGGCCAGTTGACCGTTGGCACGTTGCGCACAATATACGCGGCGATAGGATCGTTGTGACATGCGGATAACCGGTACAACACGCCTATGCGGGATCATCGGAGACCCTGTTGCCCACACGCTCTCTCCGGTCATGCAGAACGCAGCATTTGACAAGGCAGTCCTTGACTACGTCTACGTGGCCTGGCGTGCTCCACGAGGAACGGCTGCATCCTGCGCTCAGGCCATGCGGGCACTCGGTATTCGCGGCCTGAACGTTACCGTACCGCACAAAATCGACATAATGCGTAGCCTCGACGAGGTCGACGAGCAGGCCGCCCGAATCGGGGCAGTGAACACCGTGGTGAACGACTCCGGTTGTTTGCGCGGCTACAACACGGACGCACAGGGCTTTCTGCACGGATTGCGGTCGCACGGCATCGACGCCAGAGGAATGAACGTGGTTGTGCTTGGAGCGGGAGGTGCAGCAAGGGCAGTAGTCTTTGCCCTGGTAGGGGCGGGTGCGCGAGTCACCGTGTTGAATCGCAACGTTGAGCGCGCTGCCTCTCTCGCGCGCGACGTCGCCACGGCTTCGGGAGCGCACGTTCTGCATGGTCTGTTGTCTTCGGACGTGATGGTCTCCCGGTTGAGCGATGCGGCACTGCTCGTGAACACGACAAGCGTTGGCATGCACCCGATGGAGATGGAGATGCCATGTCCCCGTGAGGTGCTGCGTCGTGACCTGCCCGTGTGTGATACCGTGTACAACCCTCGCGAGACGATGCTGCTGCGCACCACGGCCGCACTCGGAGCCGTCACCGTAGACGGCGTTGAAATGCTTGTGCGCCAGGGCGCGGCTGCGTTCGAGCTCTGGACCGGCGTCGAGGCGCCCGTGGACGTCATGCGCGCCGCAGTGCTCGGAGAGTTGGATCGTGAAACGGAGTAACATCGCCCTGGTGGGGTTCATGGGGGCGGGCAAGTCCACCGTGGGACGGGCACTATCTGTGCGGCTGCGGAAGACGTATATCGAGACCGATGCACTTGTTGAGCACAACGCGGGTATGTCAATCGCTGACATCTTCGCGCGTTTCGGGGAGGCCCACTTCCGAGACCTTGAAGCTGTGGCTGTGAGGGAGGCGGCACGGGCGCACGGTGCCGTGATTGCGTGCGGGGGGGGTGTGGTGCTGCGTGCAGAGAACGTCACCGCGCTGAAGGAGACGTCAGTGCTGGTGTACCTGGATGCGTCGGTGGAGACAGTACTGCGACGGCTTGGCCCACAGTCAGCCGTCAGACCGTTGTTGCAGGGAACGGACAGGGAGCAACAGGTGACCGAACTGATGGCGCGCCGCCGGCCGGTGTATGAGGCGGCGGCGGATATCATAGTGGATACGGATGGGCTCCTGGTGGAACAGATCGTGCGCAAGATTCAGAAGCGAGTGGGACAGCTGTGAGGGCCACCGTCGCACGGAGCGTCGTACATGGCTCCGTACGTGTGCCAGGTTCAAAGAGCTACACCATACGCGCTGCAGTCTGTGCAGCACTGGCGAGGGGTGAAAGCCTGATTGAGGCGCCACTCGAGTCCGACGACGCCACAGCTGTCTTCGAATCGATTGCGGGGCTTGGTGCTGTCGTCAAGGATGTGAACGGTGGCGTAACCGTTCGAGGTGAGGGCCTTCACGCTGCGGTATCCCCGCTGTGGTGCCGCGAATCGGCGGCCACGTTCCGCTTTCTTGCCGCGGTCGCAGCGACCGTTCCCGGCGTGACGGTACTGCGTTGTGCCCCGTCGCTGGCGCGACGACCTTTGGAGCCATTGCTGCGGGGTATACGGCAGATGGGGGCCGAATGCGACTTCGATGCCGGCTCCGGCATACTCACTGTTCGCGGGGCGAACCACCCGTGCGGCCATGTCGTGCTGCAGGGGGACGTCAGTTCACAGTTTGTCTCCGCGCTGCTTCTATGCGGGCCGCGCGTGCCGGGTGGTTTGACGCTACAGTTGTCCTCGCCGATCGTCTCGGAGCAGTATGTCGAGATGACGCTGAAGTGCATGCGCTGTTTTGGCGCCGAGGTTGCGCTGCTCGATTGTGGCCGCACGTTCCATGTGGCGGAGGGTGGCTATCGCGCGACGCGCTTTGCGGTGGAAGGAGACTGGTCCGGCGCCGCCGCTGTGCTGGCACTGGGGGCGCTTGCTGGAGAGGTTCGCGTCCGGGAGCTTTCGGCTGAGAGTCTGCAGGCCGACGTTGCGGTACTCGACATATTGAAGAAGGCCGGGGCGTCCGTGAATGCTGCTGGGGGCGAAGTGGTGGTTACGCGAGCAAAGCTCTGTCCGTTTGACTATGATGTCTCTGGCTGCATCGACCTGCTGCCTGTGGCGTGTGCTCTTGGAGCCGCGGCAAACGGAGTAACGACGCTCACCGGGATAGCCAGAGCCCGTGATAAGGAGTCGGATCGCGTGGCCGCCATGGCCGAAGGACTCGCTTGTCTCGGCGTGGAGGTGGACGCAGAGAGTGACCGGATGCGAGTATGTGGAGGTGTGCTGCACGGTGGAGCAGTATCATCCGCCGGAGATCACCGCATCGCGATGGCCTTAGGCATCCTCGGAGCGGTGACTGGTGACGTGACGGTTGACGCGGCTGAAAGCGTGACGAAGACATACCCGGCGTTCTGGGAGACGCTTGCCGGCCTTGGCGTGGAGGTGATGCTGCATGAGTAGTACTCTCGGGACACTCTTTCGGATCACGAGCTTCGGTGAGAGCCACGGGCCGTGTGAGGGAGTGGTGATCGATGGATGCCCGGCGGGGTTGCGGCTGGATGTGGCTGAGCTGCAACGGGACCTTGCGCGGCGCAGCGCCGCCGGCCAGCCGGGCGCAACCCCGAGACGCGAGCCGGATGAGGTTCGTATCCTCGCCGGCCTCCGCGATGGCGTGACAACCGGGGCTCCCATCTGCCTGATGGTTGAGAACACGAATACAGATGCCACGGCGTACACCGATTTCATGCGTACGCCGCGGCCCGGCCATGCTGACTATCCTGCGCGCATCAAGTACGGGAACTATGGCGACCCGCGTGGCGGCGGCCGCTTCTCGGGACGTATCACCGCTGGCTTTGTAATGGCTGGGGCCGTCGCTCGGGTCATACTGCACAACATCGGCACGGAAGTTGACGCCCACACAGTGGCGATTGGTGGTGTCCTTGCACCCCCGTGTGCTCCCGAACTGATACGCGAACGCCGCAGCGCCACGCTGGTTTCCTGCTGCGATGAGCCCAGTGGCGTACGGATGGTTGAGGTGATCGAGGCTGCGAGGAAGCGGGGCGACAGCGTTGGAGGGGTGATCGAGTGTGTGGCACGCGGGTTGCCGCCGGGCATCGGGGAACCGGTGTTCGCGAGCGTGGAAAGCGAGATTGCGCGAGCTGCGTTCTCGATACCTGCTGTTAAGGGAGTCGAGTTCGGCGATGGGTTCGCACTGACGGGTATGAAGGGCTCCGAGGCAAACGATGCCTTTGCAGTGCGTGATGGCCAGGTGGTCACGCTCACGAATCACTCGGGCGGAGTACTGGGAGGATTGACGAACGGAATGCCGCTGGTGCTGCGCGTGGCGATCAAACCCACTCCGTCCATCGCCATCAGGCAGCGAACGGTGGACGTCGACAAGGGGACTGATACTGAACTGGCGGTGAGTGGCCGTCACGATGCGTGCATCGTGCCTCGTGCGGTGGTGGTGGTTGAGGCGATGGTCGCGGCGGCATTGTGCGACCTGGTTCTGCAAAGTGGGCTGATACCGAGGGTGATGACATGTCCATAGATGATCTGCGAGCAAGAATCGATGCGACTGACCGGGAGCTTGTGCGCCTATTGGCTGAGCGGTTGAAGATTGCCCGGGAGATCGGAGAGGCGAAGCAGGCCGCCGGACTGCCGGTGCTCGATGTCGCGAGAGAGAGAAAGGTACTCGACAAGGTGCGGGCGCTGGGGGTCGAGCAGGACGTGGATGAACGCGACCTTGAGCGAGTGTATGAGAGGATCATCGAAGTTGCCAGGGCGGTTCAACATACAACCGTGGCCTTCCAGGGCGAACCTGGCGCCTTCAGCGAACAGGCTGCGCTCGAGTTCTTTGGCCGGTCTGCTACCACCTGTCCTGTGGAGAGCTTCGACGGTGTGTTCGCCGCGGTTGAGGATGAACTCACCAGCTTCGGCATTGTCCCGGTGGAGAACTCATCCGAAGGCAGCATCAGCAGGGTATACGATCTCTTCCTGGAACATCATGTTCGCGTGTGTGGTGAGACCGCCCTTCGAGTCGTGCACTGCCTGATAGCACGGCCGGGAGTAGCGCTCGGCGATGTCCGGCGCGTCTACTCGCACCCACAGGCGCTTGGCCAGTGCCGGGAGTTTCTGTCGCACCTCGGTTGTGAACTCATTCCGGCGTATGACACGGCGGGGAGTGTGAAGATGGTGAGCGAGCAAGGGGCGATGGACGTGGCTGCGGTAGCGAGCGCGCGGGCCGCGGAACTGTATGGGATGCATGTGGTGGCCACGGGCATCGAGGACAGCAAGAACAACTACACGCGGTTCTTCGTGCTTTCGAGGCGCGATGTGCCCCCGAGCGGCATGGATAAGACCTCGGTGGTGTTCTCGGTGCGGCACGAGCCTGGAGCACTGTATTCGGCGCTCCGGGTGCTCGCCGAGAGGGGAGTGAATCTCACGAAGATCGAGTCTCGGCCCACCCGCCAGAAACCATGGGAGTACAACTTCTATCTGGACTTTGAGGGACACAGCCTCGATCCGCAGTTCGCTGAGGCGCTTGAGAGCGTGCGGCATTACTGCCTCTTCCTGCGCGTTCTAGGCTCGTATCCGAGAGCGAAGCCGGTGTGGAAGACGCTATGAAGATCGCGATCATCGGTGCATCTGGCAAGATGGGGAGCTGGTTTGCTGCTTTCCTGCATAGACAGGGTCACGAACTGGTGCTTGTGGGCAGGCGTCGCGAAGCTCTGGAACGGATCGCTCGCACGATGCCAGGTGCGATGGTCGGAGGCTACCAGGAGGTTTGTGAGGCGGACCTGGCGATGATCTCCGTACCGCTGGACGCGGTGGAGTCGGTGTTGCGCGATCTTGCCCCACACGTTCAGCCAAACCAGGCGGTTATCGACGTCAGTTCCGTCAAGACCGCGCCCCAGCGCGCCGCCGATGAACACATGCCTCACGCCTGCTTTCTCGGCGTGCATCCCATGTTTGGGCCGGGAGCAGATGGTTGGCGGGGGCACAACGTCATACTGACACCGGTCGGGGAAGCTGCCTCCGCGCTGGCCACGAAGGTGAAGGCGTATCTGGAACCATTCGGTGCGCATGTGGTGCAGATGGACCCTGAGACCCACGATGAGGTGATGGCGGTGGTATTGGGTCTGCCGGCCCTCGTTGTGGCGCTGGTTGCCCGTACGGCGCTCGGGACGGGACACTTCGCCCTGGCGCGAGAAGTGAGCGGGACGTCTCTGGAAGTACTCGTGTCCTTGACGGAGAGCATGTTGTGTGAAGGCAGCGAGCTGTACGGAACGCTTCTGGCTGGTCTGCCCGATGCGGCGGATGTAGCGCGTCGGTTGGAGGAGAGCGCTGCACACTTCAAGGGCCTTGTGGAGCTGGGCAGCCGGACAGCCATGATCGATGAGTTTGCCGCTCTTGGCAGCGAACTCGAGAAGCTCGACCACCGGGCAGCGGATGCCTACGCGCGCATGTATGCGATGCTGGAGGCGCTGAAGCGCTTCCCGTCTAGCCGGAGCGCCCCTTAAGCGGTGGCAGCCCGGCTACCTCGCGCAGAGTGTTGATGAAGTAAACGTAGTTCTCGAACGGCACATCCGGTGGCACGAAGTGGTCGATGGACGGGAAGTAGCCGCCCGTCTCCAGCAGATAGGGCACCTTGGACATGACCTCCTGCCGGATGACGTCCTTCCCCTTGAGAAGTGCCCGCTTGTCGATGTTGCCACCCAAGATGGCGTCCTTGCCGTACTTCTTGCGCAGTTCAACCGCATCGTTTCCGGCTGCGCACTCGAGCGGCCAGAAGAAGTTCACACCGCTCTCGAGCCACAACGGAATGAGCTGGTTCAGCGCCCCGTCGCTATCGACGAAGATGATGTCGACGCCCTTCGACCGGAGAAGGTCCGTGATGACCTTGTAGCGCGGCATCATGAACTGCCGGAACATCTTCGGTGAGAGTAGTGGTCCCGTCTTGAAGGCCATATCCTCCCAGAACATGGCGGCATCCACGCGCACGCTCTCCATGGCGCGGTGTATGCAGACGGACTCCATCTCACAGAGCGTGTCCATCATGTCTTCTATCAGCGCGGGTTCGTCGTGTAGAGCAAAGAGGAATGGCTCGAGGCCCATCCATTCGCGTAGGAAGCCGAAGAAGCTGCCCACGTTGAGCAGCAGGGGCTCATCCTTCGCGTTCATCCTGGCGGCGTACGCCTGCCAGTCTGCCGGGAACCGTTCGGGGGAAGAGGGATCAAGGCGCTTCTTGTACTCCTTCCATGTGTCCCAATCCTTGACCGGATGGTCAAGGTACATCGGCATCTTCTGGGGGTCACGCTTGTCGATGCGCACAACCTGGCCGCCTTCGTTGACGAGGGACAGTGTGTGCTCGTCCTCACCCAGCATCCGGATCTCGTAGGTGGGAATGATGGGTGGGATGGCGTACACGTAGTTCCTGCCAAGCACGTCGAGGCGTTTGTCCATGAACAGGCCCGTCTGGACCTCTCTCAGAACGCGGATGTGCTCGAACTCGAAATACTCGCGCAACGTGCGGGGGTCGGCCAACTCGGCGGGCGCCCCCTGGCTCACCCACACGTCTGGAGTCTCCATCCAGAAGTCGTTCAACCATGGCGCAAGGAGGCAAAGGTCGCCCGTGCGTTTGAATCTGCATATGTCCAGAAACCGCTGTCTCAATGAGTCTGTCATGCTGTGCCTCCGTCGTGGGCGCGCTGCTACCGCGGGATAGCGAGCCTCTCGGCTTCCTGAACTGCGGAGGCGCAGTCCTCGGCGAAGCCCTCGGCGCCGATCTGATCCGCGTATTCGCGTGTGATGGGTGCTCCACCGATCATGACATTGACGCTCTTCCTGAGCCCCGCCTGTTCCAGAGCGGCGATGACCTCCGGCATATTGGTCATGGTGATCGTGAGCAGCGCGGACATCGCGACGATGTCCGGCGAGTGTTCCTTGACCGCGTCCACGAATCTGCTGGCCGGTACGTCCACACCCAGGTCGATTACCTCGAATCCGCCGCATTCGAGCATGAGTCGGACGATGTTCTTGCCGATGTCGTGGAGGTCTCCCTCCACTGTCCCGATGATGATCTTCCCTTTGCGGTGTACATCACCCGTCGTGAGAAACGGCTTGAGTTCGGCCACTCCGCGGTCCATAGCCCGGCAGGCGATGAGTACTTCGGGCAGGAAGACTTCTCCATCCTTGAACAACTCGCCCAACTGCTGGATACCCGGCACAAGCGCCCCGTCCAGTATCTCCATTGCTGGGACACCGTCGGCAAGGGCGGTCTTCACCATTGCCAGCGTTTCATCATCATCTCCGTTCTGCACGGCATTCGCAAGGGCTGCACGATCCCACGCCATGGGTGGACCTCCTGGTGGCTGATTAGAACAGGCCGCGGCGGCGGCGCGGCCGCATCGCAGCATCGACTTCCGGGTGGCCATTGTATGACACCTCTGATGATGTGCGCAACGTACGCTGCCGGCAAACGCATGCGGCTGCGAGATGTTGCTCGGTGCCGCCTTAATGCGGCACAATGTGTGGTCAGTTGGTCGTCAATAAAGGAGTGAAATGCGCGAAGTAGTTATCGTCAGTGGCTGCCGAACAGCGATAGGCAACTTCGGTGGCAGCCTCAAGGATATCCCCGTGGTCGATCTCGGCGCGATGGTGATGCGCGAAGCGCTGCTCCGCGCCGGACTGCGGCCGAAGACCGGAGAGTGGTTCCACAAGGTCAGCCCGGACCGCACGAAAGAGGACGGAATGGTGGAGTTGGAGCAGCGGTACCACAACTACGACAAAGGGCTGAAAGAAGTCCAGGTGGATGAAGTGGTGCTGGGGAACGTGCTTCAGGCTGGACTGGGACAGAACGCTGCACGCCAGGCGACCGTTCGCGCGGGCATACCGAAAGAAACGCCCGCCTTCACGGTCAACAAGGTTTGTGGCTCAGGGCTCAAGGCCATCACCGTGGGTGCTCAACCCATCTTGCTGGGTGAGGCGGATGTTGTTGTCGCTGGTGGCATGGAGAACATGAGTTGTGCACCGTACGGCCTGCCGAAGGCACGGTGGGGCTACCGGATGGATGTTGATGGTGTGGGAGAGTTGCGGGACCTCATGGTCTACGACGGGTTGTGGGAGATCTTCTACGGTTTTCACATGGGCAATACCGCTGAGGAAGTGGCGGCGCGTTACGGCATCACGCGCGAGGAGCAGGATGAGATCGGTGCTATGAGCCATCAGCGGGCGAGGGCAGCTATTGCGGCGGGATTGTTCAAGGACGAGATCCTGCCTGTTGAGCTGCCGCAGCGAAAGGGTGAGCCCGTCATCTTCGATACCGATGAACGTCCCATGGACACGAACAAGGAGAAGATGGCGAAGCTCAGGCCGGCCTTCCGGCCGAATGGAACCGTCACCGCCGGGAATGCGTCCGGTATCAACGATGCAGCAGCGGCAGTGGTTATGATGACCCGTGAGAAGGCGAATGAGCTGGGTCTGAAGCCCCTGGTGAGCATCAAGTCATTTGCCTCGGGCGCCGTCGATCCCAAGTACATGGGCATCGGTCCAATCCCCGCGATACGTAAGGCCCTGCATCGCGCCGGCCTCATGGTCGACGATCTCGATGTCGTCGAGTTGAACGAGGCCTTTGCCGCACAGGCCATCGCGTGCGCCAGGGAACTCGGCCTTGATTGGGCCAGGACTAATCCGCACGGAAGTGGCATATCGCTGGGTCATCCCATCGGATGCACAGGAGCGCGGCAGGTGGTCACGCTGATGCACGACATGACGCGCAGGAACCTGAGGTACGGCGTGGTGAGCATGTGCATTGGAGGTGGTCAGGGGATGGCGGCCGTATTCGAGAGGGAGGCCTGACTGGCTAGGTACCCTTTCGCGTATAGTCGGGGCACCATGCTGCGTGCGGGCGTTCGGGCCTGCGGCACGCGCTGCGCCAGTTCCACTTGCAGCTGTCGCAGAGAATCACATTGGCGCCAAGGGCGCGCTTGATTCGAATGTTGGTTCGGTGGAACCAGTTTGGTCCTGGTGTCGACATAGTCATCGCGCTGTCCCGTGCATGCACCGCTGGTGCATGCACGGGGTCGGAATCTAGATATCCTTGGTGAGATTGGCCAGGAACTCGGCGTTGTTCCGCGACTTGGCCATCCGCTGCAGGACGCGCTCGGTGGCCTCTCCCAGATTCTGAGAGTCATCGTTCAACATGCTGACCATGCGGCGCAGCAGCCACACCTGGCGTAGCGTCTCAGCATCGAGCAGCAGTTCCTCTCTCCGCGTGCCGCTGGGGATGATATTGATGGCCGGGAACATGCGCTTCTCAGACATCTTCCGGTCCAGATGCAGTTCCATGTTGCCGGTGCCCTTGAACTCCTCGTAGATCAATTCGTCCATGCGGCTGCCGGTGTCGATAAGACACGTGGCGATGATCGTCAGGCTTCCGCCCTGATCGGTGTTCCGGGCCGTGCCGAAGAACCGCTTGGGCGGGTGCAGGGCGGCGGAGTCGATACCTCCGGAAAGGGTGCGGCCGCTGGCGGGCATCGCCAGATTGTATGCCCTGGTGAGCCGTGTGATGCCATCGAGCAGCACTACCACATCCTTGCCCAGTTCCACGAGCCGTTTCGAACGCTCGAGTGCCAGTTCGGCGACACGTGTCTGAGTCTCGACCGGCTCATCGAAGGTGGCTGCGATAACCTCGGCGTTTACCGACCGCCTCATGTCCGTCACTTCCTCAGGGCGCTCCCCGATGAGGCAGACGATGAGGTGAATATCGGGATAGTTGGTGGCTATCGCGTTAGCGATCTTCTTCAGCAGTACCGTCTTGCCTGCCTTGGGCGGCGAGACGATGAGACCGCGCTGTCCTCTGCCGATTGGGGCGATAAGGTCGATGAGCCGCGTCGACAGTTCCTCTGGGGTGGTCTCAAGAGTGATGCGCTTGTCAGGAAACAGCGGAGTGAGCGAGGCGAACGTGGGCCGCTTCTTGGCCGCCTCAGGGTCGAGGCCGTTGATGCTCTCCACACGCAGCAATCCGTAGTACTTCTCTCCCTCTTTGGGAGGGCGAGCCTGGCCACACACGTGGTCGCCATCCCGAAGATTGAAGCGGCGAATCTGAGAATTGGAGACGTAAACGTCGCTGGCGCCCCTCAGGAAGTTCTCCTGGCGCAGGAAGCCGTAACCCTCCCCCATGATCTCGAGAATGCCCTCGAGAAACAGGTTGCCCTGCTGCTCAGCCTGGGTCTTGAGTATCGTCGTAATCAACTCCGCCTTGCGCAGGGAGGAGTAGCCGGTGATGCCCTGTTCCTTTGCGATGGCCTCGACCTCGTCGCGGTTCTTGTTCTCCAATTGGGCCATAGTCAGCATGATTCTCTCCTGAGATCGTAGAACGAACTGCTACTGCTGTGGCAGTATGCCGGTGTTACCCATTACCTTGTTCCAGTCATCCGCGAAACGACGCACACCGATGGTTGTGAGCGGGTGCTCTACCATCTGTAGCAGAACCCCGTAGGGTATCGTTGCGATGTGGGCGCCAGCTTTCGCGGCTGAGAGACAGTGGGCGGTATGCCTGATGCTGGCAGCAATAACCTGGGTGGGAAGGCTATAGTAACTGAGGTACTCCACGATGTCAACTACGAGTTGCATTCCGTCCTCGCCGATGTCGTCCAGTCGTCCTACAAAGGGACTCACAAACGCCGCTCCTGCCTCGGCCGCCAGTATCGCCTGGTTCAACGAGAAGCACAGCGTCATGTTGACCTTGATGCCGTCTCTGGCAAGGAGCGCCGTGGCCTTAAGTCCTTCAGGCGTAGTCGGTATCTTCACCGCGATGTTCTCGGCCCATGTGACGATTTCACGAGCTTCGGCCACCATGCCCTCGGCCTTCTCACTGAGGACTTCGGTTGAGACCGGGCCCGGCACGACGGAGCAAATCTGCTGCACCAGGGACCGGTAATCGACCTTTCCTTCCTTTGAGACCAGGCTGGGGTTGGTCGTTACGCCGGAGACTACTCCGAGGTCGACGCCATGTTTGATATGCGCGAGGTTGGCGGTGTCGAGGAACAGGCGCATGGGTACCTCCTGTCAGCTTATCGGAAGTGAGGGTTGCGCACCCTCAACGAGCGTGTGTCTGGAAGCGTCGACAAACGCGACGAAGAGCGGGTGAGGCAAGTCAGGCCTGGACTTGAACTCGGCGTGGAACTGGCAGCCAACCATCCACGGATGGTTCTGGGTCTCCACGATGTCGACGAACTGGTCGTCCGCGGAGACTCCCGAAGGAATCAGTCCCGCCTCCCTCAGCGCACCACGATAGTGTCCATTGAATTCATGCGAATGGCGGTGGCGTTCGTAACTCAGTCCCGCACCGTATGCAGCGGCGGCTCGCGTACCCTCGATCAGCCGGCACGGGATGGTTCCCTGCCGCAGGCCGCTTCCGTTGCCGTTGGGGATTCTCTCCACCACCGGATGGGTGCTCTCGGCGTCGTATTCGCTCGAACCAGCGCCCTGCAGTCCGGCAACGCTGCGCGCGTGTTCAACAACCATTGCGTGCATGCCGGTGTCGATGCCAAGGAACGGGATACCATTGGCACGTGCATACGCTGCGGCCACGATCAGGCCATCCATACTCTGATAGTGAGAACTGCCCGGGATAACGATACCCTGGACGCTGCGCAGCGGCGAACAATCACCTGCGGTGAGTTTCTTCGAGTCTATCCAGTGGAACACGGGCTCACTGCCGTGTATCAGTGCGGCGTGGACGAGTGCCTCCCGCACGGAGTAGTAGGCATCTTCGAGCTGCACGTGTTCTCCGACAATCGCGATGTGAACCGGGTCACGTGGCTGCTTGAGACGATCCACAAGGGAACGCCATCCCTCCAGAGCGGGCGCGGCAGCTTTGAGGCCGAGCCTGTTGCAGATGAAATCGCCGATCCCCGCCGCCTCGAGCACGAGGGGGACCTCGTAGATTGTTTCACTGGTTTCAAGAGAGACTACCGCGTCCTTTTCGACGTCGCAGAAGAGAGATATCTTGTCGCGAATGGATTCGGCAACGGGGAAGTCGCTTCGGCAGAGGATGACATCAGGCTGAATACCGATGCGCCGCAACTCGTTCACGCTATGCTGGGTTGGCTTCGTCTTTAACTCATGAGTGGCGCCGATGTAGGGCAGAAAGGTCACGTGCACGTAGAGGACGTTGTCGCGTCCCTCCTCGTTGCGCATCTGCCGAATGGCCTCGAGAAACGGCTGTCCCTCGATGTCGCCAACGGTGCCGCCGACTTCGGTGATGGCTATGTCTGCCTCGTTGGCGTCCGCACCACGACGAATGAGGCGCTTGATCTCATCCGTGAGCTGCGGAACAACCTGAATGGTGCCGCCGAGGTAATCGCCGCGACGTTCTTTCTCGAGCAATGCACGATACACCTGTCCGGCGGTAACGCTCGAGTACCGGCTCAATTCGACTCCGATGAATCTCTCGTAGTGGCCGAGGTCGAGGTCGGCGGCCGCGCCGTCCTTGGTCAGAAAGAGCTCACCGTGTTGTGCGGGCGACATCAAGCCCGGCTCCGCATTCAGATAAGGGTCAAGCTTCTGGGCGCCTATCGTGAATCCGCGGCTCTTGAGGATTCTCCCCAGAGACGCGACAGAGACGCCCTTACCAACTGAACTGAGAACGCCGCCTGTGACGAATACGTACTTCGACATGTTAGTACAACGCACTATCTACGGAAGTATGCACAGCAGGGATTACCGGAAGTTGCATGGGGAAGGATTGATGATGAAATTGTAGCTGTCTGCGTTTTCCGCTGTCAAGGTCACCGTTCGCAGTCTCACATGGCACTGATCGCACTGCTGCATCGGAGAACCGGTAGATGCGAATCCACCCTCATGAAGATAGACGCTCGGCCGCGACCACGGTATGCGCAAGCAACATGGTGACCGTCATCGGTCCGAGTCCCCCCGGGACGGGCGTGATGGCGCGGGCCTTGGCTCGTACCGGATCGAAATCGAGATCGCCCACCAGCCGCTGACCCTGAGGCGCCGCCGCGTCCTCGATGTAGTTGGAACCGAAGTCGAATGCGATGACTCCCTCTTTCACCATGTCGGCCGTGATGAAGCGCGGCCGGTTAACGGACACCACCAGGAGGTCGGCTGTTCGGCTCCAGTACACCAGTTCGGGTGAATCCGGATGACACATCGTGACGTTCGCTCCGAATCGCTCCAACAGCAGTGCAGCCGTCGGCTTGCCCACGAGGCTGTCAGTGTTCACGATTACCGCGTGCCGGTGCTGCAGTGCGGCGAGGCCTTCGCGTTCCAGCATTTCGATGATGCCGGCGGCGGTGGCCGGCACAAAGGAATCCTGCCCCAGCCATGCACGTCCCACGTTGAGCGGATTAAAGCCGTCTATGTCTTTCTCAGGGGCCACGAGGGCGAGAACCGCGTTCTCGTCCATGTGCGCTGGCAGGGGGAGTTGCACGAAGACGCCATGCACGTCGTGTCTTTGACTCG
This sequence comes from Dehalococcoidia bacterium, assembly GCA_040766535.1. GTDB lineage: Bacteria > Chloroflexota > Dehalococcoidia > GIF9 > AB-539-J10 > SKVJ01. The sequence goes on along the minus strand of JAXGQG010000010.1, from coordinate 22,511 downwards.
ACTCAATCACTTGCCTGCAGAGTTCATCCTGGGAACAATCGCCGGGAAGGTGGGTCATCTCCGCTTTCAAACCGACGTCGTGTGCGGCTTTCTCCTTGAGTCTCACATAACTTGCCGAACCCGGATCGTCGCCGACGAGGAACCCGGAAAGCGTCGCTGTGACGCCACGAGCGCCCAGCGCCGTGACGCGGCTGCGCAACTCCTCGCGTATCTCTGCTGACATCCTGCGCCCGTCAAGAATGATCCCCGGCATCGTGAGCCTCCTGGAGCTGTCTGTTCAGTGCGCGGCGCGCCATTCGGCCGAGAGCACGGTATTGCTGAGCAGCATGGCTGCCGTAACCGGTCCGGTTCCGCCGGGGACGGGGGTGATGGCTCCCGCGACCTCCGACACGGCCTCGAAGTCGACGTCTCCGACCAATCTCGGTTTTCCCGTGCCAGGGTCATCTATCTGGTTGACGCCGACATCGATCACGACCGCGCCGGGACGCACCATGTCCGCTGTGATTGATCCTGGCCGTCCCATGGCGGCCACCACGATGTCCGCGCTTCTCGTGAATGAGGACATATTCGTGGTCCCCGTATGGCACACCGTCACCGTGGCATTGGCGCCAGGCTGCTTTTGCATGAGAATCGCCGCCAGCGGCTTGCCGACGATGTTGCTGCGTCCACAGATGACCACGTGCAGACCATCGGGGCTGTGGCCGCTGCGTACCAGGAGTTCCTGAACTCCGTGAGCAGTGGAAGGGAAGAAGGTCTTCTCTCCGAGGAGCAGCTTGCCCGCGCTCACCGGATTGGTGCCGTCGATGTCCTTCTCGGGAGCGATGGCGCTCTCGGCGCGTAGCGCATCGATGTGCCGTGGCAAGGGGAGCTGCAGGATGATGCCGTGAAAGCGGTCGTTCCGGTTCAGCCGTTCCAGGGTCTCCTCGAGCTGCGATTGCGTAGCATCGGCGGGCAGTACGAACTGCTCATGGAAGATGCCGACGGCATCGCAACCGCGGGCAATGCCCTTCAAGTAGGACTGAGCGGACGGGTCATCTCCCGCAATGACGGCAGCGAGTCCCGGGACAGTACCGCCCAGCCTGGCGATGCGAGCCTTGACTTCTTCCCGGATGGCTGCGGAGATGGCCCGACCGTCAATAATCTCGGCGCCCATGGAGAACCTCCCGTTGGTTTTGTGGCTTGCGGCATTCTACCACAGGATTACGTGCTTCTCTGGAGCTTCGATGGAGTGAATTGCATAATGGAAAACCCCATGTTACATTCGGTCGTTGGGTCAATCTGATGCGAGCGCCGCCGGGCGCTTGTGTACTGCGATTCCCAATACGCAATTCGGAGGGGTTTTCTATGGCTGCAGACAAGGGCATGTTGTCCATGATGGACGAGAAGCGGGTCTTCCCGGTGAATCCGGAGTTCAGCGCAAAGGCCCATATCAAGAGCTTCGAAGAGTACAAGAAGCTCTACGATCGCTCCGTCTCTGATCCCGCTGGCTTCTGGGGTGAGCGAGCCGAGCAGATCGAATGGTTCAAGAAGTGGGATAAGGTGGTGGTGGATGACTTCGCGAATGCCAAGCACGAATGGTTCGTGGGAGGCAAACTGAATGTCAGCTACAACTGTCTGGATCGGCATCTGAAGACCTGGCGGAAGAACAAGGCCGCCATCGTCTGGGAAGGCGAGCCAGAGGGAGAACGCCGCACGTTCACCTATCAGGACATGTACTACGAGGTCTGCCGCTTCGCCAATGCGTTGAAGAAGCATGGCGTGAAGAAGGGCGACCGCGTGTCCATCTACCTTCCCATGATCCCCGAGCTGCCTATCGCACTCCTCGCGTGTGCCCGGATAGGCGCCATTCACAGCGTCGTGTTCGGCGGCTTCAGTGCGGAGGCGCTGCGCGACCGTATCAAGGACTGTGAGTCCAGTACCGTGATCTGTTGCGACGGGTACTACCGCAGCGGCAAGGTCGTCGGCAGCAAGGCGAACGCGGACGCTGCCATGGATGATAGTCCCTCGGTTAAGCGCGCCTTCGTGGTCAAGCGGGCTGGTGGTGAGGTCCCGATGGTCAAGGGACGCGACTACTGGTGGCATGAGGAGGTCTCAGCGCCGGACATCAGTGCCGAGTGCGAACCGGAGTGGATGGATGCCGAGGATCCGCTGTTCATTCTGTACACCAGCGGCAGCACCGGCAAACCCAAGGGTGTGCTGCACACCACCGCCGGATACCTGGTCTACGTACACCAGACCTTCAAGTGGGTATTCGACTATCGCGATGAGGATACGTTCTGGTGCACTGCTGACATCGGCTGGGTGACTGGCCACAGCTACATCGTGTACGGACCGATGTCCAACGGCGCGACCAGCCTGATGTTCGAGGGCGTGCCCACGTTCCCGAAGCCTGACCGGTTCTGGGAGATCGTCGAGAAGTACCGTGTCAACATCTTCTACACCGCGCCCACTGCATTGCGGGCACTCATGCGCGAAGGTGATGACTGGGTGAACAAGCGCGACCTGTCCTCGCTGCGCCTCCTGGGCACTGTGGGCGAACCAATCAACCCCGAGGCCTGGATGTGGTACTACACCGTGGTCGGCAAGTCGCGCTGTCCCATTGTGGACACCTGGTGGCAGACTGAAACCGGAGGCATCCTCATCACTCCGTTGCCCGGCGCGATGTCGCTCAAACCAGGCTCCGCCTCGTTCCCGTTCCCTGGCGTGGATGTGGAGATTCGACGCGAAGATGGTTCGCTCGTCGAGACGAATGAAGGCGGGTATCTTGTCATCAAGAAGCCGTGGCCAGGCCTTATGCGTCGGGTATATGGTGATCCGAATCGTTTCAAGGACACTTACTTTGTCCGCTTCCCTGGCGTCTATACGACCGGTGATGGCGCGCGCCGCGACGAGGACGGCTTCTACTGGTTGATGGGCCGTATCGACGACGTCATCAATGTGTCCGGCCATCGTATCGGCACCGCTGAAGTGGAGAGCGCCCTCGTATCCCATCCCAAGGTCGCTGAGGCCGCTGTTGTCGGTATGCCTCACGAGTTGAAGGGACAAGGTATCTACGCGTACGTGACGTTGAATGCTGGCGAGGAGAAATCCGACGCGCTGAAGAAAGAGCTTGTTGCACACGTTCGCAAGGAGATCGGCCCGATCGCAACTCCCGACGTGATTCAGTTCGCCGATGGTCTGCCCAAGACGCGCAGTGGCAAGATCATGCGCCGCGTGCTGGTGAAGATCGCAGCAGGCGATACCAGCAACCTCGGTGACACGAGCACGCTCGCCGATCCGAGCGTGGTGGACGAACTCCTGAAGCACAAGGCGTAGTCTCACTCTAGACGCAGAAGGGTGCCGGCAGCGTCTTGCCGGCACCCTTTTCTTTGCGCGTGTTGTCTGCGGCGTGGCTGAACCCTGCGCTCTCAGTTCGACCGCTGCAAGCGGGGTTGCGGGTGTGCACACCCGCAACCGTCGTCCCGGTAGCACCGTCAGGACGGCCGGGAGGGCAGCGAAGGGGCTTCCCCTTGCGTCCTTTTCAGCAGCGTCTCGAGCAGCATCCGCCATTTTCCACCGGTGTGGCTGGTGTTGATACGTATCTGTTCGTTGCCGACGCGGACAGCGGGTCCCAGATTGAGGTTCGTCGCGAGTGATGCCATGCGCGTTGGCACGATTGCGAGGTCGGAACCCATCCGCGTGATGGACTTCACACCCGCCGCCGCGGCCAGGATGCGAATCCTGGCGACGTAGAGCAGCTCCCTCACCGGCGTGGGTGGTGGGCCGAAACGGTCCTTCATCTCCGACTGCAGAGTGTCGACTTGTTCCAGCGTAGTGGCATCCGCCAGCTTTCGGTAGAGCAGTATGCGTGTCCCTGACGAACCAACGTAGCTCTGCGGGATGAAAGCCGATAGGGGTAGATCGAGCACGGGGGCCTGGTTCTCTTCGAGCAGAGGGAGTTCCTCGGTCTGTGCTTCTCTGAGACGCCGAACCTCCTCGGCGAGTATCTGACAGTACAACTCGAATCCGATGGCGGCGATGTGCCCGCTCTGCTTTGTGCCCAGCAGGCTTCCTGCCCCGCGTATCTCCAGGTCCCTGAGCGCGATGTCCAGACCTGCGCCCAGTTCGTTCGCTTCGAATATCGTCCGCAGTCTTCTGGTGGCTTGAGGCGTCAACTCGCGGCCGCGTTCGTAGAAGAAATAGGCGTATGCCTGGTTCTTGCCGCGACCAACCCGGCCCCGGAGCTGGTAGAGCTGTGTCAAACCGAGGCGCTCAGAGTGATTGACGATGAGTGTGTTCGCGTTGGGCATATCGAGGCCGAGTTGGACGATGGTGGTCGCCACCAGCACGTCAGCCTCCCGTGAGGCAAACAGATCCATGGCTTTCGCCAGTTCGGTTTCGTGCATCTGACCGTGAGCGACAACGAAGCGAGCCTGGGGGACCAGCGACTGGAGCACCTGCATCACCGCGTGAATCGTCGCGACCCTGTTGTGGATGAAGAACGTCTGCCCCCCTCTCTCGAGTTCGCGCAGAATGGCCTGCCTCACCAGCGTGACGTCGTACGGTCCTACGTGCGTACGTACGGCCAACCGCTGTTCCGGCGGAGTCTCCATCGTGCACATATCCCTGATGCCAGCGAGAGACATGTGCAACGTGCGCGGTATCGGCGTGGCGCTCAGCGTCAGAGTGTCGACGCCGGTCTTCAATGAGCGGAGCGCCTCCTTCTGCATCACTCCAAAACGCTGTTCCTCATCCACTATCAGCAACCCCAGGTCCTTGAAGCGTATGTCCTTCTGTAGCAGGCGGTGCGTGCCGATGCAGATATCCACGGCACCTGATTCCAGTCCGGCCAGCGTCTCCGCTTCCTGTTGCGGGGTTGAAAGCCTGCTGAGGACGCTCGTACGTACGGGAAAAGGACCCAGGCGCTCAGTGAATGTCGAGTAGTGCTGCTGTGCCAGGAGAGTGGTCGGCGCCAGAATGGCTACCTGGCGGCTGTCCATGACGGCCTTGAATGCAGCCCGTAGAGCGACCTCGGTCTTGCCGTATCCGACGTCGCCGCAAATCAACCTGTCCATGGGGCGCTCGTTCTCCATGTCATGCTTGACCGCTTCTATCGCCTCAAGCTGATCAGGCGTCTCCACATATGGAAAGGAGGATTCCATCTCCTGTTGCCACGCTGAATCGCGCGGGAATGCGTGCCCGATGGCGAGTTGCCTGCGCGCGTACAGCTGTATCAGCTCCATGGCGATCAGACGGGTCGACTGCCGTGCCCGTTGCTTCGCGGACTCCCATTCCGGGGACCCCAGCCTGCTGAGCGAAGGACCGTGTTCCCCACCGCCGACGTAACGGGTGACGCGACGCACCTGTTCGGTCGGTACGTACAGTGTGTCGCCCCCGAGGTAGGTGAGTTCGAGATACTCGCGCTGCACACCGCCGGACTCAAGCGTCGTGAGCCCTTCAAACCGTCCTATTCCATGGTCGATGTGCGCGACGAGGTCTCCCGGAGAGAAGGGGAGCGAGAATGGGGCTGGAAGGGAGCGTGGCTTGGTGGCGCGCCGTGACTGCTTTACGAACCCGAACACCTCGAGATCGGTGAGCAGTGTGATGCGGTCCGGCATCGCCCATCCCCGGTTCAAAGAACCCTCGATGAGTGTCAGCGAACCTGGTGGAGGGGGCTCCAGGATGTCGCCGGAGATAGGCACGTGCAGTTCCGCCTCTTCGAACAGCTCCTGAAGTCGCTGGGCCTGAAGGGAGGCGAAAACGAGCCGCTCTCCACGCTTCAGGGCCGCGGGAACCTCGCCGATCAACTGCGGCAGGCGTTGGGCGTACGAAGGAGCAGGATGGAACAGCGCCTGAGAGTCCGTGCCGGAATCATCCCACGGCACGAGGCTGAGCCGGCGGAAAGGGCGCATCTTTTCCTCGACGTCCGACCAGTCGAGGTACACACCGGGCGTCGGAGGCACCCGCTCGGCGGAGGTTGCTGCGGTGAACGAGTACTCCGCCAACTCGCCGTGCAGCCGCAACGAACGCAACCGTAGCGCGTCAGGATCCTCCAGCATGATGAGCGTCTGCGGTGGCAGGTAGTCGATGATGCAGGCTGACTGGCCGGCGGACGAGGTTGTGGTGATCTGGGTCCGCGCGAGCGTCGTGGTACTCAGTTGCGAGACCGGGTCGAAAGCTCTGAGGCTCTCGACCTCGTCGCCCATGAACTCTATTCGGACCGGTTCCTCGTGGGACGGTGAGAACACATCTACGATGCCGCCCCGTCCGCTCATCTCGCCGTGCTGAGACACGAACTCTACCCTCTGATAGCCGAGACGCTCCAGGGCGGGCGAGCAGTTCTCCGGGCTTGAGGGCGGTACCACGTCGGATGTCGATGGAAGACCCTGACAGGTCTGAGGGGCGCGCATCGCTCCAATTGTCGCCAGCACTGACGTCACCAGTATGAGTGCCGTAGCGTTATCTCGACGCAACACAAGGTGACTCGCAAGTTGGGCGCGGGCCAGCATGGGTTCATTGGGCGCCCCTTCGGGACTGGCAAATGGAAAGTCGGGTTCCGGCAGGCGAAACACATCGGTACCCGGCCGCGCCCATTGCTCCAGGTCGTCTCGCAGGGATGCCGCCCGATCCGGGTCGGCCACGATGATACAGAGTGGGGCAGCAAGATCCTGCTGCAGCGAAGCGGCGACACACGATATCGCCGACTCGATCAGCGGCGTCTGATGCGTTGCCCCGCGGCGATTCGAGGTGCGTCCAGAGACGCCGGTAGTGTTCGGTCTCCGTCAGCAGCGGGAGAAGTCCATGAAGGTGCATTCGCGTCGCCGAGTATAGCAGGATTATGGCACCGTAGCTGCAGGTGAACTGCCACTGCTATAATGCCCCACGTGGCTGAACGAAGAATCGTCGTCAAGCTCGGAACGACACTACTGACGTCGGGACGGGATCACCTCGACCTGTCGGTGATGGCTACCCTTGTCGAACAACTGGGCACCCTGCACTCCCGAGGGCGCGAACTGATCGTGGTCTCTTCAGGAGCGGTGGCCGCGGGCAGGGAGCGGCTGCGCCGCCGCGCTGCGGCGAGCGTACACGGGACTCCGCTGAAGCAGGTGCTGGCATCAATCGGTCAGAGCCACCTCATGAGCACCTACGAAATGCTCTTCTCGAGACATGACATAACTATCGCACAGGCATTGCTGACTCGTGACAGTCTCATGGATCGGGCGGGGTATCTGAATGCCCGCAATACGCTCCTAGCGCTCTGTGAGATGCGTGTGATCTGTATCGTGAATGAGAATGACGTAATAGCAGTGGATGAACTGGGCGACCGGCGCTTTGGCGACAACGACAACCTGTCGGCGATGGTCGCCAATCTCGTAGACGCCGACCTCCTCGTGTTGTTGACGGACACCGGTGGCCTGTACAGCGCCGACCCCGCGTTCACCCAGAGGCGACGCTTATCCCGGTAGTCAGCGTCATCACTCCGGAAATCGAGGCGCTGGCCGGCGGTTCTCTGAGCGGTCAGGGTGTGGGAGGCATGTCGACCAAGATTGAGGCGGCGAAGCTGGCGACGTGCTCGGGCATCGATGTGGTCGTCGCAAGCGGCCGTGAGCCGGACGTCCTGCAAAGGCTGGATTCCGGAGAGCGGATCGGTACCCTGTTCCCGGCATCGAGCAGCAAACTGGAAAGCCGCAAGCGATGGATGGCGAGCGGTTTGGCCTCCCATGGGCGCATCGTTGTGGACGGTGGGGCGGTAGGGGCGTTGAAGAAGGGTGCTGGCAGCTTGCTGCCTGCAGGTATCGTGGAGGTCAAGGGCGCCTTTCATCGTGGTGACATCGTAGACATAGTCTCCCAGGACGGCGGACGCGTTGCCTCGGGGATCTCGAACTACGATTCTGAGGATGTCAGGAAGGTTCGTGGAAAAAGGACAGACGCGATGGCGGGTGTGCTGGACCACGTGTACGGGGCAGAGGTGGTCCACCGCAACAACATGGTAGTGCTCTGACGGGAGGGGCAATGCAACACGTGATGGATGAGCTGGAGACCAAGGCGAAACGGGCCCGCGAGGCAACCCGTTCGCTGGCGTTCCTGTCCACGTCGGTGAAGAACCGGGCATTGCAGGCTGTGGCGGCAGGGCTGCGGCAGCACGCCGACCGTGTTATCGCCGCAAACACACAAGATTACGAGGAAGCGAGGGCGTCGGGCATGAACGCCGCTATGCTCGACAGACTGATGCTCGATCAAGCTCGCATCGCGGCCATAGCTGATGATGTTCGTACGGTTGCGGCATTGCCTGATCCCATCGGTCAGGTCTTCGACAGTCGGACACTGCCGAACGGGCTGCAGTTGTCCAAGCGGCGGGTGCCCCTGGGGGTAGTCGCCGCCATATATGAGAGCCGCCCCAATGTGACTGTCGACATCTCGTCGTTATGCCTGAAGGCGGGCAATGCCTGCATACTGCGCGGTGGCAAGGAAGCGCGCCGGTCCAACCTGGCGCTCGCCAGCATAGTGCAGGAGGCATGCAGGACGGAGGGTGTTCCTGAAGGCGCCGTCGAATTCATCGAATCAACGGACAGGGCGCTTGTCACCCGACTGCTCGGGATGCGTGACTACATCGACCTCGTGATTCCGCGTGGTGGCGCCGCACTCATCCGCCTGGTGGCCGAGAACGCGGCGATGGCGGTGGTCACCGGAGGCATCGGTGTGTGCCATGCATTCGTGGATCGGTCGGCGGATGTCCCGATGGCGCTTCGCATCGTGAACAACGCCAAGGTGCAACGTCCGACGGTGTGCAACGCACTCGATTGCGTGCTGGTGCACCGCGACATTGCTCCCTCGTTCCTGCCGCAATTGCGGGATATGTGGCGTGACTCCGGGGTTCAGATGAGATGCGATCAGTCCGCCCTTGCTGTCCTTGGTGGTGTCGAATCCGGCTCCGTCGTGGCGGCGGCAGCGGACGACTGGGGAAAGGAGTTTCTGGCCCTTGTCGCAGCGATCAAGGTAGTCTCGGGGCTTGACGAGGCCCTCGAGCACATACGCGTGTACGGCTCTGGGCATTCGGAGGCGATTATCACCCAGGACTACGGGGCGTCGCGGCGCTTCCAGACGGAGGTTGATGCCGCTTGCGTCTACGTGAACGCCAGCACGCGATTCACTGATGGATCACAATTCGGACTTGGAGCCGAGATCGGCATCAGCACGCAGAAGTTCCATGCCAGGGGCCCGATGGCGCTGGAGGAGATCACCAGCTACAAGTGGGTGGCATTGGGCGACGGACAGATCCGCGAGTGACAGGGGCGGCCGATGCGCCATCGCCGGCACCCTTACGTGAGGTCGCGCAGGGCCTGGTGCTGCAGCTTGAACAACCTTTCTATGCCGACCTGTGCCAGCGCGAGCAGTCCATCCGAATCGGCCTTGGTGAATGGGCGGTGTTCCGCCGTTCCCTGTATTTCCACGAACTCATGGCGGTCGGTCATGACTACGTTGAAATCGACCTGGGCGCGGAAATCCTCCTCGTAGCAAAGGTCCAGCAGGTACTCTCCATCGACGATGCCGACGCTGGTGGCCGCTATCATCTTGGTGAGCGGGTGCACACGCAGCAACCCGGATTTCTTCAGATTGTGGAACGCCTGATACAGGGCCACGTAGGCTCCGGTGATGGCGGCGGTGCGGGTTCCTCCATCGGCCTGGATGACATCACAGTCGACAATCAACTGCCGTTCCCCGAACGCGGTGAGATCCGTCGCGGCTCGAAGGCTTCTGCCGATGAGGCGCTGTATCTCCTCCGTTCGACCCGACTTCCTCTCTCGGGGAGTCCGGGTGACCGTTGAGCGTGGCAGCATAGAGTACTCAGCCGTAACCCAGCCCTCTCCACTCCCCTTGAGGAAGGCGGGCACGCGCTCCTCCATGCTGACCGAACACAGCACCGAAGTTCGCCCGAGTTCGATGAGGACCGAGCCTTCCGCGTACGACTGATAGCCAAGAGTGATTCGAACGGGTCGAAGCTGGTCAAGGTCCCTGTCGTCTATTCGTGTCATCTGTTCTCCAATCGCGGGGTCTTCATGAGAAATTGACAATTGTCTGTTACGCTGCCTTCACTCGCGTGTGTTGATATGGTAGACGTGCTTGGGCTATCATGTAAAGCTGATTGCTCGGGAGGTCACAGCGAATGCGGAATCCCAGATTTATAAGGCTCATCTCTGTTCTTCTCTGTGTTGCGTTGGCCGGAGGCGCGCTGCTTGCGCCCGTGACACTGCTGGCACAGGAAGAGGAAGAAGAGACTACAACACCAGAGATCCCCACGGTTCTTCAGGTAAATCCGAAGTTCCCGGCGATGACGGGGACGGCTGACTCGACGTTCAAATTCGAGGTCGAGTTCACCTATCGTTCCGGCGAGGCGCGGGGCAAGGCCTTCGATCTCGCCGTGACCGGACCGTCAGGTTGGCTGACCTACATCGCGGAGTCCACGTACAAACTGGACAGCCAGATATCCGCTATCTTTCTGGAGCCGTACTCAACGAATACACCCATCGTGGTGGTCGCGGTCGCGCCATTCTGGCTCTATCCTGAGCCGGGTGACTACCCCATTGAGTTGCGTGTCTCGTCCGGCGATCTTGAAGATGCGGTGACTCTGACCGCCACCATTACTGCGCGGTATGGTCTGTCCGCTGAGACTACAAGCGGACGCCTGAACACGAAAACAACGGCTGGCAAGGCCAGCACCTTCGGAGTGAAGGTCACTAACAGTGGCACGGCCATACTCGACAAAGTGACGATGTCGGCGACCACCCCCACTGTGGTCAGCGGCGATAGTTGGGGCGTGGCGTTTGATCCTGCGAGCGTCGAGAGCCTGGCGCCGGGTGATGAGGTTGAGGTCCAGGTGTCTATCACCCCCCCCGCGAACACCGTTCCAGGCGACTACATGGTGACTCTGAACTACACGGGTGAGCCCGCTCTGTCGTCCTCGCCCCCATCCCTCGCTGTCAGGGTCTCAGTGGCCACGAAGACCACGTGGGGCCTGATAGGCGCGCTGATTCTGGTAGTTGTAGTTGGTGGACTGGTCTGGGCATTTCGCAAATACGGACGGAGGTAAGCCGTGGGACAACTCGTGGTGGAGGCCACGGATCTGACGAAGAAATACGGCGATTTCACCGCCGTCAATAGCCTGAACCTCAAGATCGAGGAAGGCGAGATGTTCGGATTCCTCGGCGCCAATGGCGCGGGGAAGACGACCACCCTGTTGATGTTGCTCGGCCTGACTGAACCGACGTCCGGCACCGTCAGGGTCTGCGGCAAGGATCCAGCCCGCGATCCGCTTGAGGTCAAACGGCAGGTGGGTTACCTGCCTGAGCGAGTCGGCTTCTACGAAGAGTTGACGGCTCGTGAGAACCTTCGCTTCATTGCCGAACTGAATCGTATGGCGCGCTCGGCATCCGAGCACAGGATCGACGATGTCCTCGGTCTGGTTGGGCTGGCGAAGGTGAAGGACCAGACGGTCAGCACGTTCTCGCGTGGCATGAAGCAGCGACTCGGCATCGCGGAGATATTCCTGAAGGAACCGCGACTGGCGTTCCTCGACGAGGCGACTACCGGAATCGATCCCAACGGTATCGACGACATCCTCAAGCTCATCACGGGCATGGGCAAGCGAGGCATCACCGTCATCTTCTGCTCGCATGTGCTTCCTCAGGTGCAGCAACTGTGCTCGCGTGTGGGCATAATGTCGAAAGGCAGCCTCGTGGCTGACGGCCCGATAGAATTGCTGGGCCGAAGCACTTCCGGTGCCGGTATGTACCGCATGGAGGCCGAGGTTGATGACCCTGGACCGGCAGTGGTGGACGCTGTGCGCAAGGTGAAAGGCGTACAGCAGGTCGATGTGGCTGAGAAGATGCTCATCGTCACGGCGGAGTCGGACCTTCGCGGTCAGGTGTCGCGGGCGATCATCGATGCCGGTGCTCTTCTTCTCGGCATGAGGATCGAAGAGTACGACCTGGAGAAGATATACAAGCGCTTCTCGAAAGAGGCTTGATCTATGTACGCGATTTTTCGCAAGGAACTGGCCGATCACCTCAGCAGTAAGAGGTTCATCATTCTGTTCGCACTTGTGCTGCTTTCGGCGGTGTTCGCCATCTACATCGCCATTCAGACTATACGTGGAGTGGTTGACACCAGCACTGAGTTCATATTCCTGAAGGTGTTCACTACCTCTGGCGGAAACCTGCCTTCGTTCCTATTCTTCCTGTCTCTGTTCATACCGATCGTGGGAATCGCCCTCGGTTTCGATGCGGTGAATAACGAGCGCAGCACCGGGAATCTCAGCAGGCTCGTGTCGCAGCCCATCTACCGGGATTCGATCATCAACGGGAAGTTCCTTGCCGGACTCGCCGTGCTGTCTATCATGGTCGTCAGCGTGGTGGGAATCGTTGCAGGACTTGGCATCCGTATCGTTGGCGTCCCCCCGAACGGCGAAGAGATCGTGAGACTGATCGCGTTTGTGTTCATCAGCATCATGTACGCGGGGTTCTGGCTCGCGCTTGCGGTGCTGTTCTCGGTCTTCTTCCGTAGAACGGCAACGTCCATGCTGGCTTCGCTGGCGGTGTGGATCATCTTCTTCTTCTTCGTCGCGGCGATCGCGGGCGCCGTCGCTGATGCTACCGCTCCCGTCGACACCAATTCGAGTGTGGACGCTTTCGCGCGGAACGCATCGATAGAGGGCACCCTTGCCCGTATATCACCCTGTACCCTGTACGGGGAGGCGACCATCGGATTGCTGACACCGGAAGTTGGCACGATGAACTCAGCGCTGTATGTCATGAGCTACTACTCAGGAAGGATGACCAATCCCCTTCCGTTGAACGACAGTCTGCTTCTTGTCTGGCCTCAGATGGTCACCATTATCGCTCTGTGCGCGATATGCTTCGCGGTCTCGTATATCCGTTTCATGCGTGAAGAGATTCGCTCCATCTGATGCCTTGTGGTGGCTACTTAGGGGGCGTCTCAGGTTCCACGATAACGACGTGGACTGAGGCGCCTCTCGCGCGTAGGAAATCCCGTGTGTATTACGGTAAGATATGCGTCGATGGTGCCTTTCCTAGTTGCAGGTCTCGCTCGCCCCGCCGCGCGGCAACGCGTGGACGCGACCCGCGGTCGGTTCAATGTATGAATTCGCAGCCATAGCGGCCGGCTACTTCATCGGCGCCATTCCCTTCGCCTATATCATCGCCCGCCTCCGTGCCGGCATAGACATCAGGACTGTGGACATCGGCAACGTTGGCGCGGGAAGCGTGATCAGGGCCGTCGGTATCAAGGAGGGGCTGCTGACCCTCGCCGGGGACGTGGGTAAGGGGGGCGCCGCCATTCTGATTGCTGACGCGCTCGGCGTCGGTCTGCACTGGATGATGGCCGCTGGAGCAGTTGCCATTCTGGGGCATGTGTTCCCTGTGTACATCGGCTTCCGCGGTGGGCAGGGCGTGGCTACGGCCATCGGTGTGTTTCTCGCACTCAGCTTTGGCGCCATGGTGTTGACGCTCGGCGTGATGGGACTCGTTCTGTTGCTCAATGTGGGACGTGGATTGTCACGACGACTCTTTCTCACCGTGGCCTGTGGCGCACCATTCCTGCCCATCTTCGTCTATGTGGTTGACCGCTCCCTGGGGGTGGCGCTCTATGCGGCAGGGGTGATAGCAGCCATCGGTCTCAAGAATCTCGATCGACTGCGGCACCCGAGGACTGTGACAGAAAGGCTGCTGCGGCAACGTGAGAAGTCGGCGTGACTGTCGTAGAACAAGGAGCAAAGTGGACACCGGATATGACCTTCGATTCTATGTAGGGCGTTCTGTCTCGGCCAACCTTCGACGTGAGATCGGCATGATCGGTCTCATAGCTATCATGGTGGGGCTCAACATCGGAGGCTCGCTCTTCCTGCTCACGGGCATCGCGGCTGGACTCACTGGCTCGTCGCTGCTGCTCGGACAGCTGATGAGTGCGGCGCCCATCCTGCTCGCCCTGCCCGCGTATTCCGCGTTGTCTGCAGCGCTGCCGGTCACCTGTGCCAACTATCAGTACGCCAAGCTGTTCTCACGCCCTCTTGCCGTGGCCGCCTGGATGGTGCTGTTCATTGCCATACCACTGGGCATGCTGCCACTGTTTGCGGTGGCTATCGCGAAGCTGGTAGCGGTGCTGCTTCCCGGATTGAACGTCACTCTGTGGGCCGTCCTGGTGATGAGCGTTCTGTTCCTTGTGAATGTGCTCGGAGTTCGATTGGCCACTCAAACGCAGTTTGTTGGAGTCATCCTCCTCGTGGCTGCGCTTCTCATCTTCATCCTCGGTGGTATGCCGGCTGTCTCCATCGAGAACCTGCGCCCGGTCTTCTCGGGTGGTGCAGTGGGTTTTGTTGGCGCCGCAGCACTGCTATACACGTTGCTGGCGGGCGGACTCTTCGGCATCGAGATGGGCGATGAGGTCCGCAACGCCCGGAGCGTCATCCCTCGTGCCCTCGCGATCAGCATAGGCATCGTTCTGTGTCTCTATATCTTGATCGAGGTCGTGGCTGTGGGTACGGTGGGCTGGGCACAGTTCTCGAAGGGGACGCTCGGTGATGTGGCTGCGACATTTCTGCCCGCAGGTTGGCTGGAGTTCTTCGTCGTGGGTGGTGGTATCATGGCGAGCGCGACCACTATCAATCTCACGCTCGCCGCTGCTGGCAGATATGCGCTGGCCTTCTCCTTCGATGGGTACTTCCCCCGCGCCTTCTCTCGCGTCAATCGCAGATTCGGGACCCCCCACAATGGGCTCCTGCTCATATACCTGATGACCGTGTGCACGTTGCTCGTGAATCCGCCGCTCATGACGCTTGGTTCGGTGCTGAACTTCGGCCTGTTGTTCATGGTCACGCTCGTGCTGTTCGCCGCCATCAGGTTGCTGCGTCGACATCCCGCGACGTATGTGCGTGCGTCAGTACAGGTCAAGCCGCGCAGACTTGTTGTGTGCTCATCCATTGCCATTGCTATCAACTGTGTGTATATGCTGGTTCTTGCCATCGCGATGAAATGGACTTTCCTGATCTTCGTGGCAGCGATTCTTATTGGCCTTGCCCTGTTCTACGCCCGAAAGCTAGGGCTGTTCCGTTGAATAGCAGGCTCGGGTGTGTGGAGATACTGGTTGGATTCAGTCGTCGCCTATGGCGGAGTCTGTCTGGCTGCGTTCTCGGTGTGAATCCAGAGTGTGGCGCCGTCGGTGACGAATTCGATGGTGCCGGTAGCGCAGGTTACCAGCAGTTCGGTTGCCGTCGCCGCGTATCGCTCAAGCACCACCGGGTGCGGATGTCCGTACGGATTGTCCTCACCTGCTGACACAACAGCGATCCCGGGGGCTACTGCTGCAATGAAACGCTCTGAGGAGGAAGACTCACTCCCGTGGTGAGGCACCTTCAGGACGTTGCTTCGCAGTACGGATGCAGCGTGGCCGGTGAGAGCCCGTTCTGCTTCGGCTCTGATATCGGCGGCGAAGAGGAAGCTGACGTCTCCGTAGGTGAGTCGTATAACGACTCCGTTGTTGTCCATGTCGTCATTCGTGCCTGACAGTGGCATCTCTGCGGGATTGAGGATCTGCAGAAGCGTGCCATCGCCAAGGTCCATCTCCTGCCCACGCGTTGCCGATACGACGTCGCAGTCAGCGTCTGTCACTCTCGCTCTCCATTCCTCGTACAGTGCTCCCTCGCATTGAATGGCCGGTTCCACGACCATGCCTATTCCGTAGCGCTGGATGACTGAGAGCAGTCCACCCAGATGATCGGCATGGGGATGAGTGGCGACGACCACATCGATGGTACGGTCCCAGAAAGGTCGAAGCCCGTCTACGAGCGCACAAGTACGGCGCCCGTCAGGTCCCCCGTCTATGAGCACGGTCCTGCCTGAGGGCGACTGCACCACGATACAGTCTCCCTGTCCCACGTCAAGGATACTGACGTGTAGCCGGGCGTCCGGTGCGGAGAGCACCATCGCCCACACAATGGTGGTTGTCAGGAGGAGTGGTGGCAACGCGTAGTGCAGTGTGCTGCTGCGTCCGTATTCACGGCTCGAGTTGCCCCGAGGTTGTGTCCCGTCATCCCGTCCCTGCCATGCATGCCATGCCAGTGGGACGGCGCTGAGGGTCACATAGTACGCGACGACGCCCCACTTCTCCGGCGCGCACATGGTCACGGAGGCCCACGGCAGTCCCGCGAATGACTCGATGACTTTGACGATGTAGGTGGTCAGCAGCCATGTAGTCCATGCGAGTGGAGCGGCGACTGATGTGGAGAACAGGGCCGTGACTGCGGTCATGGCTGCCGAGGCGAGAGCGAAAGGCAGGAACGGAAGGGTGAGCAGAGATACAACCACGCCGACCACCGAGAACTGCGAGAAGGTACCTGCAGATATCGGCCAGATAGCCGCTGTTGCAGCAAGACTGGCGGTGGTGACGTCCAGCATCAGATTGGAAACCGGGAGGGCCAGTGGTGCATGCGTCAGGATTCCTCGCAACATGGACTCAAGCAAGGCCCGTAGCGGGTGGAACAGCAGGACGATGCCGCCCATCGCAAGCACGCTCATCTGAAAGGACACCGTCCAGAGTACGCGAGGGTCCACGCTCACCATCACGGCCGCGGCAAACGCCAGCGCGGTCGGGGCGTGCTTCTGCCTGCCGGCGAGCTCCGCCAGCAGGAACGTAGAAGCCATCATCGCGGCGCGAACTACCGGCGGATTCATACCGGTCAAGAGGGCGTAGACCCACAGTGCAGCCAGGCCAATCCAGACATAGAGGTAGTATCTACGGCCAAGCAGGATAAGCAGGATGCCCAGGATTGCGGCGACTATGATGCCGAGGTGGAGGCCTGAGATAGCCAGGAGATGCGCAGTACCGGTGCGCGCGAATGCGTCCCGCACCTCGTCAGGCAGCGAGCCTCGCCTTCCGAGCAGCAACGAACGCGCCACGGATCCTTCCGGTTCCGGCAACACTCTCGCCAACGCGCTGTCGAGCGCGCTGTTTGCCGCAGCTAGACGTACTCTCAATGGTTTCGGCTCATCGGAAGTCCTGAACTCCAGGCTCCCCTGGAACGCCGTCGAGTACACGCCGCTAAGGGCGAGATACCGTGGGTAGTCGAAGCCATCGAATGCCCTCGGTGTCTCGAGAATACCGCGGAACAGGACGGCATCGCCGTAGTGGAATTGGCGCGGATCGGAGGTCGTGAGCAACACCCGTCCGTCCACACCGACGCGTCTCCCGGCGTCCGTCACCCGGACGTTGTCGAGGAGAAGACTGGTGTACCGGCCCCCGGATTCGGGCTCTTCACAAATGATTGCCTCTAGCGCCACGGGACCGGACTCGTTGTACGCAGAGACGATCACATCGTCGGCTGCCGGCAACGAGCGTTCATATGCCTGGACGCCCAACACAGCGGCGAGTAGCGATCCGGCGACGAGAATCAGAAGAGTGGCTCTGGACCAGCGGGTGACCAGCAGACCGAAGCATAGGACGGGGCATAAGGTGGCAGCCCATGCCGGATCGCGCGTGGCGGCGAATCCCACGCCCGCGATGAATGCGCAACTGAAGGCGAATACCCACATGTGACGCGGCGTTATGGGGTGATGATGATGTGGTCGCGGATGGATTCCAGTGTCGCGGAGCTGATTCCGGGGACCAGAACCAGGTCCTCTATGCAGACGAACGGACCGTATGTCTCTCTGTGTGCAGCTATCGCCTTTGCCTTCTCAGGCCCGATGCCGGGCAGTGCCTCAAGGAGCCACGGTTCCGCGTGGTTCAGGTCGACTCGCTGCGAGGTTGTGTTGCTGATGGGATCGACCTCGATTGTGGCGGTGTGGCCGGTGTCCACGTCGTGCACGCCGGCAAGCGCCAGTACGTCGCCCAGCGGCGTGGCTTCATCGAGCGTGTACAGACCTGGATTGCGAACGTTGCCGGTGATGTTGACCACTATGTCGGCGGATGAGTGCTCTGGTGGAGACGGAATCAGTACAGGGGCGAACTGTTCGGCTCTGAGGTGAGGGGCCAGGACGTAGACGCCAACGACTATCGCTACCACCGTCGCAAGGGCCAGCGCTCGGGTCGCGATTTCCGAACGAGTCACTCTTCAGTTGGCCTTCTTCATTCTCTCTAAGTGCGTTAGAATGCGGGGATGGGTGGTGAAACACGAACTATCACAGTCAATCGCAAAGCTTACCATGATTACGTCATCGGCGATACGTATGAGGCTGGCATCGTGCTCATGGGCTCCGAGATCAAGTCGATTCGCGCCGGTCACGTGAATTTGAAGGACGCCTATGCGAGAGTGGAGAAGGGCGAACTCTGGTTGTTCAACTGTCACATCGCAGCGTACGACGCGGCCAGTCACTATGGCCATGAGCCGGGTCGGGCGCGCAAGTTGTTGCTGCACCGGAAGGAAGTCGACGCTCTGGACGCGCTCATGAGGCAAAAGAGTTTGACGCTGGTTCCCGTGCGAATGTACATTAAGGGTGGCAAGGCCAAGGTTGCACTGGGGGTCGCACGCGGCAAGAAGCAGTACGACAAGCGTGAGGCTATTGCGCAGCGTGACCAGGAGCGAGAGTTGGACCGTGTGGTGAAGGAACGGCGACGGTAGATGCCTCGTTTCCGGTGTAGTATTGGTCGGCCGTGAAGGGGGCGCGTGGGTTCGACAGGGGAGGGCCTACAGGATTGCAGGCTGAGGTGCCATCCACCTCAATAAACAGGTGGCAAACAATAAACGAGAACGATCTAGTTCCCGTCGCGGCCTAGTTAAGGTCGCGCGTCCACCCCGATCTCTCCCCGGTGGGTCGGGAGTGGGCGTGAGAATGCCGGGGTGCTCCGGGTTTGGGCCGGCGAGACCTGGATAAGACAAGCTGGATGGCGTGGCCTGACTCGGTCGGTGGACGATGGTCATGCGACGAATTGGCGACCGACTAAGCCTGTAGCACATTCTGGCAACCCTTTTCTGGACGGGGAGTTCAACCCTCCCCCGCCTCCACCAGTCTATTCTTCTGCAACGGCGCTGCTGGATGGGAGTCCGATAGTGCTGTCGCGTTCCTTGTCGCGTGGCTGTGCACTCGCCGCGCGGTTCTCTCGTTGGTGCCGGGCTGCTGTACTCAGCAGAGTCTCTGTGGTCTATACTTGGGTCGGCACCGCCGGGAGTGGTTCAGGACCGCCGCCGTCTCGAAGCGGGCGGCCGCAGGTGAATGACCGCTACGAATTGACATGCATAGGGTCCGCTACATACGCCTTGGCTCCGGTCTCGTGGCAGCAGGCGCGTGCATTCTTATCGCGTCGCTGTTCGTTCTGGGTTCCTACCCTGGCGTTTCGACCGGGATCGCATTGCTCGTTCTGGGTGTGGTCATCCTCCTGCTTGGAACCACGACTCCAGGAGTCCCTGCCGATCTGGCAGACCTGCTCGTGCGCGTTGGGTACGAGAACCTGGGCAGGCTGCTCGAGGAGATCGGACTGCAATCGCGCGCGGTGTACCTTCCGTCCGCTGTCTCATCGGGAGGCGCACGCACGTTCATACCACTGGTTGACGGCGCGTGCACAGGAATTCCGCCACAGCCTCTTGATGACCGGCTTGTCACGTTCTGTGGCGATGGTGCCGATGATGTTGGTCTGCTGGTGAGTTCGCCGGGGAGCGCTGCGCTTGCCCTGCTTGAGTATCCGCCTGGAGAAACCATGGATGAACTCAGCGTGGCGCTCAATCAACTCGCGGTGTCTTCACTGCGCGTTGCCGAGAAGGTCGATCTCTTCGAACATGACGGCATGATTGAGGCGCGCTTCAGGCGAGAGTCGGTTCCTGCCCAATGGCTCTCATCGTCCGTCGAAGGGTGCCTCGGTTCCCTCTGCGGTTCCATAGCGGCGGCAGTAGTCGCCGAGGGCAAAGGGCGAGGCGTTGTCATCGAGTCTGAGTCGGTCGATCGCGGCATTCGAACTGTCATGCTCACGATGCGGACGTGGGAGCGATCATGACCATTACCGACCGCTACGTGATCGTTCTGGCTGCTCTGTTGCTTGGAACGTCGGTGATCTTCGCCTGGACGGGTGAGACCCGCATCAATCTCTACGTGTCCGTGTTTGTCATCGAGACGCTCGTGGTCAATCAGCTCTTCGTCTGGTTGAACCGGCGTGCGCGTGCGGCGCTGAGCGTGGTCGAACGCATCCTCGTTGTCTGTTTCGCCGCTATTGTCGTTGCGGAAGTCGTGCGCATTCTGACCGGATAGTGAGTCGGTGAGATGCGGTTCCCGGTGTGTGGTCAGAACGCCCGGTTGACGCCTGAGTGTTGAGCGGTAGTGAAGGACTGTGTGCCTGTGACTGAGCGGTTGTCGACGATTGCGCGCGTGCGGCGCGTAGGCTGCCTCGCCGCAGTGGTTGTGCTACTGCTGGTTGCAGGGTGTGGTCAGCAAGACCTGGCTCGGGAGGCGGTCTTCCATCGGGATCCATCCAGTGTGCGCGAGCACTACCAGACATGGCTTCTTTTCGCCCATCTGGGCGAGACCCTCGAGTCGGTGGCATCGGCGGAGTTCGAAAGTTCATTGGAGGACATTGCCGCAGTTCGCGTTGAGTGGGCGCACCTGCCATCCGGTATGGTGGATCTCGCGAGACGGTACGTGCAATTGTGTGAGGAACTGACTCGAGTCGTCGCGGAGATATTCGAAGCTCTTGATCAGGCAGAGCGCATGCTGGCGGCGAACAACCTTGCTGGTACAGGGCAATCGCTCGATAGCTGCCGGAGGCTTCTGCCCGAGGCGACCGACCTGCTGCACGCGCTTGAGGATGCTACGTCCGAGGTGTTCGCCGTAATGAGGCGGACTGGAGGGGGTGGGACTACCGCCCAACTTGCCGAAGCCCGCGCATCCCTGGAAGCTGCGCTCGCGTTGCTGACGGAATTGACCGAACAGTATGAGCAGCGCGTGGCTCTCATCGAAGCGGAAGTCGCCGGCAAAGAAGCGCTGCCGCAACCGACGGTCACAGCGCAGTTGGACCCCGACGCCGCGTGGGTGGGTGAAATGGTCGTGATCGCCGGGGCCATTCAAGTGGATGGCAGACCGCTGGTTGGGAGAGATGTGCTGCTATACCTCGACGGGGTGGAGGTGGGTGTAGCACGGAGTGACGATACCGGGGCATTCTCGTTTCAGCTGCACGTGCCGTATGAGTACGTCCCGATGCGCGTGGTCACCCTGATGTACGTGCCGTCAGGTGGAGACCTGTCGCGCTACCTGCCTTCAATGACGGTCGACGTACCACTCACGGTGCGTTATCACGACTCACAACTAGAGGCATCGTCTGTGTCGCGCATCTATCCGGGTCTGACAGCGCAGGTCGCAGGCGTGGTGGCGTCCTCTGGCACCATCGGCGAACGACCGGTTGAAGTGCGCTGGCGAGGACGCATCATGTGCGAGACCGCCACGGACCGTACGGGCGCCTTTCAGTGCTCTTTTGTGTTGCCTGCGGAGGCCGCGACTGGCCATGACGACATGCGGCTTGCGGTTCCGGCGGACGACCGGTCAGCGACGGCCCCGGCGGCGTCGATGGTGGAGATGGACATAACACGTCTAGCGCCGCGACTCGAGATACAGGTGCCGCAGGTGCTGATTGTGCCAGACCTTTCGTTCGGCCTGCCGCGCGGCGTTCTCGAGGGCCGCTGCGTAGCGCTGGTAACGCTTGATGGCCAGTTGAAGTCATCGCTGCCATTGTCAAATGCTTCGATGTCCGCGGACTGGGGTGGACATGCCGTGCGGTGGGAACAGGATTCCGGTCCGTTCCAGTATCGTGTTCCCCTTGAGATGTCGATATGGGCAACGGGAATTAGAACTGTGACGGTGCGGGTGCTGCCGCATGAACCATGGCACAGGACAGCCGAGGCTCGTTCTCAGGTACTTGTCGTGAACCTGTTGATTCCCGTCGCCTGGACACTGGTAATCGTTCTGGCGCTCATCCTGGGCCTGGGGCTGCGAAGGCTCTGGCCGTCGCCGCTTCGGATGGAACCCGTTGCTGCGCCGGCCGCTACTGTGGGGACTCAACCTTTGGTCGCCTCTCACACTAGTATCGCTGTCGATGCGCGCTACGAGGGGGCGCGACTGCAGTTGGTTCGCCTCTACTACCGTGCTGTGGTCTTCCTTCAATCTGCATTCGGAGTCGTGCTGCGGCGTGATATGACCGTTCGCGAGTACCGGTCACTCGTCTCCAGCCTGGCGCCCGCGGTTGCCGGCGCGTTCTCACGTCTCACGGCTCTGGTGGAGAAGGCGCTGTACGATTGGCGGGAGCCCGAACAGGCGGACGTGGCTCTTGGCAGGAAGTCGCTGAAGGCTGTCGATTCGCAAACGCAAGAGCCTGAGTCGTCCACGGAGGAGACGCCTGAATGACTTCACGCCTCGTGCAAGCGGCATGGTTGGTGGCTGTGGGCGTACTTGCCGTGCTGCTCCTCATATGGGCCGTGCCGGCCGGCCGCGATTCGAGCGTTCTCAATGAGGGATGGAATGGCCTGCGCGAAGCTGCCGACGCCCTCG
>JAXGQG010000001.1:0-1574 GCA_040766535.1 Dehalococcoidia bacterium | reverse complement strand
CGTCATCCTCCCTCCCTCCACCCAGTTCAATAACTGCAGTCGCCTTTGTCCCTTTCTGTTCAATGCCAGCATCTGCTGCATGCCGACATTCTCGCTGAACAGTTAGCGGAGGACAGAATCGTAGACCCTCAGCAGAATCAACTGACTGCATTGACGAAGGCCACGTCCCGTCAAGTGGTGTATGAGGGCATCATCACCACCGGCTGTGAATCAGTGTATGCCTACCGGTAGTGCCACCTCCTGCAGCAGGGTGTCGACGCTCGTGGTGTCGGACACTTGGGGCAGATAGCGCCGGTTCACTTGCCACTCGTCGTGTTGCTCGCTGAGGACGGCACCGATGAGCCGCACTGCGGCGGCCCGGTTCGGGAAGATGCCCACGACATCCGTTCGGCGCCGGATCTCCTTGTTCAGTCGCTCCTGCGGATTGTTTGACCAGATCTGATGCCAGTGGACATGGGGGAAAGCGGTGAAGGCGAGTATGTCCTCCTTCGCCTCGGTGAGCATCTCCACCACCGCGGGGAAGCGCGCGGCGAAGTGGCGCACCACCTGCTCGTGCTGCTGCCACACCTGTTCCGCCGTCGGTTGCTGGTAGATGGTGCGCACCACGGTTGCCACCGCCGCCTGGGCTCGCTTCGGCACCCGGCTCAACAGATTCACCATGAAGTGCGTCCGGCAGCGCTGCCATGACGCGCCGGAGAAGCACAGGGCGACGGCTTCCTTCAGCCCCTGGTGCGCATCGGAGGTCACCAGTTCCACCCCCGACAGCCCCCGCGCCAGCAGCGAGCGCAGAAACGCCAGCCAGAAGGCATGGTCCTCGCTTGTGCCGATATCGAGGCCCAGGATCTCCCGCCGCCCCTCGATGTTCACCGCGGTGGCGATGACCACGCTCACGTTCACGATGCGCCCCGCCTCCCGCACCTTCTGCGTCAGCGCGTCCACCCAGACATAGCGGTACGACCCACCATCCAGCGGCCGTGTCAGAAACGCCTCCACCATGCCGTCCAGTTCCTGGCAGATCCGGCTCACCTGGCTCTTCGAGATGCCTTCGCAGCCCAGTGACTTCACCAGGTCATCGACACGTCGCGTCGATACCCCTTCGATGTACGCCTGCTGTACCACCGACAGCAACGCTCGTTCGCTCCGCCGCCGCGGCTCCAGCAAACTCGGATAGTAGCTTCCCTCACGCACCTTGGGGATGCGCAGCTCAAGCGTCCCAACACGCGTGTCCCACGGGCGGGCCCGGTACCCGTTCCGTTGCGTTATGCGCTCCGGCGTGCGTTCGCCGTAGCCGGCTCCAGTCTTCTCCGTTACTTCAGCCTCCATGATCCCACGCATCAGCACGCCCACCGCCTCTCGCAGGAAATCAACGTCAGGCTCCTCTCCTCGCTTGCGCAGATACTCCACAAGGTCCATGCTTTCTTCGGTCACTGTCGTTACCTCCATCATCGTTGTCTTTCCGGATTCCGATGATGATGACGCAGTGACCTCTCTCTTTACCAGTCTCCTCCTACACCACTCCACGGGACTCTACTTAATCCAACCGCAGCTCCTCCAGGCTGGCGCGGGCCACGTTG